>CAZSWI010000014.1:0-29921 GCA_964610635.1 uncultured Acidobacterium sp.
GGTATGTGGACAAGATCACGCGGCTGGTGAGCCAGAACTGGTACACGTACCAGATTGACCCGAGCACCCATTACGGCAGTCAGGTCTCCGTTACGTTCACCATCCAGCGTGACGGCAGTGTCATCTTCACCAGTATCAGCATCCCGCAGCCCAGCCCTTCTTATTCACTGAACAAGACAGCGAAGGAGGCGGTGCAGCGGGTGGGAAGTTTCGGGCCATTACCTGATCAGTACACGGGCAGGAATGTTTCCGTGGAGTACACTTTTACATACGATCAACCTTCGCATTAGAAGGTGCTGTGATCGTCTTCGACGTGTCGATTCATCGATTTCCCATTAGCGGCGAGGAATCCTTCCAGGGCGACTACGCTTCCCACAGGGCGAAAGCATCAGGCCGCGGGCCGGCGCTTCGGCTCGCAAACCAGGTTCAGAGAAACGGAAAAAGCATGATTGCATGTCCCCGATGGAAGGCTATTGTTGTTCGGATCTGTGTTCTCCTCGCATCGGCTGCCCTGACCGCCTGTGGTCTCCATGCCCAGGACTGGGTGCGCACCGGGACCAACCTCGGGGTTTCGAAGATTCGTATCGCGGCCGCCGACTTCAAGGCCGGTTCAACCGATCCGCTCACCGGAGGATTGAAGTCGGCTTTTGATCAGACGCTCTATAACGATCTGCGTTACGCCGGCATCTTCGATGTGGTTTCCAAGAGCATGATCCCGAACGTAATGCCCGGATCGCCGCAGGAGATCAACCTGCCACAGTGGGCGGCCGAGCCTTCGAACGCGGCGATGGTGGCGTTCGGGACCTTAGCCGTGGGCGGGGGGCATCTCTCAGTTCAGGGATTCCTGTACGACACCCACAGCACGCAGAATCCGCAGGTGCTGGGCAAGCAATATGGCGGCGAGGCTAATGCGGATGCTTCACGACAGATCGCGCATCGTTTCGCGGACGAGATCATCGAACGCCTCGGGGGCGTTGCCGGCATCGCCGAGACGAAGATTTATTACGTTTCCAGCCGCGGCGGAAGCAAGGAAATCTGGGTGATGGATTACGACGGCATGAACGAGCGCCAGCTGACCCACCTGGGAACGATCTCGCTCTCTCCGCATGTTTCGCCGGACAATTCCCGCGTGGCGTTCAGCTCGCTGGGAAAGAGCGGGTGGTCGATCCGGATGTTTTCGCTGGATCTGGGGCGGCTAACGGCCTTTCCCGCCGCGGGAGGGACGACGTTGTCGCCGGCATGGTCGAGCGATGGAACGAAGCTGGCGTTTTCTTCCGACCGCAGCGGCGACCCCGAAATTTACGTAAGCGACGCATCGGGCGCTGGGGCGCGACGGCTGACGGCGTTTCGCGGGCCGGATGTTTCTCCGGTGTGGAATCCGAAGACTAATTCGCAAATCGCGTGGGTGAGTGGGCGCACGAAGTTGCCGCAGATATACATCATGGATTCCGACGGGGCGAATATTTCGCGGATGACCGACGGCGGCTATGCGATCTCGCCCTCATGGTCGCCCAGCGGGCAGTTCCTGACGTTTGCCTGGGATCGCAAATATGGACCAGGAGCGCCTGGCGGCTACGACATTTACGTAATGGACATTGCCAGCAAGCGCTGGACCCAGCTCACACACGATTCCGGTGCCAACGATTTTCCTTCGTGGTCGCCGGACAGCCGTCACATTGTTTTTCAGCGCGAGCAAAACGGCCATACGGAAATCTGGATGATGCTGGCCGACGGTACGGACCAGCAGCAACTGACCCACGGTGGAGGCAGCAACACGATGCCCAACTGGAGCTGGAAATGACAAGCTGACCCTTGCAGGATTTCTGTCCTGCTTTCGGCATTTTCAGAGATACTGTGGCTTCGTTGAATGCGTTCGTGTCGCCGCTTCCTGATGGTCGCTTCGATGTTTGGAACAGGGCTTCGAAGACAGCAAGATCTCTGAAAATGCTGCGCTTTGGTTAAAACCCCGACAACGCTCCTTAAAGGAGGAGAGAAACGTGCAATATTCGAATCGTAAATCCCTGATTGTGGCCGCAAGTCTCGCGGCTTTGCTTACGGTAGCGGGATGCCACAAGAAGAACCCGGCGCCTCCGCCACCACCCGCTCCGCCAGCAACGGCTCCAACACCAATGGCAACCATTACCGCTGAGCCGAGCACGATCGTTCCGGGCGCAAGCTCGGTGCTGACATGGAAGACCAGCGATGCGACGAACGTGTCGATCGTAGGACTGGGCCAGGTGGCATCTTCAGGCACGCAGACGGTGCAGCCAACGCAGACTACGAGCTACCACCTGATCGCGCAGGGCGACGGCGGCAGCGCGGACGCGACGGCGACGGTGACGGTGGCCTCGGCGGCTCCTCCGCCGGCGGCGCCGATAACGGAGACGGGCATCGACGAGAACGCCTTTGAAGCGGCGGTGAAGCCGGTGTTCTTCGACTACGACAGCTACGACGTTCGGCCTGATGCGCAGTCGACGATTCAGGCGAATGCGAATTTCCTGAATCAGCATCCGGAGCTGAAGGTGGTGATTGGCGGATACTGCGACGAGCGCGGCTCGACGGAGTACAACCTGGCGCTGGGCGAGAACCGCGCCAACGCGGCCAAGCAGGCGCTGGTGACGGCGGGCGTGAGTCCGGACCGGCTGCGCACCGTGAGCTATGGCAAGGAGAAGCAGTTCTGCAGCGACCATACGGAAGCGTGCTGGCAGCAGAACCGGCGGTCGCAGTTCACCCTGGACCAGTAAAGGCAGCCAGTAGCCAATGAGATGCAGGTCTCGGATTGCGGGAGTTCCGCGCGATCTGAGACCTGCACGGAAACAGGCAAAAACCACGCGCGCCCTCCACATCCGAGTCCCCGGACGCGTGGCACTCGCGCCTTCAACGTCCTGTAATTAATAATGAGGGGAGCGCTGCCTGCGCTCCATCGGGGTTTTTATGCGAAAGATTGTGGCTTCGCTCTCGACCGTTTTTGTTCTGGGCATTCTCTGCATGGAGCCCGCGGCACATGCGGTCAATAAGGAAATGGTGCAGCTGCAGACGCAGGTGCAGCAGATGCAGGATGCTCTGCAGCATCTGCAGGAGACGCAGGACCAGCAGCTCAGCGTGCTGCAGCATGTGGTTCAGCAGATGTCGGACAGCGTCTCACACATCGGCTCGACCGTGACCACCCTGCAGCAGCAGGTGCAGGCGCAGAATGAGGCGGGGGGCGGGAAGATCGATCAGGTCTCGACGCAGATGCAGGGGATCAACGATTCAATGGACGCGTTGCGGACGCGGATCGACAAGCTCAGCGCGCAGGTACAGGCCATGCAGTCGCAGCTGCAGAACATCAACACGCAGCCTTCGGCGCAGCAGACCAGCCCAACCGCCCAGCCTGGACAGCCGGTGAGCGATCCGAATCAGCCGCAGCAGCAGGCGCCGCCGCAGCCGCAGGCGCCTCCGGTCAACGACCTCTATCAGGGCGGTCTGCGCGACTACAACTCGGCGCGCTACGATCTTGCCTCGGGGGAGTTCGGCGATGTACTGAAGTATTATCCGAACGACGATCTGGCAGGGAACGCGCAGTTTTACCTTGGGGAAATCGCGTACCGGCAGGGAAAGTATACGGACGCTATTAAGGCGTACGGGGTGGTGCTGGCGCAGTTCCCCGGCAACCCGAAGGCAGCGGCCGCGCAGCTGCGCAAGGGCGAATGCGAGTTATCGCTCGATCAGCGGGACGCTGGGATTCGCGATCTGCGCGCGCTGATTGGCCGTTATCCGGAAACCCCGGAGGCTGCGCAGGCGCGCAGCCGGCTGAACGGCATGGGCGTTCGCGTGGCCGCGAAGCCCACGGCGTACAGGCCGTAGGAGAGCCTGTAACCGGTGGCCTGTAGCCGGTAGCCACGCTTTCAGACTCGGGCAGATTTTTCTTCTTGACATGGGTGGCAAGCGGAGTTAGTCCGCGTGAACACTGCATAAAATGACGATTTCACGTGGCGTTGACAAAGCGCACCGTCAATCGCACAATCGGATTTCAGCTTGATTCCATCGTCTCCTCCGGGACTCGCGGCGCCGGCCCACGCATCACCTCCGGCCGCAGTCTCGACGATTGGTGTTCCTGCGAGATAGAGCGGCTCACAATGCTCTTCGAAGCCGGGGGAAGGGTTCGTTAAAGTTGAAAGCGCTGCTTGAAACCGACTTCCGGAACCTCACACTGGTAGCCCGCGGCAAGGTCCGCGATATTTATGCGCTGGGCGAATATCTGCTGATGGTCGCAACCGATCGGATCTCGGCTTTCGATCACGTGCTGGCAACCGGGATTCCGGGCAAAGGGATGATCCTCACCCAGCTTTCGCTGTTCTGGTTCGATCATCTGCGCGATATCGTGCCGAACCATCTGATCAGCTCGAACGTGAAGGAGTTTCCCGAGGAAGTGTGGAAGTACCGCAAGGAGCTCAAGGATCGCGCCATGCTGGTGACCCGGGCGCAGATGTATCCCGTCGAGTGTGTGGTGCGCGGATACCTCGCCGGTTCGGGTTGGAGGGATTATGTGGCTACGGGAATCGTGTGCGGGAACCGTATCGAGCCGGGGTTGCGGGAATGCGACCGGCTGAGCCGCCCGATTTTCACGCCGGCGACGAAGGGCTTTCGCGGTACGCATGACGAGAACATCACCTTCGATCAGATGGTGACGCTGGTAGGCCCGGAAGCGGCGGAGCGCCTGCGCGACATCAGCCTCAGCCTCTATAACAAGGCCGCGGAGCATGCGGAGTCCCGGGGCATTCTGCTGGCGGACACCAAGTTCGAGTTTGGGATGACATCGATGGGCATCGTGCTGGCCGACGAAGCGCTGACCCCGGATTCGTCGCGCTTCTGGGTGCGTGATCAGTATTCGCCCGGCAGAGCCCAGCAATCCTTCGATAAACAGTACGTCCGGGATTATCTGGAGAGCATTCACTGGAATAAGCTGGCGCCAGCGCCTTCTCTGCCTGAGAATGTGGTGAACCGAACACAGCAGAAATATCTGGAAGCCTACCGGCTGTTGTCGGGCAGGCCCCTGGCCGTTTAGGTGGAGAACGCGATGGCAATCGTGGACTGGGTGATCCTGATAGTCTTGATTCTTTCTGTGCTGTCGGCGGCGAAGACGGGATTGATTGTAGAGGTATTTTCGCTGGGGGGCCTGATCGTCGGGTTGCTGCTGGCGAGCTGGGATTATCAGAGGCTGACCCCATGGATGGCGCAGTGGATACATTCGCCAAAGATGGATGAGGCGCTGTCGTTTATTCTTATCGCTCTGGCGGTGATGATCGTGGCCGGGATTGCGGGCAGGATCGTCCGCTGGTCGGTGAAGTCGATTGGGCTCGGATGGGCGGACCGGCTGGCGGGTGCGGCTTTCGGTCTGGTGAAGGGATGCGCGCTGGTGACGATCGCGGTGATGGTGATTGCCGCGTTCTGGCCCGGCGCCACGTGGTTCCGGCAGTCGCGCTTCGCTCCGGGTTTCCTGGCGATGGCGCGGAGTGCCGCGGTTGTGGCTCCTGCCGAACTGGGAGATCGGATCAGGAGCGGAGTGATCGTCCTGCGGAAAGCGCAACCTGACTGGCTCAGGCCGGCTGCATAGTTGGGCTGCATTGAACGTTGAATTGTTGCCCCGGCAACAACCGGGATCGGGAAAGAGGTTCCTGTGAAACGCGAGCTGGACAACCTTGTCACCCAGATGCATGCAGGCGGCATCACCTATAACGAAGCGGTACGCGAATTCAAGCGGTGCTTTATTCTCGAAGTTCTCGCCGGCCACAGGGGCAACCAGTGCAAGGCAGCGAAGGAACTGGGGGTGCACCGCAACACCCTCAGCCGCGTTCTGATCGAACTGAAGATCGATCCGGCGCAGGTGCGCACCGGGATGCGCCGGCCGCCTCGCAGCGAACGCCCGGGTTACGGCGCTAAACAGGGGATGCGGTAGCGGCCCGCTGACTCCTGTGCTTCTTCTCGCCCTAACCGTAGTTTCGCGGGAACCGGCAGTGGCAAGCGCGCTTCTTCGCTGAAACCCTGTCGCGTCGGAGATCCGCTCACCTTATATCCTGTAAGCATGAGCACTTCGCCGGAGCCCCGCGTCTACCTCTCCGAGGGTTTTCGCTGGGATGAGCAGCGGGCTTATCTTTTCGATATCGATGGAACGCTGCTGCGCCACCGCGACCGGATTCACGTGGACGCCTTTGCGAAGAGCGTGCGCGACGTTATGGGGCGGGAACTGGTGCTGGATGGAGTAACCCTTTCAGGCAATACGGACCCGGGCATTTTGCGCGACGCGTTCCAGCTGGCCCGCGTGGAGGACACCCTTTGGCGTCCGCATCGCGAGGATGTTCTGAGAGCTATGTGCCTGCATGTGGCCGAGCGCCGTGCGGAACTGCTGCCGAGCGTGATGCCTGGCGTGGAGGCAACGCTCGCGCATCTACGCAGGAAAGGCGCGCTGTTGGGAGTGGCGACCGGCAATCTGGAGGAGATTGGCTGGATCAAGATTGAGAATGCGAGGTTGCGTACGTGGTTCAGCTTCGGCGGCTTCAGCGACCGGTTTGAAGCGCGGGCCGACATGATTGCTCACGCCGCGGAAAAGGCGCGGTTAATCCTGAAGTCGACGGAGGAAGGAGCGATTTTGCCCGAATCGGAGCTGTCAGTCTGCGTGGTGGGCGACACTCCTTTCGACATTGAAGCGGCGAGCGCGAATGAACTGCCGACCATTGCTGTGGCGACAGGCCGGTACAGCTTCGACGAACTGATGGAGCATCGTCCCGCGGTTTGCGCGACTACACTGGAAGCGCTGCTGGAAGCCACCGACGTCAGAATGAGGGCGACTGAAGATGTTTCGTAGGATCGCCATTTTGACAGGGTTGGCGCTGGCGGTCGCCGCCGGCGCGATAGCGCAGGCCATACCCGCTTCTACAGGGCAGACGCCTTCGCCCGGGGCGCAACCAGGGGCCGCTGTGTCAGCGACGCCAGCCATGCAGGCGGCCGCCGGGCGACACATCTCTAAAAGGGATCGCGCCGAGGCTGCGCAGCTTTTCGTCGAGGGCGCGAAGGACGTGGACCACGATAATACCCGAGCGGCGATGGATGCTTTCGTGCGCGCGGCGGAACTCGATCCCAGCGAGCCAAAGTACGCAATGGCCGACCAGATTGCGCGCCAGCGCCTGGTCAGCGAGCTCATCCAGCAGTCGGACAAGGACAAGATCCTGGGCCATTTTGCGGATGCCCGAGCCAAAATTGCGGAAGCCCACAGCGTGGATCCCGGCAGCCCCATCATTGCGCAGCATCTGGATGAGCTGGCGCCGGAAACCGTGGCCGGCGAGCCTGCCGTGCGATCGGAGATGAAGGGTGCTCCTCCCATCGAACTGCAGCCCAAAGCTGTGCGGCGGAGCTTTCACCTGCATACCAGCGCGCGCGAACTGGCTAACAATGTATTGCCTGCGTATGGAATTCAGGCGACCCTGGACGATTCCGTCAGCGCCCAGCAGGTTCACTACGACGTGGACGACGCCGATTTCGCCACAGCCCAGCGCACCCTGGAGCTGGCGACTGGGACTTTTTTTGTGCCTCTCGATCCGGGGCGCGTCCTGGTTGCTAAGGACACCAAAGCGAATCGAGACAAATTCGAGCGTGAGGCAATGGAGACGGTCTACCTGCCCGGCATGGCCGCCGATCAGTTCACCGAGATCTCGACGATTGCGAAGAACGTGTTTGCCGTGCGCACTGCCTCGACAGACGTCGACCAGAGCGCGCTGATGGTCCGTGGTTCGCCAGCGGAGCTGAATGCTCTGAACACCACGCTGACCAGCCTGCTGGAAGGACGCAGCGAACTGCAGCTGGACGTCCGCCTTTATGAGATCGATCGGACGAAGGCCGTCAATCTGGGCGTGATCCTGCCGAACCAGACGACGGTTTTCAATGTCTATTCCGAGGCACGCAACATCCTCAACAGCAATTCGAGCCTGGTGCAGCAGATTGTTTCGAGCGGGCTGGCAGCGCCTGGCGATTGGGAAGCAATTCTGGGCATCCTGATCGCGTCGGGCGCAATCAGCAACAGCATCCTGACCCAGCCCTTCGGCGTTTTCGGCGGCGGGCTGTCGCTGACGGGCGTGGTTTATCAGGGCGGGTCGCTCAACATGCAGCTCAACTCCTCCGACGTGCGCGCGCTTGACCAGATCCAGCTGCGGGCACTCGATCGCCAGGAGTCGACCATCAAAACGGGCGAGCGGTACCCCATCGAGACGTCCAGCTTCTCGAGCCTGGGAGCCGCGCCGCTCAACATTCCCGGCTTGTCGACTGCCGGGCTGTCGAGCACCCTGCAGGGTTTAGGAGTGAGCCCGGCGTCGCTCCAGGCCGCAGCGTCGGTGAACATCCCGCAGGTGCAGTACCAGGATATAGGGCTGACCCTCAAGGTGACGCCGACCATGATGGGAACCGACAGGATTTCCCTGAAACTTGACTTTACGCTTTCGTCGCTGGCCGGCTCTACCCTGAACGGGCTTCCGCTGCTGAACAATCGCGAGTACAACGCGATCACTTCGATGCGCACAGGCGAGACCGCATTGCTGGTCAGCTCGCTGTCCCGTGCGGAGTCCGATTCGATCACCGGCCTGCCGGGCGTGAGCGAGATTCCTGGCTTTCAGAGCACAACGAATAAGAACAGCAACCTGAACGTCGCGGAGCTGGCTATCGTGATCACCCCGCACGTTGTGCGGTCGGTTCATCGGGAGGCGTCGGAAAAGATGATCATGCTGCCGGGGGGACCATGATGCCGGTCGGCATGAGCCAGGAAAGTCGAGCCTGAAGATCGGGAGAAACGCACGTAGGATACGTGCAGCGCGCACTACACGTGCGACATTTGACGGAACCCATGCCCAGGAAACAGAATGTCACCGTAAGTCTCAGTCCAGAAACCGTTCGGAAAGCTAGAGTGCTTGCCGCTAAGCGTTCGACCTCAATCAGTGGGCTGCTCGCTGATCAGATCGAAACCCTCACCGGGGAGGACGAGGCTTATGAGCGCGCCCATCGCTCGGCCGTCGCCCTGCTAAAAAAAGGGATTCCACCTCGGCGGCCAACCTGCCGGCCGCGATGAGTTGCATGAGCGGTAAGACATTCATCGATTCCAACGTGCTGATCCACGCGCACGATGTCGATGAAGCCTCGAAACGCGAGACAGCAAATCGGATTCTTCAGGAGTTATGGAGCGAGCGGGGGCGCGGTCAGCCCGCAGGTACTGCAGGAGTTTTATGTCAATGCGACGCGAAAGATTGCATCGCCGTTGCCTCGGAAATCCGCTCGCCTGGTCGTGGATGCGTATGCACCCTGGTGCGTTGAAACCGGCGCTGCCGAACTTACGACCGCGTTCCGCATCGAGGTTGAGGCTCGCATCCGATTTTGGGACGCTCTTATCGTCGCGGCCGCGCTGAAGTCGGGCGCGGATTGCATCCTGTCCGAAGACATGAATCCCGGACAGCGCATTGCGGGAATACGGATCGAGAATCCCTTCAGCACTCCTCGGAAGAGGATCCATTAATGACGCAATGAAAACTAAAGGCCGGACTCGAGGGGTCCGGCCTTTTTGTTATTGCGATTGAGTTATGCCGCACGCTGGGCATAAGGATTGACGCGGTCCGCGATTTCGGTGAGCAAGTGATCGGCGTGGCCTTCTTCCTTGATGGTTTTGTCGAGCAGTTCCACGTGGGCTGTCTCTCCGAGAATCTGGGCCCAGCGCCGCACCGCTCCATAAACGGCAATTTCATAATGCTCCACCCGTTGCCCGGCGGATATTAGAGCTGCGTCGCGCACACTTTCGTCGGCTGAGTCTTTCACCATGTCCTCGGTCTCGACGACCAGCGCGGCGAGCACCTTGCATTTCACCGGCTTGGCTTCGCCGGCGGCGTGGTTCAGCATTTGCTCGATGCGCGTCACGTGAACTCGCGTTTCCTGAAGATGCGATTCGAATGCCTGCTTGAGCTGCGTATCGGTGGCTTTTTCGATCATTTGCGGTAAAGCCTCCGTGATCTGCTGTTCAGTGGAGAGCAGCATCTGCAGCTGGTTGATGTAGAGCTTGCGGAGATTGTCGAGATTTGCGGAAAAAACCTTCATTGTCTCGCTCCTTATGGGTGGGAATCTGGGTTGTTTCTTTCCTCGGTCGAAAGTAGTTCTCTCCTGCCTAGGATGCGAGAGTTCGCCGATGAGAACCCCTGAAGCGTTCAAATGGCGCAGGCGGTTATCCCGGGCGCGGAAGGTTCGACTTCACCCGGACCAGAGCAATGCCGCACGCCGCGTTTCCCCGCGGCCGCCGCGGCGCGGCTTTGACACGCTGCTGTAGAGCCGCTGCTAGGAAAGACGCGCGAACTTCTGACGCCGCGTCTCCCACTCTTCGGTCGAGAAGAGGCGGGGGCCGACTTCGATGAGCCGCGGGATCATGTTGAAGACTGCAACGGGGGTCCAGCGACGGCCATCGCGGGTGCGGAAACCCTTCTCGTTGAGGTCGCTGACGATGCTGGAAAAGGGAAAGTCCTGCACCAGCATTTCCATCATCTGCAGCAGGATCTGGTTCTCCGCTGGATCGAACTCGAGGCGCTGGCAGTCATCGGAGATGCGCAGGCCGTAAGGAATCTCTTCGTGAAAGGCGCCTTCGGTGGGGTGCTCGGAGTCGGGGAGTTCACGGCGCCATTCGAGGGAAACGAGTTGCCAGCCGGTGGCTGTGCGCTGCTTTACGATTTCGTCGCTGAAGGGCCCGGAGATAACATCGCGAATCCGTTCGAAGTACGCCATGAAAGCCTCCTGTTGGGCCCATTTGCAGCACTTTTCGCGCCACTCGGCCAACTGTCGCCAAAACCCGCTAAGTCTTTGATACGTCTTCCCTGCATCGCGGCCGCATCAGCGGCAGACGCGGCGCGTGTTGTCCGGCTTCGGGGTGTGCTGTCCGCATCTGAACAGCGATTCAGCCACACCAGACTACTCGTCCTCCACCTGCAGCGTCACCACCTGCTGTCCCGTTACCACAGCATCCATGGGGAGAGAGGCCATGGGCACCGCCGACTCGCCATTGAGCGCCATACTCTTATTTTCGCGCAGCGGGGCGAGCGCATTGGCCATCGACAGCGGAATTGCGGTCAGCGTGCGCCCATCGACGGCCGCCTGCGCCCCTGGCGCCAGCAGCGTGATGTACAGCTGATCGCTGGTGTGGACACTGTTCAACTGAGCGATGGTCGCCGCCACGTCGAGGGGCTGCGCGTTGAACTGAGGGGGCTGGAGGAGACGGTCGAGGGTGCCGCTGTCGCTCACCAGCAGCCGCACAGGCCCTTCGGGCAGGTTCGACGGGAGCTTGACGGGAATCCGCACATTGCGCGGCTCACCGTGCCAGGGAAGGATGGTCGCTTCCAATGTGATGGTGTCGCCGGCGTGAACTTCAACCTTGCTGGCGTGGGCGCTCTCGATCTCCGCGGTCAGGCGTCGCGGAATGGCCGCGACCTCGAGATCGACGCTCTCGATGGGAGTCCGGCGAGCCGCATTGTCGTAGAGTCGCGTGAAACGCTCGCCGAGTGTCAGCGCCGTCTGGAGATTCGCCGGCAGCGCATCGGTAGGAGCGACAAGGCTGTTGAGCATCACCGAAGGATAGCCGCTCAGCTTCACCGATCCCTGCACGTGATACGTCGTCTGCGCAGAGTAAGTATTGGCCTGCATCAAGCCCTGATAGACAGCGACCATGACCGCCATAGGTGTGATCTGCTGTTGATCGATCACTTCAAAGTGCAGGGCATCGGTCGAGTGTTCGGGACTTTCGCCTTCGCGGACCACGCGCAGGGTCACTGGAATCATGCGGGCCGGCTTGCCGAACTCACCCATGATGGCCGAGGCGCGATCTTCGGTGATCGAGCCGATGGTCTCCGTGGTGTTGATGATCTTGAAGGCCTCGAGCGGCGAGGGCAGGGTCGCGACCACGTCCGCCTTGGTCATGGGCATCGAGACGGGCCCGAACTGGGTGATGGGGTGCCCGCACGCCAGCATCCGTTTCGGATCGATGTAGGTCACGGTGCAGGTCGCCGCAATGTCCAGGTCCCCGCGCACCAGGATTGCGCTGACCGCCGAGCCCGGCATCAAAGGACCGGGCTGCTTCTCGCTGCTCTCCGAGCCGCCTGCTCCTTCCACCGGCAACAATCCCGCGGGCGCGCGGTCTCTCCAGAGCTTCAGGGCATCGTGGCTGAATCCGCTGAAGACGAGGGGGGTGTCCATGGGCTGAATCAGGGCGCCGTCCGGCGTCCCCGCCGCGCCAGCGCTGCTGACAGCTCCTGCGCCAGTCTCGTCGAGATTCGTGCGTTCAAGGCCAGCGTCAGGCCGCCCCGCGTCTGCCACCTCCGAGGCGGGCGCTGCGTGCTGCGCCTCGACGCCGAGCATGGACGCGATGGGCGTAATCCCGCAGATCGGCTCCTTGCTGAATTGCCCGATGCGATAGGACAGAGCACCTACCAGCCGTCCATCGACATAAACCGGGCTGCCGCTCATGCCCGCCACCACGCCCGTATATTCAGGCTTCGTGCCTTCGAGGCGGGCGAGGATCATATCCTGGCGAGGACCGAGGGCGTTATGCAGCACGCCCAGAATCTCGACACCCATGGGTTCGGGTTCGGTCCCCTCGAATACCGTGTAGGCCACGCCTTGCAGTCCCCGGTGAACCTCGCTCAGTGGAAAGAATTTTGTGATTGCAGGCGGGTTGGAGGGGAGGGCCGCGGCGCCGGCGGCAGGGGTGGCAGGAACCCGCGTCTGGGCGGAAAGCGCCACGCTCGCTGCCAGAGCCAGGGCCGCCGGCCATTTTTGGATACCATTCAGGCGTTTATACACGTCCATAGACTAAGCTTCTCCCACGCTTGCCGCCAGGGCACCCGCGGCACGAAGATTGTTTCAGAGGTTTGTTCATGAGGGAATCCCACCTGCGCCTGCCGGCCATCACCGCCGTTGCCCTGCTGCTCTTTCAGACGATTCTGCCCGCCTGCGGGTCATGGGCCCAGCAGCAATCTTCGTCCACCGGGCAGCAGACCCAGAATCCGCCCCAGCAACAACAGCCTGATCAAACCGCCCCCGAGGCGGGCGGACCTGGCAACGACAATGGTCCGATTGCTATTCCGAAAAAGAATGCGCCGCCTCCGCCTCCGCCGCCCGAGCCGGCAGTGAAGAACCCGCCCGGTCTGAACAATTACTCGCTGCGCGTCGACGTGCCGGTCGTGAATGTCGACGTAGGCGTGATCACGGAAAAGACGCATCAGTTCGTCCCCAATCTCAAAGAGCAAAACTTCCGGGTTTTTGAGGACGGCGCGCCCCAGGACATCGTCAGTTTCCGGCAGGTGAAAGCGCCCATCACCGCGGTTCTGCTGGTCGAGTTCGCCGCCACCAGCTACTCGTTCATTTACGACATGTGGAACGCTGCCTTCGCATTTATGCAACAACTGCGTCCAGACGACTACATTGCCGTTGTCACCTACGACATGCATACCACGATTTTGACCGACTTCACGCAGAACAAAATGATGGTCCAGCAGGCGGTGCAGTCGCTGCAGATGCCCACCTGGCGCGAAACCAACGAGTTTGACGCGCTCTATGAAACGCTGGACCGGCTGTCCCGGATCGATGGCCGCAAGTACGTCATCCTCATCTCGTCCGGACTGGATACCTTCTCCAAAATCACGCTCGACAAGACCCTGCAGAAGATCAAGGAGACGCCGAACGTCACGATTTTCTCGATCGCGACGGGCGGCGCGGGCGTCATGGGTGGCGGCAATTTTGCCAGCGGGCGCATGAACAGCATCACGATGCTGCAGGCGGAGAACGAGTTACAGTCTTTCGCCCGGATGACGGGCGGCATGTACTTCGCGCCCCGGTTCGACGCCGAGATGCCGGACATCTTCACTCAGATCAACGAGTCCATTCGTAACCAATATCAGATTACTTATAAGCCCACCAATCCCAAAATGGATGGAAGCTATAGACGCATACGGGTCGAGCTTGTCGACGAGGAAGGCCACCCGCTGCGTATGCAGGACGAGAAACATAAGCAGCTGAAATACGACATCATTGCGCGAGATGGCTATAAAGCGAAGCAACAGGTGGAGTAAGCGGATCGGCCCAGCTTGCGGTGTGCGGTTGCATTGCCATCTGTGCGAAGTCGACGACGCACGGTACAAAAGTTTCGGTACGTCGGTTATAAGTAACGGCCCATTGGGGAACAGCTCTCCTCCCAGGGAAGTGTTATAGCTGAGGTGTTGCCGGGCGCCCATACTGCTGGCGCGCAAAGGCAAGACACAGTTTTTCTCCCGAGGAAGTGCTGTAATGCATGACTTGATAATTGGTATAGCTTTTATTCTGATGGTCGCAAGCCCTGCCATGGTGGCTACGATTGGTGGCCGAAAAGAATACAACCCGAATCCCGATGTGCCGTCTTTGCCTCGGGTATGCGACGTCAAGGCGCAACTCGCCGCTCCGCCTGTAAGTCCTGCCGCCGCCAGGCCCAGGCCGGCGCTTAAGAAGCGTCCTCTTCTCACCTACTCCGACGTCACGCTGCCGGTGCACAACGCTCGGGGCATGGCCAACCGGTAGACCGCTCAACATCGCGAGCCGTGAGGCCCTGGTTCGACTGCGCGGACGCAGGCTTTTGAATCCTTGCGGATCCTCGCGCCGAGCCTCGGCTTTGCTACTCTGGCTCCGTCCCTATGGAACCTCTTCTGGTGGTGCTGCTGGGTCCGACGGGCAGCGGCAAAACCGCCCTCTCGCTGACCCTGGCTCGCCGTTTTGGCGGAGAAGTTGTCAGTTGTGACTCGGTCGCCGTGTACCAGGAGATGGATGTAGGCACGGCGAAGCCGAACCCCGACGAGCGCCGCGCGATCCCGCATCACCTCATCGATGTCCTGCCTCCCAGCCAGTTCTTCACTGCGGGGGACTACAGCCGTCTGGCTCGCAAGGCGATAGGGGAGATCGCGTCCCGCGGCCATTTGCCTATCGTGACCGGGGGAACTGGTTTGTATCTGCGCGCCCTGCTCGATGGGCTTTTTGCCGGTCCGCAGCGTTTGGAAGAAATCCGCACACGTCTTCGGAGCAGTGCGCACTGCCATGGTTCAGGGTGGCTGCATCGGATGCTGCGGCGACTGGATCCGGCGGCCGCCGCACGCATCCACTCGAACGATGAGCCCAGGTTAATTCGTGCTATCGAGGTTTCCCTCGCCGCTGGCCAGCCGCTTACCGAAGCATGGAAAGCGGGACGCGATCCGCTCACGGGCTATCGCCTCCTGCGCATCGGACTCGACCCACCGCGTCCGCAGCTCTACGCTCGCCTTGACGCCCGCGCTGCGGAGATGTTCGCTCATGGCCTGGTCGAGGAGACTCGATGCCTTATCGGCAAATATGGCGAAACGCCTCGCTCCTTCGATTCGCTCGGCTATCGCCAGGCGCGCGCCGTGCTTCGGGGAGAGATGACGGAAGCCAATGCAATCGCCGCGGCGAGTCAGGCCCACCGCAATTACGCGAAGCGCCAGCTCACCTGGTTTCGCCGGGAGCAGGAAGTTCGCTGGCTGCCAGGTTTTGGCCTCGATCCGTCGGTCGCATCCGAAGCCATGGCGCTGGTACAAGAGAACCTGTAACCCGGAACCTGTGAAGTGATGACCGCGTCGACAGTACTGCATTCACCCCATCGCCTTGTGCCGGGAATCGCCGACGCGTCGCCGTTACCGGAATTCATTCCGACAAGCCTGGCGGCGGCGCTGCTGACCCCGGTCGTTCTTCTCGTCCACGGCTTTCATCCTTTCGCCGGGGACGCGGGCATTTTCGTGGCTGGAGTCCGCCACATCCTGGACCCCTCGCTCTACCCACTGAACGCAACTTTCGTCGAGGCGTTCACGAAGTTTTCCGTGTTGCCCTGGATCGTGGCGGGTGTCGTCCGCGCTTCGCATCTGCCGCTTGCCTGGGCGCTGTTCGCCGCTCACCTGCTGTCGATCTTTCTGTTTCTCAATGCATGTGGAGAGCTGGCCGCTCGCCTCTTTGCCCATGAAGCTGCCCGGTTGTGCTCTGTGCTCCTGGCGGCTGGGTGCTTCACTCTTCCTGTCGCTGGAACCGCGCTCGTTCTGATGGATCCTTATGTCACGGCCCGTTCCTTTTCAACTCCCTTGAGCCTGATGGCTGTCGCCGCTTGCATCGACCGCGCCTGGCTGCGCACGATTTCGCTGGTGGCGCTGCTCTTGGCGATCCATCCCCTGATGGGCGCCTATGCGCTGGCTTTCGTGATCCTTCATACATTCGTTGGGTTAGGTCGTACGCGGTGGGCGATGGGTATGGCAGCCGGACTTTCCGGCGGGGCAATCGCCGTTTGCGGTGCGGGGTTCGCGGCCGCGTACTGGACAACCATCTCGCCTGCGTATCGGGAGGCCGTCTCACTGGCTCCGCGGACATTTCTCTTTCTCGCGCGCTGGCGCTGGTACGAGTTGCTGGGGCTGGCGCTGCCGCTGATCCTCTATGCTGCGGCTTGCCGTTACTTTGGATCCGCAGGCAGAAAGGGCACGGTGTGCCTCACTTGCCTGCTGCTGGGAACCACGAGCGTTGCGATCGCGACGTGGTTCGTCCCGCCTGCGGGCCCTTACTTGCTCGTGCCCGTGCAGGTGCTGCGCGCCTTTCATCTGATCTACGCAGTTGGGGTGGTTCTGAGTGGCGGAGCCCTCGCGGCGCTCGTTGCTCGTTCGCGGGTCGGCGCTCTTGCTTTGCTTGCCATATTGTTTGCCGGGATGTTTGCCGCGCAGCTTGGGTCGTGGAGGGGATCCGTGCACATGGAGTGGCCCGGATCGCAATCCGCAAACCCCTACCAGCAGGCGTTTCTCTGGATTCGTGACAATACTCCGCCCAGCGCTGTCTTCGCCTTCAACCCACAGCTTGTCTATCTGCCCGAGGAAGATGAGCAGGGGTTTCGCGCGATCACCCTGCGGGATCATCTCGCCGACGACAAGGATGCTGGCGTCGCCGCCGTTGTGCCGCAGCTTGCAGGCCGCTGGGCGATCCAGCGCAACGCTGAATTATCGTTGGATAGAATGACCGACGCCGAGCGAAGAACCGCGCTCGCTCCGCTCGGCGCAACCTGGCTGCTGCTTCCGCCCCAAACTGCGACAGGGCTTCCCTGCCCTTACCGCAATCGTGTTGCGAAAGCCTGCCGTCTGGATCCATGACCGCAGATCCATGACCGCAAATATTCAGGGGGGCCACAGAGACTCAGGTGAGGTCCGGGGGAAGCCGGACCTCATCCGCAGAATCGATTCGCGAGTAGCTGAACCCGGGTTCGGCTACCCAGTCGGCGGATCCTGAAGGTTCGCTGCGCTCACAGACCGTCGATCGCCTTTGTTGCTGCGTCAATCGCGTCGGCGATTTTGCGGACCTGCTCGGCAGTCACGTTCTGGCGCGACAGCCGCGTCATCACCGCGCCGCGCAGCTCCATGAAGGCTCGCATGATCTCCGGCGAACGGCCGCGCTCGAAGCCCTTGCCCGCCTCGTCGAGGCGCGCAAAAAGTTCGTCGATGCGCTCCTTGTTGGCTTTCAGGTACTCGAGCCCTGCCGGGGTCGCCGTGTAGACCTTCTTGTTGTCGTCCGAGATCGAGACCGAGGCAAGCCCTTCTTCTTCGAGCAGCGTCAGGGTCGGGTAGATCACGCCCGCGCTCGGCGTGTAGCCGCCCGAAAGCCGCTCCTCCATACGCTTCATCAACTGGTAGCCATAGCTCGGCTCCTCTGAGAGCAGCTTCACGATCACCAGCTTCAGGTCGCCCGCGTCGAAGAGACGCTCCCGGCCACCGAAACCTCGTTCGTAGCGTCCGCGTCGACCCCAGCCGAATCCGCCGTGCCGTCCGCGGCCCTCGCACGAACCTTCCCGGCCTTCGGGACCTCCGAAATACCCAGCTGCAAACCAGCCTCGAGCGCCTTCTTCAGGGTGGTGATGGGGATGATGCCCCTTGAAGTGGCGTTTGTGGGCGCCACGATCTTCTTTTGTTTCAAATACTTGTTCAAACATGTTCTTCTCCTGAATACAATATATCGTAAGATATATCTTGTGGCAAGGAAAAATATATCTTTTTTCGACTGACGGTGCCAGAGAGCCTGCCCTGAACTCCTGGGCGCGTGCGCCCCGTGACCTTGACAGCCAACCTCTGCGCCGGTAGTCTCGCGGCATTCCCCGACCCACTGGAAAATCTCTTCTTTCCGAAGGAGCAATCCATGCCGAAGCGTGTCTGTCTGACTGCGGCGATCCTCGTCCTGCTCACCCTCACCGCCGGCAATTCCCCTCTGAGCGCGCAGGTGAAAGCCTCCCCCGACGAGGCGGCCATCAAGGCCCTCTACACCAAATGGAACGACGCCTTCAACAAGAAGGATGCGAACACCGTCATGTCTTTCTACGCGCCTGACGTTTTCGTCTACGACGTGATTCCGCCGCGCGCCTATCCTTCCTGGGACTCGTACAAAAAGAATTGGGAAGGGCTGTTTGCCCAGTTTCCGGGGCCGCTCACCAATACCGTTTCGGATCTGAAGATTACGGTCGTGGGACCCGTCGCTTACACCCGCTTCATCAACGACGGAACGATGACGGCAAAGGACGGCACCCGGAGTCACGTTGTAGTGCGCAGCACCGATGTCTGGCGCAAGATCGACGGCAAGTGGCTAATCGTCGAGGAGCACAATTCTGTGCCGGTCGACCTGGCCACCGGCAAGCCGGACATGCTTTCGACGCCCTAGCCCTTCTGCAAACAATCGTGCGCGGCCGGCCGCCGGGCGCGGACTACTTCTGCTCGGTTTGCAGGCCGCTATCTGGGACCAATACGACTTCGCGGCCGGTGATTGCTGGGCAGCTGACGACGGCGCTGCGCAGCAGATGGGGCTTCGAGCCGGGCGGGAGCAGCTCGGGGAATTTCACGGCGTCGATGGTCTTCTTTTCCGCGGTTAGCTGGTGCTCGCCAGACATCTGCTGCGAATCGACGACGCCGGCGGTGGTGATTTCAAGGCGGAAGCTGCCCCAGCCTTTGACCCCGTTGGGGCGGGGGAACCTGTACGTTCGAAGTTCCTCGGACCCAGGGTAATCTGTTTCCACCCCTGGCAGATCCATTCAAACAATTCAGCGTTCCATTATTTCAGTGGTCCATGAGAGGCTTTTGTGCAATCTGCATATTCCCTGCTTTTGCGGCGTAGCTGTTCCCTGCTCTTTGCGTTGCTCTGCCTTCTTCCGGTTGTGGGAGCAAGAGCACAGGCCGCGCCTGGCGCAAACCCAACTTTCGACCCGCGAGTCACCTTCGCTCCACTGACGCTGCCCGATCCGGTGAACGCGTATCGCTCCAGCAACGGCGCGCCCGGCCCGAGCTACTGGCAAAATGAAGCCGATTACGAGTTACACGCGACCCTCGATACCGGCGCGAAGCAGTTGCGTGCTGCCGAGGTCATTACTTACAGGAATAACAGCCCTGACAATCTGCCAGGCGTATGGGTTCAGCTGGAGCAGAACATTTATCGCAAGGATTCGCGCGGGCACGTGATCCTTGGCGGGCTGATGCGGCGGCGGCCGCGGCCGGGCGCGGAGGCTCTGCCGGAAGATACCTCCACCGAGGGCTTCGTCTTCGATTCGGTCATGATCGAGCTGGGCAAGCAGACCACGAAGGCTGACTATCTGCTGGATGACACGCGGATGCAGATCCGCTTACCCACTCCATTGGCTGGACACGGCGGCCAACTGAAGATTCACATCGCATATCACTATCGGATTCCCGGTGTGTGGGGCGGACGCACGTCCTGGGGCATGTCAGAAAAAGGCGAGATTTACGACATGGCCCAGTGGTATCCGCGCATGTGCGTCTATGACGACCTGCGCGGGTGGGACACACTGCCCTACATCGGCAGCGAGTTTTATCTGGAGTACGGCAATTACGATTACTACCTGACTGTTCCTTCAAACATGATTGTTGCGGGTTCGGGCGAACTGATGAATCCCAAAGACGTCCTCACAAAAGCCGAGTTCGACCGCCTTGAGCAGGCGCGCAGCAGCGACACGACGATGTACATCCGCAAGCCATCCGAGGTCGGCGATCCTGCCAGCCGCCCGAAGCAGGACGGTACGCTTACGTGGCACTTCCACATGGACCACACCCGCGATGCGGTTTGGAGCGCTTCTCCGGTCTTCGTCTGGGATGCGGCGCGCATCAATCTGCCGGACGGGAAAAAGTCCCTGGCGATGAGCGTTTATCCGCCGGAAAGCGTTGGCCCGGATGCCTGGGACCAGTCGACCCAGTATGTGAAGGACACCATCGAGCGATTCTCAAAGCACTGGTATCCGTATCCCTGGCCGGTGGCGATTAACGTTGCCGGATTCTCGACGGGGATGGAATATCCGGGAATTGTCTTCGACGGCGTGACAGACAAAGGGTCATTTCTGTTCTGGGTGACCGCCCATGAAATCGGCCACACCTGGTTTCCCATGATTGTGGGATCGAACGAGCGCCGGAACGCCTTTATGGATGAGGGGTTCAACACCTTCATCGACATAGAAGAGTCGGCGGAGTTCGCGGGCGGTAAATTCGGGCCTAAGCGGGATTCGGAATACTCCGCGGGTGGCGAACCGCCAGACACGATTCTGAAAGTGCTCGACAATCCGGATGCTCCCACCCTGATGGCCCGCGCCGATGCTTACCCGTGGACTCTGGGGCATCCTGTGAGTTACTTCAAAGGCGCTTATGGAATGGTGCTGCTGCGCGAGCAGATACTGGGGCCGGAGCGCTTTGACTGGGCATTTCGGAAATATATCCGCGACTGGGCCTGGAAGCATCCGTCGCCATCGGACTTTTTCCGCGAGATGCAAAGCGAAGGCGGCGAAGACCTGAGCTGGTTCTGGCGCGGATGGTACCTGAATAACTGGAAATACGATGTAGCCGTGGACAAGATCGAAGGCTCGGCAGTTACTTTGAGCAACCGTGGGCAACTGGTGCTGCCGACAACCGTCGAAGTAATGTTTAAAGACGGTACAAAGGAACGGGTGAAACTTCCCGTTGAGACGTGGCTATGGCAGGGCAAATATGTGTGGACGCTGGACAATAAGGCGCCAATTGCTTCAGTCCTGGTTGATCCGGATCACGTGCTGCCCGATGACGACCGCAGCAATAATGAAAAGAAAGCCGAGTAGGACCACCTATTTCACGCCAACGCGGCGAAGGCAGCCTGTGAGGCCCCCCAATTGTGTCGGCGGCTCGAGTTACTTTTCAGCCTCAGCCGCGGTCTGGCCTGTCTCAGGCAATCGGACAGCAACAACCAGAGGGACGATCAGGCAAGCGCGCGCAGTAAATCTCGGAGGCGATTGGGTTGGAAGTTCCCACGTTGGAACCCTGGGCCATCGGCGCTCCTGAGTTGCGCTTCAACCTCGCGGTGGGTTTGCTCCCAGATGGGCACAGCGCGAGCGAGCAAAGCCTTCCCCTTCGGGGTCAGGCTGAGCCGGCGGCCACGTCGATCCGTGGGATCGGCGGTAACCCTGACAAGACCGCGCCGCTCCAGTGGTTTCAGGACAGCGGTGAGTGTGGTGCGATCCATGGCCAGGAGATTTGCGACCGACGCCATTCGCGCCGGCTCCGGGCGATTGAGCGACATAATGAGGGAAAACTGGCCGTTGGTCAGTGCGACGGGGCGCAGCGCCTCATCGAAGCGGCGAGCCAGGGCGCGGGCCGCCCTCTGCACATGAAGACAGAGGCAGCAGTCGTGCACGTGCAGCGTGGTTTCGAAAGGAACGGAGCCGGCCCTTGACATCTACTCCACTATGTTGATATCAACGTATACTGTCAAGCCGCCCCAGCGGCCACCAGGATCGGACGACCAGAGAATCAGGTTAGAATCGGACCAAACCCAGGGCCAAATCGCGTCGGTGGAGGACCGCTATGTCATTCCTTCGTGATCTGAAAATTGCCTTCCGCTCGCTGTGGCGGGTTCGCGCGCTGTGGTTTACCGTCGCCCTCACCCTGGCTCTGGGCATCGGCGCCAATGCCGCCATCTTCAGCGTGGTCCGAGCCGTCTTGCTGCGCCCGCTCGCCAACCGCGATGAAGATCGCCTCCTCTACCTGCGGCAGAGTGCGCCGGGCATCGGCAACCAGAACGCGACATTTTCCATCCCTGAGATCGATGACCTCGGCAAAGGGCTGAAAACAATCACCGGCCTGGGCACGTTTTCGGCGATTGACTTCACCATCGTGGGGCTCGGCACGCCGCGCGAGATTCCCGCAGGCGTGGTCGACGGCCATTACTTCGAAGTGATGGGCTTGCGGCCCGTGCTGGGACGCCTGCTGACGCCAGCGGATGACGGCGCCAATGCGGCCGGCGCGATTGTGCTCACGTATCGATTCTGGAGCGGGTCTCTGCACTCCGACCCGAGTGTGCTGGGAAAGATGGTGCGTCTCGAAAGCTACAGTGGAGCGCGGATGGCGACCATCGTGGGGGTTCTCGAGCCGTCGGTGCCCTATCCGGTTGCAACTGAAATTATCGCCAACGTCGTGACCAGCCCTCACCATTTGTCAGCCACCATGGTCACCGGCCGTGAGCACCGCATGACGGAGGTCTTCGCGCGGCTCGCTCCAGGCGCGACTCTCGACTCTGCACGAGCGGAACTGCGCACGCGCTACGCCGCGATCCTGGCCGCCCATCCTGAGGTTTACAAGCCCGGCGATCACTGGCAGATCGGCGTGACGCGCATGCACGACCAGATCAATTCGCGGGCCAATACAGTTTTGTGGGTGCTGTTTGCGGCCGCCGGGCTGCTGTTTGTGATCGCGTGCTCAAATGTCGCCAATCTGGTTCTGGCGCGCACGGTTCGCCGCGAATCCGAGCTGGCCGTTCGCTCCGCGCTCGGCGCCAACACAGCGGCGTTGCGGCGTTCGCTCCTTGCCGAAAGTCTCGTCCTGTGCGGAAGCGGCGTAGTCGCGGCGTTGCTGCTCGCGTGGCCGATGGTAGCTGTCCTGGGACGCTACGCAGCGCGCTTCTCCGTGCGCGCCGATGGACTGACGCTCGACTTCAGCCTGGTGTGGTTTGGCATTGCCCTCGCGCTCACCGCGGCTGTGTTCCTCGCGCTCATTCCGCGGCTGCCCTCCGGGAACGCGCCGCTGGCCGCAGGGCTCACCACCGGCGGAACGCGTGTGACGGGAGGCAGCAACCGCCGGCTGCGCATTTTCGCCGTCATGCAGATCGCCGCATCGTTCCTGTTGTTGACAGGAGCAGCCGTGCTGATGCGAACCCTCTACACACTCGAGCAGACGCGGCCGCCGTTTGACACCTCGCGCGTGCTGGCTGTGAATCTGCCGGTGATGTCGTATGGCAAAACTCCCGAGCAGGTCGAGAACTTTTACCGCGATGTGCAGCGCCGCGTGAGCGCGCTGCCCGGCGTGGCCCATGTGTCAACCGGATTCAGCGTGCCGTGGCGCGACGATCAGGCGCTCGATATCAGCTTCACCTTTGCGGCAACGGGTGCGACGCGACAGAACGGCATCGACGACTGGCGCGCGAAGTTTCGCTCGGTGTCCCCCGGCTACTTTGAAACGCTGGGCCTCCCTCTGCTCCAGGGCCGCGATTTTCGGGACACGGACAAGAACGGCGCAGAGCGCGTTGTGATCGTCAGCCAGAGCTTCGCGAAGACGCTCTTTCCCGGGCAAAACGTCCTGAATCGCGAGTTGCGCTGGACCGATCCAGTGATGAAGTTCATTGGCATCAGCCTCGAGCCGCGCCGCATCGTCGGCGTGGTTCCCGATGTCGATGACGAGAACATCATCCCCTCGCCTGCCATGATGGTCTATCAGCCGACCGATCAGGAAGGATGGCAGGGACGGCTCTTCGTGCGCGCGGACAACGATCCGTATATCCTGGTTCCGGCCATCACCCGCACCATTCGCGAAATTTCGGCCGAGCAGCCCGTGGAGCGCGCGAGCACACTCCAGGACATTCGTGCGGAAGTCCTCACGCCCGACAAACTCAACGCCGTCGTCTTCGGTGGATTCGCGGCCGTCGCGCTTCTGATTTCGGTGGTCGGTGTAGCGGGCGTGCTGGCATTCTCGGTCAGCGGACGCACGCGCGAGTTCGGCATTCGTATGGCGCTCGGCGCGCAGCCGCGCAACATTATGAACGATGTGCTGCTGCAGGGCCTGGCCATTGCCGGTATCGGCGTGGGGGCGGGCGTGATCTTCGGCATCGCTTTTGCGCGCGGCATTGGCCGATATGTGGCCGAGGTACACCTGCCGGGTCTGCTGTCGTTTGTTGTGGCGGCTCTGGTGATCCTGGCCGCGGCAGTCATCGCGTCTGCTGTGCCTGCGGCGCGCGCAGCGCGGGTCAACGCTGTTGAGGCATTGCGTTCGGAATAGCTTTCGCTGATCTTCTCGCTTATCCCTGCGTCTTGCTGTTGTTCACCGGCAGCTTGACCACGAATTCCGTCCGGCCCGGCTCTGACGTGAAGCTGATCGTCCCCTTGTACTGCGCGGTCACGATGCGCCTCGCTATGTCGAGTCCCAGTCCTGTTCCCACCCCGGGCGGTTTGGTGGTGTAGAAGGGCTCGAAAATCTGCCCTCGAATCTCCGGCGCAATGCCGGTGCCCTGATCCGCAATACCCACGCACACCAGGCCATTTTCGGGACCGTCTTCCGACCAGGTGCGAATCCGCACGGTCGATGCCTCCGGAGCCGCGTCGGTCGCGTTGTCCAGCAGGTTCGTCCAGACCTGACTCAATCCGGTGCCGCGAGTCTTCAGCTTCGGCAGTTCCGCGGCAAAATCCTTTTCGATGGCGAGTTGTTTGTGCCGGAATTTGTGCCCTAGGATGGTCAGCGTGCTCTGGATGCTTTCATGAACGTCGATCACGTGCTCGCCGTTCTTGTCCTCGTAAGCGTATTTCTTCACCGCGATGACCAACTCGGTCACCCGAGCCAGGCTCTCTTCGATGGTAGTCAGTTGCTGCATCGACGAGATCAGCGCCTCGAGCCAGTTGAGGGCGGATTGCAGCGTCTCCCCGGGGAATGCCTCCTGCGTGCAAACCACATCGTTGCGCCGCCATCCGGCCGCGACCAGAGTGGGCGCCAGCTTCCAGGCGTTGGTCACGCCGATGCTCTCCAGCCAGGCGCCCATTTCCTCTTCCGCGTCGGCTTCCTCAAGGCTGCTCACCGGCTTCGCCTTCTTGTCCAGCGCAAAAACTTCCCGCTGCATATCGAGCAGGCAGGATGACTGTTCCGGCGACAGCGGCGTGCGGCAGAAGCGCATGCTGATCTCCTGCAGCCGGGTAAGGTTCTCTCTGAGCTGCGCTGCCGAGCGCTTGGCGGCAGAGCCGGGATTATTGAGCTCGTGCATCAGGCCCGCGGCCAGCGTGCCCAGCGAGATCAGCTTTTCGCGATGCAGCGTTGTCGCCTGGAAGGCGTGAACTCGCTGCGCGGTCGTAGCCAGGACTCCCTGGCGCACCGTCGGACAGGTCGCCATCAGCCGCCAGAAACCTTCCTCGCTGACGCGCAGCATCCGCACCGGCCGTGTGGCTACGCCCTGCACACCCGTCTTCTTCGCTCCCAGCAGCAGGGGCGCTTCCCCAAGCGTGTCACCGTCCTGATAAATTCCAAGCGGAGTTTCGCTGCCATTCACCTCTGTCCGGGTAAGCCGGACTTCCCCTTCGAGGACCATAAAGAATCCCTGAACGCTGGCGCCCTGCTCGATCAACACCGTTCCCTGCGGCGCTTCAACCAGCTCCACGGCGCCCAGGCAGCCCAGGTCTTCTTCCTTCAGCTTGCTCAGAACGGGTATGCGGCGGATCAGCTGGGAGAGCTCCTGCTGCGAGACTGCTCGAACCTGCGCTTCCGCTGCTGCCGTCGTGCCTTCCATTTGCTCCTGACCTTTAGAACTGCGCCAAATACTGATGCATCAGCTGCACCGCCATCGAACCTTCGCCCACAGCCGTCGCCGCGCGCTTGACCGAGCCGTGGCGCACGTCACCGGCGACGAAAACCCCAGGCATCGAGGTCTCAAGCAAGTAGGGTTCGCGATCCTCTCTCCAGTTGCGTGGCAACTGACCCTCGACGCGCAGATCGCGCCCTGAAAGTACAAACCCGTTCGGATCGCGCATGACTCTCTCCGGCAGCCAGTCGGTCTGGGGCGCCGCGCCGATGAATAAAAACACCGACGAAGCCGGGCGCACTTCGTCGCCTTTCGGCGTCCGGATTTTCAGGCTTTCCAGCCGGTTTTCACCGATGGCTTCCACGATCTCGCTCCGGGCCTCCACCGTTATATTCGATGATCCAGCGATCTGATCGATGAGATATTTCGACATGCTCCGCTCCAGTGAGTCGCCACGCACCAGCATGGTCACCTGTTTCGCCACTCTGGAGAAGTGCATTGCTGCCTGTCCGGCCGAATTGGCGCCTCCCACGATAAAGACGATCTCGTCGCGGCAGGACTGCGCTTCAGCCAGCGACGCGCCATAGTAGACGCCCATGCCGGTCAGCCGTCCGATGCCTGGCGCTTCGATCTTGCGATAGCACACGCCCACGGCGATCAGGCTCACCCTGCACGAAATCTCCGCACCATTCGCCATTCGCACCTGCCGATATTGCCCATCGCCCTCAATGCCTGCTGCCCGTTGCGTAATGAACTCGGCGCCGAACTTCCGTGCCTGATCGAATGCGTCGCGCGCCAGCCGCTCGCCGCTCACCCCGCGCGGAAAGCCCAGGTAGTTCTCAATCCTTGAACTGCTGCCCGCCTGCCCTCCTGGAGCTTCCGGCTCCAGCACCAAAGTTTTCAATCCCTCCGACGCGCCATAGACGGCGGCAGCCAGACCTGCCATGCCCGCACCGGCCACGACGAGGTCGTAGAAGTCCTTTTTCGCCTGGGTGTGCAGCCCCACTCGCTCCGCCAGCTCCGCGTCCCCAGGCTGCACCAGCGAGGTCCCATCCGGAAACAAAACCACCGGCAGCTTGCTGTCGTCGACGCCAAACTTCCCGAGTAACTCGATGGCTTGATCGTCCCGCTCTGGATCCAGCCACACATATGGCACCTGATTGCGGGAAAGGAAATTCCGTACCTGATAGTCGCGCAGAGAATAGCGCGGCCCCACCACGCGGATGCCCTCGAAAGGCGCCTTGTAGCCCTGATTCCAGTCCTCGAGCAGGTCGTCGAGCACCGGATACAACCGCTCTTCCGGCGGATCCCAGGGCTTGGTGAGGTAGTAGTGAATGCGCGCGGTGTTGATGGCCCGGATAGCAGCCTCGGTGTCCGCATATGCGGTGAGCAGCACGCGACGCGCCTGCGGATAGACCTTCTGGGCCCGCTCCAGCAGATCCACTCCCGTCATTCCGGGCATGCGCTGGTCGGAGACGATCAACGCGACTGCATCGCCGCGCTCCTTCAGCTGCGCGCAGGTGTCCAGCGCCGCCTGGCCCGAACCGGCTCGCAGGATCCGATACGTCTGCCCATATTTGCGGCGGAGGTCCTGCACTACGGCTTCCAGCACGCTGGCGTCGTCGTCCACCGCAAGGATGATTGGCCTGGCCATCCCGGTACTCCTTTGCTTTCAACTCTCCTTCTAAATTACAGGCCATCCGTGATTCCTGCGAATGCCCCCCTTCCTGCGCCGAAATGGCCCGCCCTTGTCCCGAAATAATCCACAGGCGCCATTCCGTACCGTGTCTCGCACCAAGGTTTCTCTTTGGTTCCAAAAGGGTTCCAAGATGCGTGACGCTCGTCACAGGACTTTCGTCCTTCCGGCGTTACTTTTGTCCCTGAATGATGGCAGGGAACCACAGGCCACCGACGACAACTTTCCGGCCCCCACATACCCGGAAAGAACCATCCTTCATCCGGCGCCATTCGACGTGTTCCAGCACATACACGCGGATGGATTTGTCTTTCGCCGGCCCGGTGACCGCTTTGCGGCGCGTGCTGGGAATCGGAACGCGCTTTCATTAACTCAGTCTTCCGGGTCACCCGGCGACGCACCAATTGAGGACGCGGACAAAATGAACAAGCTCGTACTCGCTGACAATCAGGCCATCTACAGAGCCGGAACTGCCAAAATTCTGGCTATGGAAGATGACTTCCGCATCATTGCACAGTGCGCAGAGGCCGATCGCCTCTATCCAGCCCTTGACACCTTTCGTGGCGCAATTCTGATCTTTGCGTCAGCCCTTAAACTCGACCCGCAGACGCTCGTCCCAAGAGTGCTTGCCGCCGGCAGCCGCAGTATCGTCATCGCCGAGAACGGCGAATCCGTTCAGCCCTGGTTCACCGCCGGGGTCAACGGAGCCGCCCATCGCAACGTCACCGGTCCCGCTCTGATCGAATGTGTTCGGCACGTCGGTCAGGGGGAACGCAACGTCCGCGCGAACGGCATGGATACGCTTCGCGCCGACGATGACTCCGTAGGGACACGTGTGCGCGACCGGCTTACCCCGAAAGAACTGAAAATCGTCGCCCTCATCGTGCAAGGCTGCAAAAACAAGGAGATCGCCGTCAGGCTCTGCACTACGGAGCAGGTGATCAAGAATTACCTGCGCAGCATTTACGACAAAACCGGAGTGTCGGACCGCCTGGAACTGGCTCTTTTTACCATTCACCATCGCATGCTGGCCGAGGCTGCTCAGGTAGTCGGCGACCAGATCATGCAGGGTCTGTAAGACAATCCGCTCCTCTGACGGTTCGCTGCCGCCGATCTGTGGTTGTTGGGGGCGCTGTCGCTGGTTGTGTGCGATAGCGCCTTCCAAATTCCCTGCAGCTTCCAACTTCCCTGCGTTTGTCGCACGGATCGATTTCGTCGCTGTGCATCCGGGCTAACTGACGATTAATGACTCAGCTCAGCTTCTCCGCCACAGACTTTGCCTGCGTGAAAAGGTAGAGGTAATCGGGACCGCCCGCTTTTGAGTCGGTTCCGGACATGTTGAAACCGCCGAAGGGATGGGCGCCGACCATCGCTCCCGTGCACTTGCGGTTGAAGTACAGATTGCCGACGTGAAACGCGCGCCGCGCGTGGTTGAGCTTCGTGCGGTCGGTCGAATACACTGCGCCGGTCAGGCCGAATTCCGTGTTGTTGGCGATCTCGAGCGCGTGGTCAAAGTCCCGCGCTTTGATCACCGCGAGCACCGGTCCGAAAATCTCCTCCTGCGCGATCCGCGCGTTCGGGGCGATGTCCGCGATGACGGTTGGAGCAACGTAGTAGCCCTTCTCCGGCGTCTCGACCGCCTTGCCGCCGTTGATCAACCGGCCTTCCTTCTTGCCGATCTCGATGTGATTGAGAATGGTCTTCATCGCGCCTTCGCTCACCACCGGACCCATATTGCTGTTCTCCGCCGGGTCGCCGACCGTCAGCTTCTCGACGCTTTCACGCAACCGCTCGACGAACGCGTCGTAGATCGGCTCCTCGACAATTACTCGCGAGCACGCCGAGCATTTCTGGCCGCTGAAACCGAAGGCCGACGCCACAACGCCCGCGACCGCCGCATCGAAATCCGCGTCCGCGCTGACGATGATGGAGTCCTTGCCGCCCATTTCGAGGATCGTCCGCTTGATCCAGATCTGCCCAGCCTGCGTCCTGGCCGCTCGCTCGTTGATGTCGAGCCCCACTTCCTTCGATCCCGTGAACGCGATGAACCGCGTCTTCGCATGCGATACGACAGCATTGCCGAACGAAGCGCCCGAGCCGGGGCAGAAGTTCACCACGCCCGCCGGCAGCCCGGCCTCTTCGAGCACTTCCATAAAGCGCGCGGCGATGGTGGGCGAATCGCTCGAGGGCTTCACCACCACCGTATTGCCTGTGACGATCGCTGCGGACGTCATTCCCGCCATGATGGCGAACGGGAAATTCCACGGCGAAATCACCGCGCCCACGCCCAACGGAATGTAGAGCAGCTCGTTCCGCTCGCCCGGATACTGAATCG
>CAZSWI010000015.1:0-29408 GCA_964610635.1 uncultured Acidobacterium sp.
GATTGGTTCGGTGATGCACGGCGGGCTGCGGGATTTCCGGACAGTGCGCGCGCTTGAGATGGTCACGATGGAAGAGGAGCCGCAGGTGCATCTTCACGAAGGCGAGGCGGTACACGAGATTCTGCATGCGTGGGGGACGAACGGGATCATCACGAAGATCTGGCTTATGCTCGCGCCGAAAGTGGAGTGGACCCAGGCAGCGGTTGCGTTTGACAGCTTCGTCGAGGCGTTCGACTTCGGCGAGCGGGTCGCCTGTGACGCGGCGTGGGCGAAGCGGCTGGTGACGACCTTTGAGTGGCCGATTCCGCAGTACTTTTCGCCTGTGAAAACGATTTGTCCAGAAGGGAAAAGCATGATCTTTTTCATGATTGCGACGGAGCAGCTTGGCGCTTTTCGACTGGCGGCGGAGAAAGCAACAGGGACGGTGACATATTCAGGGGCCTACGCGGGACTGAAGGCGCAACCGTTGCTTTCCGACTACACGTGGAACCATACGACGCTGTGGGCGATCAAGCATGACGAGGCTTACACGTATTTGCAATGTGGATTCGATCCGGCGCGGGTGCGCGAACAGATGGGCTTGCTTAGAGATCGCTTTGGGAATGAGATTCTGTTTCACATGGAGTTCATGAAGAACGGGCAGGGGCGGGTGGTTCCAGGGGCGATTCCGCTGGTGCGATTCACGACGGAGGAGCGGTTGAGCGAAATGATCCGTATTTGCCGGGAGAACGGAATCTTTGTCGCGAACCCGCATGTGAATAACGTGGAGGATGGCGGTCGCTATCGCGAAGACCATGTGCAGCTGCGTGCAAAACGGCGGTACGATCCGAAGGGGCTGCTGAATCCGGGCAAGATGCCGAGTTTCGAGCCGGAAGGCGCGGAGCTGGCGGGGAGCCGATGAAGACCTGGATTCCCGACAACAGGAAGTTTGCGTATCTGAACTGGAAGCAGGTGGAGGCGCTGCCAAAGGAGGAGACGCTGTTGGTTTTGCCAACCGCAGCGATCGAGCAACACGGGCATCACCTGCCGCTGGCGACGGATACGCTCATCAGCAATTTTCTGCTGGGCAAGGCATTGGAGAAGCTACCCGCGGACGCTCCTGTCTATGCGCTGGAATCGGTGTGCTACGGGAAGAGCAACGAACATCTGGGATTTCCGGGGACGCTGTCGGTTTCCGCGGCGACGTTTATGGCGGTGGTGCGCGATATCGGGGCCAGCGTGGCGGCTGCGGGATTTAAGAGGCTGGCGTTGTACAACACGCACGGCGGCAACACATCGCTGGTGGATGTGATGGCGCGCGATCTGCGCGCCGAGTTCGGGCTGCGAACGTTTTCGCTCCACGGTTCGGGTGGTGTTCACTTTGAGGGCCTGAGCACGCAGGAGCGTGCGTACGGATTCCACGCGGGGGAAGTAGAGACGGCCTTCTTGCTGAGCGCGACGCCAGAGCTGGTGGACCGGGCCGCGTACACGGTGAACTATATTGCCGATGTGGAGAAGCCGGAGACACTGCTGCCGGAAAATGCTTCGGCCACGTTTGCGTGGCTGACGCGGGACATCGCCGAGAGCGGTGTGATGGGCGATCCGCGTCCAGCAACGGCGGAGAACGGCGCGCGCTGGGCGGAGCTGGCGGCGGAGCGGCTGGCGCAGGCGCTGGAAGCGATGCTGCGCTGGAAGGGTCCAGCCTAGACAATGGCTCCGGTCGATTGCGGCGATGGCGTGCGGCTGGAGCGCGGCGTGACGTGCCGCATGTCCGATGGGGTGCGGTTGGTGTCCGATCATTATTATCCGCCGGGCGAGGGGCCGTTTCCCACGTTGCTGATGCGCCAGCCGTATGGTCGCGATATTGCCTCGACCGTGGTCTATGCACATCCGGTCTGGTTCGCTCGGCAGGGTTATCACGTGGCGATCCAGGATGTGCGAGGCCGCGGCGACTCCGAAGGGGACTTCTATCCTTTTCGTAACGAGCGAAAGGATGGGGCAGAGACGATCGCGTGGTTACATTCCCATCCGCTGTGCAACGGGCGGATCGGGATGTACGGCTTTTCGTATCAGGGACTGACACAATTACTGGCTGCAGCCGAGCAGCCGCAGGGTTTGGTGTGCATCGCGCCGGGCATGACGGCGTGCGATTTGTATCGGGGTTGGTTCTACCGGAACGGCGTGCTGCGGCTGAGTTCGGCGCTGGGATGGGGAATCCAGATGCTGCGCGAGGACGCGCGGCGGCGTGGACTGAAGCCGGCGAGCGACGCACTGGAGGCGGCGTGGAGCGATCTCCGAGCGCAGGCAAACTTTGTCCCGTATGGGGAGCATCCTGCGATCAACGATGCGGGGTTGCCGGAGTATGTGCGCGACTGGTTGGCGCATGGCCAGCCGGGAGAATATTGGGAGGGGCTCGATGTGAGCCGGGACATCGAGAAAATTGCCGTGCCGGCGCTGCATGTTTCGGGATGGTTCGATACGTATCTGAATGGCAGCGTGGACGGATTTCTGGCGCTGAGCCAGGGGGCGGCTACAGAGTTTGCGCGGAGTCACCAATATTTGATTGCGGGACCGTGGATTCACATCCCGTGGGGAGAGCTGATCGGGGGGCAGAATCTGGGTGGCGAGGCGCTGCTCGACACGGACGAGCTGCTGCTGCGATGGTTTAACCATTGGATGAAGGATGCAGGAGAATTTGCCGATGAACCCCGGATTCGTCACTTTGCGTTGGGCGAGAACCGCTGGTGCAGCGCAGAAGGGTGGCCCGAGCAGACGACACTTGAACTTTTTCTGCGCAGTCGAGGAAAGGCGAATTCGCGCAAAGGGGATGGCGTTTTGGCTGCGAGCCCTGCCCAGAGCGACGAGCCGCGGGATGTTTTTGTTTACGATCCTGAGGTGCCGGTGTTCGCGCCGGGTGGGCCCATGGCGTTGAGCGGGCCGCAAGATCAGGCCGAGGCGGAACTCGGCAACAATGTGTTGGTTTATACAGGAGAGCCACTTCGGGAGAAGCTGCACATTTTGGGTCACCCGCGCATCGCGCTTTATGCTGCGACATCGGCGGGCAGCGCGGATTTTACGGCGAAGCTGGTGCGGTTGCTTCCGGATGGGCGAACGCAATTTGTTTGCATGGGTGTGGCGCGGTCTTCATATCTCTTTGCGGGTAAGAGCTATCAGGCCGATGCGGTACAGTGCTGGGAGTTCGACCTGGATCCGACGTCGTGCGTATTTTTCCCGGGCGAGAGGGCGCGTTTGGAAATCGCGAGCAGCGCGTTTCCTCTGTACGACCGCAATCCTTCGACGGCGATACCGGCGTCGAAGGCATCGCATTGGAACTGGGCGCGGTCGACACAGCAGATTCTGCATACGGCGGCCTATCCCTCTGCGCTGTACTTGCCGGTGATCGCGGAGAGTGCGCGATGAGCGATACGGTTCCTGAAATTGCTTTTGCGGGCGTGGGAAAGCGATTCGGCACGCGTGCGCCGGTGCTCGAGAATATCTCGCTCACGATCGAGCGCGGAGAGTTTGTCAGCATCCTGGGACCGTCGGGGTGCGGAAAGTCGACGCTGCTGCGCCTGATTGCCGGGCTGACTCCGTTGAGTTCCGGCGAAATTACGGTGAATGGCATGACGCCCTTGAATGCGCGGGAGATGATTTCGTTCATTTTTCAGGATGCGACGCTCTTGCCGTGGCGCACGGTGGAGCGCAATGTGGGCCTGGGACTGGAGTTGGAGTGGGCGACGCGGGCGGTGCGCGCTCAAAAGGTGAGCGAGATGCTCGCGCTGGTGGGGCTCTCCGCAGTCGCGGGGCTATATCCGCGGCAGCTTTCGGGTGGGATGAAGATGCGTGTGTCGATAGCGCGAGCGCTGGCGACAAGGCCGCGCATTGTGCTAATGGACGAGCCATTTGCCGCGCTGGACGAGATGACGCGGGACCGGATGAATGAAGAACTGCTGCGTTTGCAGCAGGAACAGGGGTGGACCGTCGTATTTGTAACGCACTCGGTGGCAGAAGCGGTGTTTCTGTCTTCGCGGGTCGTGGTGCTGGCTCCGCATCCGGGGCGCATTCATGAAGTGGTGAAGCCGGGGTTGCCGCCCGAGCGAACGGCGGAGACGCGAATCTCAGAACAATTTGAAGACGAAGTATCGCGGGTGTCGAGACTTTTGCGGGAGACGCACAGCGCATGAGGCGGCATTTAATCACCACGCTGAATGCCCTGGCCGTGTTTGCTGTACTGGTTGCGCTTTGGCAGGCGCTTGTGTGGAGCTTTCATATCCCACCGTACATGTTGCCTGCGCCGTGGCAGGTGGCGGAGACGATCTGCACGAGGTTCGCGCCGCTGGCGGATTCGCTGCTGATTACCGCTGAAGCCGCGGGCGGCGGGCTGGCGATGAGCATCGTCGCAGGAGTCGCGGTTGCTCTGGTGTTCGCGCAGTCCGCGTGGCTGCGGCGCATGCTCTATCCCTACACGATCCTGCTGCAGACGGTGCCGATCATCGCGGTCGCGCCGCTGATCCTGATGTGGGTGGGATCGGGGACGTGGGCAGTGACGGTGGTGGCGTTCATCATTTGCCTTGCGCCTATTATTGCGAACACAACGCAGGGATTGATCAGCGTGGACCGGAATCTGATTGATCTGTTCCTGATGCATAAAGCGTCACCGGCGCAAATACTCTTCAAGCTGCGACTGCCGCATGCAATGCCCAATCTGTTTGTGGGGATCAGGATTTCGGCGGGGATTTCTGTGATCGGGGCCATTACGGGAGAACTGTTTGCGGGGTCGAGCCGCGTGGGCGAGGGAGGACTGGGGTATTCCATCCTGTACGCGAGTGCCCAATTGCAGACAGCGTATCTGTTCGCTCTTGTGATCGCTGCGACGGTGCTGGGTTTCTCGTTTTTCTTTGTGGTGATGTTTGTGGAATGGTATTTCCTGCATCACTGGCACGAATCAAAGCTGAAGGTGGAAGAAGAGTAAGGACGGGGGATCATGCTCAGGCTGGAATCGGAGACTGGATGGTGGCTGGTTACACATCCCGACCATGCGCGGCTGGCGGGAGCATTTGCCGAAGCCTGGGGGAACGACCGGTTTCTGCCTCCGGAACCAAGGAGGAATGTGCTGCTGGGCATTCGGTGCCACGATGACGGCTGGACGGGTCGGGACGCGATGCCGCAGATTACGAGGGAGGGGAAGCCGTCGGCATTTTCTACGGAGTTGGTCGGGAAATATTCGGCATTTGAGGAGATTGACCTGGAAGACTACCTCGCGGTGAGGGATCGAGCTGTGCGGCTGATGGCGGACGAGGACGCCTACGCGGGATTGCTGGTGTCTATGCATACTTACAATTTGTTGACCGAGCGGGCGGACCGGTCGACGATTCGTCCTGAGCAGTTACCTTTGCTGGATCGGTTTCTTGTGGAGCAGAGCAAATTTCAGGGCGAATTGCTGCGACGGGTGCGATCGAATGAAGGATTCTCTGAAGAAGAGAAGAGCGAGACGCGCATCCGCGATCATTTCAGGCTGTTGCAGGCGACGGATAATCTTTCGCTGCTGAGTTGCGTGGGTTTTTTGGGGCCGGCGACGTTGTTACATCCGCTGCCCTTGCGGGATGGAGGGTATGCGGAGGTGCGCGTCGAGCCTCTCGGTGGACGGCGGTTTCGGCTGCAGCCGTACCCCTTCAGCGATAAGACGCTGGCGGTGGAGTTTTCCGCCAGGCATGTTGAGGGCAAGATTTTCACGACGGCGAGCGAGTTGCAGGCCAGGTTTGCCGACGCACCGATAACTCATCTTCAGGTCGTGGTGAGCGAGTAGGGTTCAGCTGCGGGCAAAAGGAAAGGCGGCCCGAAGGCCGCCTTTCTTGTATAGATCAGATGCTCAGAAATTGAGGTGGAGAGACATCTGAATCTGACGGGGGCTGCCGATGGTGTGTTTAACCACGCCCAGCCCGGTCGGGCAGCTATAGAACGTGTTTGCGGGCGCGCTGTTCGACTGGCACTGCTGCGGAGTAGGAGCCACCTGGCTATAGGAACTGGCAGTGTTCGGCGCGTTATTGTAGCCGGCGTTCTGAGTGACTTCGTCGGTGGGTATGTCGAAGCTGGTGGTGTTGCTGACGTTGTAGACATCGAAGGTGTAGCGCAGGGCATACCGGTCACCGAACTGAACCGACTTAACCAGGGAGGCGTCAGCGCGCTTTTGGAAGGATTGCCGGAAGATATTGCGCTGGCCGGAGGTAAAGGCGGTTTCGAAGTTATCTCCAGCGGGTACACCATCGGTGCCCGGGGAGACGAGCGGCAGCGTGAAGCAGGATGCTTTGAGAGCTGCGCCTCCACCCGTTGTGTTGTTATAGAAGGCCCCGGAATGGCCGGTAAGGGCGGTCTTGGCGTTACAGCCGGGAGCGAGGGGAACGATGGGGTTGGTGATGCCGTCGAAAGTGCTGTAGTAGAGGCTGCCCACCGCGCCGGAGAAATCTATAATGCTGTAAGGCTGGCCGCTCTGGACGACAGCTATCCCGGTGAGCGACCAGTCATCGAAGACTTTGCCGGAGAGGGAACTCTCGTTGTAAAACTTCGGCAGAACGAAGCCGTAGGTGAAGTTCAGCACGTGTTTGCGGTCGAAGTCGGCCGATCCGTAGCCGCTGCGCAGATTGTTGGGGTTATTACCGTTGTAAAAGAGGCCGAGGGCGCTCTGTTCATCGGTGGCGTGCGAGAAAGTGTAAGAAAGCCCGGTCTGAAAGCCTCTGCTAAGCCGTTTTTCCACGTGCGCCTGCAAGGCGTTATAGGAGGAGATACCGGCAGCCGTATAAGATTCGGACTCAGAAGAGTAACCGAGGTAAGGAACGCGAAGATCGACGTTGCCGCCTTCGTAGTTCTGCTGCATCGGACCATAGGCGCAGTTAGGATCGTTGTTCACGCAAATGGGGAAGAAAGTGGTGGGATCATAAACCGTATAACCGTAACTGAAGTCCTGCGTTGCGGTCCCGCCGGGATGTGTGGGGCTGCCGGAAGTGGCGAGCTGGGCCTGGTTGAAGGGCAGAGGAATGACCTGGTGGCGTCCGAGATTGCCGACGTAACCGAGGTCGATCATCAGGTCGTTGCGAGGCTGCCACTCCAGGTCGAGAGTGAAGTTAATCGAGTAGGGCAGCTTATTGGCGCGGTTGTAGTCGCCCAAAGTAAAGGGCTGGGCACCGGCGATAATGCCGGAAGCATTGGGCAAGAAGTTGACCAGTTCCGCGGCGCTTGGATTGGATGGGGGAGCCAGGGGGGCGGGACCCCAGGGTTGAGCAAGATTGTAGGCCAGGGTGCTGCCGTCGGCGGGAGTAAAAGGACTGAGACCGCAGATGGGAATGTAATAGAGGTAGAGGAAGCTGGTATTGCCATAAGGCGATGCGCTGTAGGGGCAGCTTTGCGCGGTGACAAACGGGGGAGTCTGGCTGACGCCGAAGGGGCCGCCCGCCACCTCACCGGCAGCGTAGCCTGGCGAGAAGTAGGTATAGAGTTCACCGCGGTCATAGTAGAAGCCGGTGCCGCCGCGGACGACGAATTTATCCTTGAATGTGGATGGTTGCCACGCGAAGCCGAGACGTGGCGCGATGCCCCACTGCCTGCCGGTCAGCGTGGTGTTACTGACGCCCTTCGTTCCGTTCATGTTATTGCCGGCAATAATAAAGCCAGGGTCGCTAATGGTATCGGAGCCGGCGTTGTAACTATAAGCAGAAGGGTCGAAGTTATAGATGCGCCCGTATTTCTCGGTTAGGCCTCCGTTCCAGTCATAGCGAAGGCCGGCGGTGATGCTGAGGTTGGCGCGCACCTGGTACTTATCCTGCAGGAAGAGCCCGGTCTGATTGGCGCGGTAATAGCGGTTGGCGTCGCCCTGGAGGAAGTCGGTGGCGACAAATCCATTAGTCGAGTAGGGTGTTACCCAGTTCATCGCAAAGGTGGAGAAATCGGGAGTTGCGACCGCGCCCTTGCCTGTGCGCAGGTCGCGGATGTTGAGCTGCGAATAGGCCCAGCTTCCGCCAAAGGCAATGGAATGCGGTCCCTTCGTCCATATGGCGGTTGCTGACGGTTCGATGCGATTCTGGAAGACGCCGGTAAAGGCTCCCTGGTTTCCGGAGCCGGGTCCGATGTTCAGACCTACCGCCGGAAGCCCGAGGCCGAAGCCGTAGTCGCCGAGAGTGTCGACAATGGTGATGCCTGGGAAATAGGAGCCGAAGGCAGAGGTCATGGCGGCGAGCGGGGATCCGGCCTGGCCGGGCGCCCAGAGCTGGTCGTTGGTGCTGTAGGCCTTTTCGCGTAGAACACCCAGGGTTTCGGTGAGACTGAAGCTGGGGCTTAGGGTCTGGATGTTATTGATGGAAGCCACCTGCGATCCGGCATCCATGTGTTCCGTGAATCCAGGCACGCTCGAGGTTCCGTACGGCGAGCTGTTGGGATCGTGCTGGTAGTAGTACTTGAAACTTACCAGGTCTTTTGTCGAGGCGTTCCAGTCCAGATCGCCGACGGCCTGGTCAGCGGTGAAGTAGGATGTGCCGGTCTCAAAGGCATTCGAGGGTGAGAGAGCGTCGGGGACGTGGCCATTGTCGTTGGGAATGAGCCACTGTCCGTTGGGGAGCTTAGCCTGGAAAAGGGCAAGCCCGACGGGATTGGCAGCCCAGTCTGAAGCGCCGACGGTGTAGCCATACAGTTGACTAATAGCTCCGTAGTTGTTATCGACAATCGTGGCCAGTCCTGCGGGCGTTCGATTGGTATCGCTGAGGCCTGGGGGGACGGCGATCAGATTATCTCCTGTTTCCTGATCGGAGATATGGAGGTGCTGATAGCCGAGGAAGTAGAAGAGCTTGTCCTTGACGATAGGTCCGCCCACTGTGCCGCCAGCAATGTAACGGTGTAGCTCTGGATTTCGGTATTCCTCCGGGATGCCGCTGTTGTTTTTGAAGAAGAAGGGCGCGGCGTTGATCCAGTTGGTGCCGCGATGGCCGTAGAGGCTGCCGTGCATAGCGTTGCTGCCGGAGCCGGTGCTCATGTCGATGTGGGCGCCGCTGGCCGATCCCTGCTGAGCGTCGTACATGGAAGCGTTGACGCGGACCTCAGAGAGGGTTTCCGGGGCGGGGGTGGGGATGGAATTTCCGATGGAGAGATACACCGAGGAAGCGCTGGGCTCGACACCGGCGCTGGTGGTGCCGCTGCTGGCGCTGCCGCCGGTATTATTCACGACGCGCGCTGACTCCACCTGACTGGTGCTTTTACCGTTGAAGAGGTTGCTGGAATCCACTCCATTCAGCAGGAAGGCATTCGAGGTATCGCGCTGGCCGTTGGCCCAGATAGGCGCATTACCGAGACCGCTGTTCGATCCGGTGCCGCCGGGGAGCTCGGCGTTAACGCCTGGGGAAAGAATGGCGAGGCCGGTGAAGCTGCCGGTGGGCAGAGGGATGGTGTCGATCTGCGCTTTGTCGAGAACATAGCCGTTGGTGGTGTCGACGGTATTGAGCAGCGGTGAGGCCTCGACAGTAACGGACTCACTGATCTGGCCGATTTTGAGGACAGCATTGACGGTGGCGGTGCGATCGGCCTGGACGAGAATGGAGGGGAATTTCTGAGTCTCATAGCCCTGCACCATAAAGCTGACGGTATAGGTGCCAATAGGCAGCTGCACGAATTCATACTCGCCACTGGCATTGCTTTTCGTCGTGTGGGTCAAGGTGGTTTGATCGTTTACGACCGTGACCGTTGCGGCGGAAACCGCGCCTCCCGAGGCGTCCGTGACCTGGCCGGTGATGCCGCCGAGGGTCTGCTGAGCGTGAACTGCGAGGGGTAGGGTAAAGCAGGCTGCGACGAAAACGCAAAGAGCTGGAGCGAATCTCCTGGACATCAGTGAGCCTCCTCAAAAGTTGTAGAAAAAGTCCTTGGCCGCGCCTGAAATGTGGAGCGGTGGGCTGCGTGGTGCAGTCTTCAAATCGGTTGTTGAGACAAGAGCGGCTGCGAGAACTGGGGAGCCGAGTCGACAGGGACTTTGAGGAGAGCATAGCCCAGGTGGAGTTCAGGCTAAAGAAAAAATATGAGGATGATTGGGAAACCTGATGCGGGAAATAAATCCTGCTTATGTCTTGTTGGCGGGGAGGAAAGAAACATGGGCAGCGACGATGCGCCAACCTTCCGGCAGGCGAACCCAGGTTTGACTCTGGCGGCCGTGAGCAATGCCACCAGGGGTGAGTCGAGAGAATTCGACGGTGATTTCAGCGAAGTCGTCGCCGAAGGTGAGGATGTCGAGGCGGTCGATGGCGCGGGCGAGGTTGGCGGGCGAGCGTCCTTTGCGGAATGCGACGATCTCTTCGATTCCGTGGAGATTCTCGGTGGCGCCGAAGCGGACCGTGTGCGGCGAGGTCCAGAACATGGCGATCAGCCTTTCGACGTCGTTGGAAACGAGGGCGGTTTCGTAGCGGCGATAGAGCTCGGAGAGTTCGCTGACGATAGCGGGATCGTTGATGAGCATCAGAAGAGACGCCTTTCAGGAAGAATGCTTTTCGCGATGGCCGCGCTCACGGTGATCATGGGCTCGTTTACGACCTGGCTGAGGCGCAGGTGCATGGCGACACTGCACAGGATGTAAGCGTGGATTTCCGAGAAGCCCCAAAGGCGGACGAGCAGATCGACCATGCGGGAGGTTGCGTTACGGGCGGCGCGCAGCGGGTCTGCGTCGGATTCGACGACAATCCAGGAATCGGATGCGATGGAACGCGGCTGGGCGGATTCGATGAGCGGGCCGGAGATCGTGTTGCCGGGATGCAGGTGAAAGCGCAGAGTGGCATCGAGGGGGCATTCGATGCCGTTGATGCAGACCTCGCCGTCTCCCTGGGCAGCGTGGCCGTCTCCGCAGGAAAAAAGCGCGCCGGGGCTGAAGACAGGGAGATAGAGGCGTGCGCCGGCCGAGAGCTCGCGGACATCCATATTGCCGCCGAACGGGCCGGGTGGACGGGTGCGGAATTCGCCCTCGATCCTGGGGGCGACGCCCATCACCCCGCAAAACGGACGAAGAGGCACGACAGCTGGTGCCAGAGAGCGCGTTTCGTGCGGAAGGAGGTCCCAATGGAAAAGGTACGGCTGACGGAAACGATCCTTGAGAAAGCCGAGGCCTTCCACGACGGTGGAATATCCCCAGCCGTGATGGGTCAGGTCGAGGACTTCGATTTCGAGGACATCGCCTGGTTTCGCGCCGCGAACCAGGACAGGGCCGGTGAGGGAGTGGATGCGGCCACGATCGATGCCGGAAAGTTCGTCGAGCGAGATGCCGGGATGGACTTGCCCCCCGGTGGCTTCGAGGCACTCGAAATGGACAATGTCGCCGGAGTCGATTTCGAGGCGAGGAGGAAGAGCGCGATTCCAGCGCGCGTGGGTGGAGGCGGCATCGAGTGGGTGTTCCGTCATCGCACCGAGACAACCATCTGGAGTTCGACCATGGCGTGGCGGGGCAGAGCGGTAACGCCGATGGCGGCGCGGGCGTGGCGTCCGGCTTCGCCGAAGACCTGGACGAGCAGGTCGGAAGCGCCGTTGATCACCTGGGGGGAATCGGGAAAGCCCGCGACGGTGTTGACGTAGCCATTGACGCTGACGATGTGCTCGACCTCGTCGATTGTGCCGAGCGCCTGGCGGATCACAGCAAGCTGGGTGAGCGCGCAACGGCGAGCGGCGTGGCGCCCTTCGTCGAGGGACCGGTCGTCCCCGACTTTACCGGTGAGTACGCCGTTCTCGTCCGATGAGATGACGCCGGCGAGGAACAGCAGAGGTCCCGCTTGCTTCGCGGGCAGGTAATTGCCGCCGGGCGCGGGTGGCGGCGGAAGGACAAGGCCGAGGGCGACGAGGCGCTCTTCCGGAGTCTGCTCGGGCGTCATTCCGGAGACTCTATCACGCTGAGATTTTCCTTAGAAGAGCGGCGACTGTCGTTTACGATAAGCGGCATGCGATCGGGAATTCTTCTACTTTGCGCAGCGCTTATCGGTGCGGGGGCGCCGGCGGACGCACCGCAGCGGCTGACGCTGTCAGTCGCTCGCAGCTCTCCGCAGGATTTGGAAATTTCAGGAGACGTGCCGGGAATCCCCCAGGGAGCGAAGCGGTTTGTTCGGTACGAGGATCTGAGCCGTTTGCCGCAGGTTTCGTTCACGGTCAGGGACGACTCAAATTTTTCCGGACCGGTAAGGTTGAGCGGTGTTTCTCTTGATGAGCTGGTGAGCGCGCTGGGGGCCGACGGCGGCAAGCAGTTGATCGCCGCGATTTGCGACGATGGCTACGAGGGACACTACACCGTGGAGTATCGAGCGTCGCATCATCCTTTTCTGGTGCTTCGCATTGGCGGAGCGGAACCGTCGAGATGGCCGCGTGGTCCCGAAGGCGAGAGTTACCCGCCGTTCCTGATCTCACATCCGTCTTTCAGGGCGGCGTTTCATGTGCTCGCGCACGCGGATGAGGCGCAGATTCCGTATGGCGTGGTGGGACTGAAGTTCTTCGACGAGGCGACGGTGCTGGAGGAACTAAGGCCGAGTGGTGCAGCGGCCTCGCCGGCGATGGCGGGCTACCGCGTCGCGCAGCAGAACTGCCTGCGCTGTCATCGCGAAGGAGACGTTGGCGGAACCAAGTCGCCGTTTGGCTGGCCACAGATGGCGCTGATCGCGCAGGGGAATCCGTCGGCGTTTGGGAAGTATGTGCTTCGGCCCAATTCCGTGAACCCGGAGGCAAACATGCCGGCGAATCCAGAGTACGACGCCGCGACGATCGCAGCGCTGACTGCGTATTTCCAGAGTTTTGCGTCCGAGGGGAAGCGATGATCCTGCGGCTCTCGAAAACGCTGCTGGTAGCCGCCGTGGCGTTCTTCTACACGCTGGTGGTCCTGAATAATCTGACCGATTATGGGTCGAATTACGCCTTTGTCCATCACGTGCTGCAGATGGACACGACATTTCCGGGAAATCACGGGATGTGGCGGGCGATTCATGCGCTGTGGATCCAGGCGGCGTTTTACAACGGGGTCATCTGCTGGGAGGCCGTTACAATGCTGCTGGTTTGGGCCGGCGTCATAAAGCTTCTGCGCGCGGTGGGCAAGCCCGCGGCGGCGTTTCAGGAGGCGAAGACGCTGGCCATCGGCGGGCTGACGGTGAGCCTCTTGATGTGGCTGGTGGCGTTCCTGAGCGTCGGCGGGGAGTGGTTCCTGATGTGGCAGTCGCATACCTGGAACGGGCAGGAGCCGGCGTTCCGGATGTTTATGGTGGTGGGAATGGTTTTTCTGCTGCTGGTCATGCCGGAGGACGGCGCGACGGCGCAGGTTCGCCGTGAAACCCCGCAATAACCATCGCTCGATTCATGATCTTCCGTTCTTTTCCGATAAGAACCGTGACATGGCATTCACCATCAAACAGAAACTGATAGCAGGCTTCGCGGTCATCTGCCTGTTGAGCGGCGCAGCGTTTGTGACGGTTATCGCGCAGGTGCGGCGCATGCGCGAAATCGAGTGGCAGATCAATGCGATGCGGTTGCCGTCGGCGATGGCAGCCGAGCGGACCAGCCGCTATGTGAGCGACGCCTGTTTCGCCTTTCGCAATTACGTGCTGTATGGCGAGGATGCGGAGCTGGCTTCCAAATACGAGGCGGCGCGGGTAGAGGCGTGGAAGAAGGTCTTTGAGAATCTGGACGTTGTCGCGAAGCTGGCGCCGCCTGAAGATCAGGAACTGGTGGCGCGGCTGACGAGCGATCTTCGCGACGGATCGCTGGCGACGCAGGAAGAGATCAAAGTCCAGGTTTTCGGACAAGGGGAAGCAGCCCGGCAAGCTGCGCTGGTCCGGCTGAGAGTGGGCAGCAGCCTTGTGGCCCAGGCGCAGAAAGATGCCACCGAGGTGACGCGACGCGCGCAGGAACGGCTGGTGAACGACAATGAAGCGCTGTCGGCGGCGCAGTCGACCACGGTCGTGGTGGGGCTGGTTGCGGAAATCCTTTCGGTCGTTGGCAGCGTATTGATCGGCTGGCTGCTGAGCGCGCAGATCCTGGCCGGGATACACATGATCGGGAACAGAGTTGCGCGGGTGGCGCAGGGGGACCTGAGCGGCGAGCCGCTGCTGCACCGGAGCCGGGACGAGATTGGGCGGACGGCGGAGGGAATCAACCGGATGGAGGCCGACTTGAAGAAGATGATCCGGGCCGTCCTGGACAGCGCAGGGCAGGTGGCATCGGCAGCGGCTGAGCTATCGACGGCGCAGGACCAGCTGCTGGAAAGCACGACCGCGCAGAAACAACAGAGCCAGCAGGTCGCGGCGGCGATGCACGAGATGGCGGCGACGATCGCCGAGGTGAGTGCGAACGCGTCGAGGGCGACGATGGGCGCGACGGAGGCGAAACAGACGGCGCATCAGGGAGGCGCGGTTGTGGACCAGACGGTGGGCGCGATGCAGAGCCTGACCACGGCCAGCCGGGCTACCGAGGCGCAGATCGAGGAACTGGCGAGCCGCTCACAGGAAATTGGGAAGATCATTTCGGTGATCGGCGAGATTGCCGAGCAGACGAATTTGCTGGCGCTGAATGCCTCGATCGAAGCGGCGCGGGCCGGGGAGCAGGGCCGGGGGTTCGCGGTAGTGGCGGGTGAAGTGCGACGGCTGGCGGAACGAACAGCGCAGGCGACACGGGAAACTGGAGAACTGATCGGGAGTATTCAGGCTGAGGCGCACAAGGCCGTGGAATCGATTCAGGCGGAGCTGGCGCAGGTGAATGAGAGCAGCGAAAGCGCGGCGCGGGCGGGCGAATCTCTGCGGGCGATCATCGCGGCGTCGGACAGCGTGACGGACATGATTAGCCAGATAGCGGCGGCGGCCAACGAGCAGTCGGCGGCGACTGAAGAAGTGAATCGGTCGATGAGTGAGATCAGCCGGTCGGTGGAGATGACGACAACGGGAACGCACGAGTCGGCGAAGGCATGCTCGGAATTGTCGGAGCTGGCGGCGCAACTGCAGGGAGTGGTGTCGGAATTCCGGCTGAAGGAGCCCGGCCGGGAATCGACGTCGCGCGCGGCGGGGTTAGCGGCTGCTCAGCGGAAGCCGGCTGTGGCCTGATGAAGCGGACGGGAATTATCGCCTGCTGGCGCCCGATCCGCCGAGAAACGTCATGGCGCCCAGAACGTATCCGAAGTCGTACCAGTGGCCGGCGTTCGGGAAGGCGTAGATGCGCACGTTGGTCAAAAGGCTGCCGATAAAGCTGAACAAGATCAGGAACCCGTGAAGCAGGCCGAGCCAGAAGCCCGGCAGGTTATGGCCGTACGAGGCTGGTTGGTAGGCGCATCCATCGACCCAAAGCAGGACCGCGCAGAGGGCCGCAAAGGCGATACCGCGCCGTTGCGTTTTGGTCGCCGGCGAGATGCTTGACGGCCGCGGATTTGTGGGTCGAGCCGCGGGTGAGAGGCGCATGAAGGGTGCTCCTTTCTAAGAACCGCGCAGTCTATCACCGAGCGGGCATGGCAATCCTCCGCATCCCGTAAAATGGAGATGTGAACGATGGATTGACGATGGATGGCGTCGCGGATGCGCCAGTTGCCCAGGCCCGGCCACGGGTGGGGTTTGTCTCGCTGGGCTGTCCGAAGAACCTTGTGGACAGCGAAGTGATGATGGGGCTGCTTGATCGCGCTGGCGCGGTGATGACTGCGGACGCCGGAACTGCGGACATTCTGGTGGTGAACACCTGCTCGTTTATCGATAAGGCGAAGCAGGAATCGGTGGACGCGATTCTGGAGATGGCGCGGCTTAAGATCGCTGGCCCGGCGCGGAAGCTGATCGTGGCCGGCTGCCTGGTGGAGCGCTACCGGGATGAAATTCGGAAAAACATTCCTGAAGTGGATGCGGTGGTCGGGACGGGGGAGTTGGAGAAGATTCTTGCCGCGGCGGGACTCGATTCAACGGCGCCGAAGGCAGAGTCGCCATCGTTGTTTCATATTCTTTCTTCGAGCAACGGGCATGCCGAGGTGCGACCGGGGCGCGAATCCCGGTCGGGGAGCCATAGGCATGAGCCAGAAGCGGCGAGGTTTCGCGCCGAAGGAAATCGTCGCGAGGAGCAGGGGCGATTTTCGCGCGCAGTCTGGGATGGCGCTGCCGCGCAGCTGCCACAGTATCTCTACGATCACACGACCCCGCGGCTGCGGGCGACAAAGGGCGCATCCGCCTATATCAAGATTGCCGAGGGATGCGACCATCCATGCACTTTTTGTGTAATCCCGAACCTGCGCGGGAAGTTTCGGTCGCGGCGGTTTGAGTCGGTGGTAGCGGAGGCTGAGGCTCTGGTCGCCGAGGGCGTGCGGGAGATTACTCTGATCGGCCAGGATACGACCTGCTATGGCGAGGATCTGGGAGTGAAAGACGGGCTGGCGTCGCTGCTGGATCGGCTGGCGAGAATCGAAGGGCTGATGTGGCTGCGGTTTCTCTATGCCTATCCGAACCGCATCACCGGGCGGCTGCTCGACACCATCGCGAAGCACGACAATATCTGCAGGTATCTCGATGTGCCGTTGCAGCATGCGTCAGCGCCGGTATTGAAAGCGATGAAGCGGGGCGCGGGGGCGGAGATTTTTCTGAAGATGCTCGCAAAAGTGCGGGCAGCGGTGCCGGGGGTCGCGCTGCGCACCTCATTCATCGTGGGGTTCCCTGGCGAGACAGATGCGGACTTTGAGGCGCTGTGCGATTTTGTGAGCGAGGCGAAATTCGAATGGCTGGGGGTGTTTGCTTATTCCGACGAGGACGGTTCGCGCGCCTTTGAGCTGGGCGGGAAGGTTCCGAAGCGTGTAATCGAGCAGCGACGCCGTGCGCTGATGAAGCTGCAGAAGGGAATCAGCCGTCAAACCATGCAGGCGCGGGTGGGACGCAGCTTCGATGTGCTGGTCGACGGCGAGTCAGCCGAGACGCCGCTTTTGTGGGAGGGAAGAACGCAGTATCACGCGCCTGAAATTGACGGAACGGTTTATCTCAACGATTTTGGTCCGTTCGAGGAGCTGACGGCGGGACGATTTTATCGCTGCGAGGTCACGGAGGCGCACGAATACGATCTTGTGGCGAAGGTGGTTAGCGAATCTGCGCTGAGCGCTGACGAGCGACAATTGGCTATTGCGAGAGTGGGGTCGTGAGTCTGAAGGGAAAAATAATGCGGTGTCCGACGTGCCGAACCGTAGTGGCGGAGAAGGACGAAGATTTTCCGTTTTGCAGCGATCGGTGCAGAGTAATCGATTTGGGGAAATGGGCGAGCGGAGGCTACCGGATCTCATCACCGATTCTCGACCCGGAAGTGCTGGAGGGTTTGGGCTGCGATTCGCAGCCGCATGGAGAGCATGACGAGAAAGACTGAATTGCGCCCCCCCGGGGTGCGGATTCACGAGGAAGGAACGGCAGCGCCGCTGGGCTCTCGTACAAAATGGGCGTGGGTAGTCGGAACGTTTTTTGGGATTGGGTGGCTGAAGCCGGGGCCCGGGACCTGGGCGTCGCTGGCGGCAACGTCGATATGGTATGCAAGCCTTCGTGGATTGCATTGGACGGGCCCATGGGCCACGGTTGTTACGCTGGCAGGTGCGGTGGCTGCAACCCTGATCGGGATTCCGGCGGGCACGGTTGTGGAGCGGGAAAACGGGCAGACGGGCGGGCAGAGGGATCCCGGGTTTGTGGTGATCGACGAAGTGGCCGGACAGTGGGTGGCGCTGGCGATTGCGCCCATCGACGTCGGTCATGCGCTGCTGGGTTTCGCGTTGTTCCGGCTTTTCGATATTGTGAAGCCGTGGCCCGTGCGGCAATTGGAGCGTCTGCAGGGTGGAACCGGAATCATGCTGGACGATCTCGGCGCGGGGGTCTATGGTTTGCTGGTGATGCTGGTGGTGCGGATGTGGTGGTGACGGAAAGGCAGCGGGTAGCTGGTAGCGCGTAGCGGATAGCAAGGACGAATGGTACGCATTCTCAAACCCGAATCGAACACCACGCCGCGCATCGATGCGGTGTCGCCAGGGGCAGCACTGCCGGGCGGGGACGTCGAGGTACGCGGATTCAACCTGGGAGCGATCGCGGCAGGGCAAGCTGATCCGAAACGCACAGGAGGCGGTGAGTGGCGGCGGCCGATCGCGATGCTGGGCGATCTGGCTGCGCCGGTGCTGCTGAGCCGCAGCGCGCGCCTGCTGCTGCGCGTGCCGGACGAAGCCGAATCTGGACGGCTGCGCATTTTGCAGAATGGCGCGCAAAGTAATGCTGTGGACGTTCGCGTGGCAAGCCTCATTGCCACGGGAGTGCACGCGGTCGCGAACCCGGTGATGGATCATGCCGGGGCCATTTACGCGACCTTCTCAGGGCAGCGCGGCCAGGAGACGCCGGTTTCTGTGTTTCGCATCGAACGCGATGGGGAGATGAGGCCTTTTGCGCGGGGCATTGTGAACGCGACCGGCCTTGCGGTGGATTACGACGATAATCTCTATGTTTCGTCGCGGCATGAGGGCAAGGTATATCGGGTAGCAAAGAACGGCTCTTCGGCGGTTTACGCGGAAGGTATGGGAGTAGCGACGGGACTGGCATTTGACTCGGATCAGAATCTTTACGTAGGGGACCGGAGCGGAACCATTTTTAAGATTGCGCCGGACCGGCAGATTTTCGTATTCGCGACACTGGAGCCGAGCGTTGCGGCGTATCACCTGGCATTTGGTCTGGACGGAACACTGTACGTGACAGGGCCCACCACCTCGAGCTATGACGCGGTGTATGCGATCAATCGCGATGGCGATATCGCCGTGCTGCATCGCGGACTGGGTCGCCCCCAGGGCGTGGCGGTGGACGTGGCGGGGAACGTATATGTGGCGGCGTCTTTGCGCGGCCGCAGGGGTGTGGCGATGATTTCGCCGCGGGGCGAAGCGTCGCTTGCGCTGTCGGGACCGGGGATTGTTGGCTTCACTTTTGTGCCGGGCGGCGGCGCGCTGGTGGCAACGAACACTTCGATTTATCAGGTCGCGCTGGGTGTCGAAGGATGGCGGCTGCTTTGATCGCCCATCGGCTGGCGGGTTGAATTCACGCGGGAAGAAATCCGGAGATCGATGAACGCGGAGATTATCGCGGTTGGCTCGGAAATGCTCACGCCGTACCGCCAGGACACCAACTCCCTTTACATAACGGAAAAACTGAACCAGCTGGGCGTCGCGGTCCAGTTCAAGACCATCGCCGGCGACAAGCTGAAGAACCTCACCGATGCCGTGCGCCATGCTCTGGGCCGCGTGGACATCGTAGTGATTTCAGGCGGGCTGGGTCCGACGGAAGACGATCTGACGCGCGAGGCTGTGGCCGATGCCCTGGACGTGAAGGTGAAGCGCGATCCCGAGATCATCGCCCATCTGTACAAACGCGCGGCGGCGCGGCGCTGGACCATGACGCGCAACAACGAAAAGCAGGCCGATGTGATCGAAGGCGCCACCATCCTGCCGAATCAGCTCGGCTCTGCGCCCGGGCAGTGGCTGGACACAGTAGTGGGGAAGCATCGGAAGCTGGCCATGCTGCTGCCCGGACCGCCGCACGAGCTGCGGGCCATGTTCGAGGGGGATTGCCTGCCGCGCCTCCGGGAGATTGTGCCGATAAGGCACCTCGCCACGCGGGTGCTAAAGGCGGCGATGATCGGCGAATCGGCGGCGGATGCCAGGATTGCTCCGATTTACACGCAATATAAGGACGTGGAAACGACGATTCTCGCGCACATGGGAGACATCGAGCTGCGCCTGACTTGTGCCAAAGCGATCGCCGATCTCGCGCAGACGCGCGTCGACGAGCTGGCGGGAAAAATAGAGGAAGAGCTCGAAGACTTTATCTATTCGTCCCAGGGCGAGACTCTGGAGCAGATTGTTCTGTACTACCTCGAGATGCGTGGAGCGACGCTGGCGGTTGCGGAGAGCTGCACAGGCGGCATGGTCGCGGAGAGGCTCACCAGCGTGAGCGGAAGCTCACGGTCGTTCACAGGGGGCGCAGTGGTGTACAGCAATCGACTGAAGACGGAGCTGGCAGGCGTGGACCCGAAGCTTATTGCCGAACACGGCGCGGTGAGCAGAGAAGTTGCGATTGCGCTGGCGGAAGGGATTCGGGAGCGGTGCGGGTCGACGGTGGGGCTGGGAGTCACGGGGATTGCGGGTCCGAGCGGCGGTACGGAGGAGAAGCCGGTGGGGTTGGTTTATGTAGCGGTGAGCGACTCCGATGGCACAGACTGGGTGGAGAAGCGGTTCTCGGGCGATCGGGCCGGGGTACGCTTCTACGCCAGCCAGCAGGCGCTGGACCTGGTGCGGCGCCGGCTGATGTAGGGAAGGCAAGCCGGGAGCCAGGGTAAGGAGCCGGGAGCTTGCATTTGCTGAAATCCTGAAAAAATTCTGCACAACCTCTTGCGCTATGTGCCCGCTTGTGTGTTACAGTGGGTAACACTATGGCAAGTAACACTTCATCGAATCACGATCCCGCCGGGTTGGGCGAGCTGGAGCGCGGCATTCTGGGCATTGTCTGGCGGCTGGGCGAGGCGACGGCCGATCGGGTACGGGAAGAGGTCGACCGTCCCCTGAAAGACTCAACGATCCGCACGGTGCTGCGGCGCCTGGAAGAAAAGGGGTATCTGGCGCACTCCGTAGACAACCGAACCTTTATCTATCGCTCGGCGGAATCGCCGCAAAAGGTGGCAGCGCGAGCGGTGCAGCGCATCGTGGACTGGTTCTGCGAAGGGTCGGTGGAAGAGTTGCTGGTGGGGCTACTGGATTCGAAGGTGGTGAGCCGGGCTGAGTTAGAGCGGCTTTCGAAGCGAGTGGCGGCGGCGAGGAAACAAGAGGGAGGCAAGGCATGACGACGACGATGATCGAAGCGGCGCTGCGGGCACTGGCGTTTGCGATCGCGGTGGGTGCGGGCCTGCATGTGTTGCGCGTGCGGAATGTGCCAGTTCGGAAAGCGGCGTGGAGCGTGGTGCTGATCGCTTCACTGGCGATGCCGTTGTTGATGCGTTGGTCTGCCGCGACTGAGGTGGGAGGGCGATTCGTCTGGGTGGTGCCGATTCGCGTGCGTCAGCGGGCCGTTCCGCAGGCGAGGACGATTCTGCCTGCCCCGGTTGTGCTGGTCAGGTCGGAGGACTCGTCGCTGAACCTGGCTCCGTCGAGCACGGCGATCTCCGTGGCGCCAGCGCCGGAAGCGGCGATTTCGGGGCCTGCGACGATTCCACAACAGGCGAGGCATTGGCCGGAGCCGGGAAGAATGGTCGCCATGATCTATCTGGCCGTTGCCGGAGCTTTGATACTGCGGTTGCTGTGGGGTCTGGGCATGGCGCTGAGGCTATGGGTGACGGCTGATCCTGTTTCACCGCTAATTGCGCCGGAGCCGAATGTGCGCTCCAGCTCGAAGATTCCATCGCCCGTGACCATAGGATCCGGAATCGTGCTTCCCGCCAATTACGCGCAATGGGACATGAAAAAGCTGCGGGTGGTTTTGGCGCATGAGCGTTCGCATGTGCGGCAGCTGGATTTCTATCTGCAATTGCTTGCGGGCATTTATACGGCATTGTTCTGGTTCAGCCCGCTGGGATGGTGGCTGCGGCGCAAGCTGTGTGCGCTGGGTGAAGCGATCGGCGACCGCGCGGGTCTCGATGCCGCGTCAAGCCGGGCCGGTTATGCCGAGGTCCTGCTTGAGTTCGCGGCGGTGTCGCGCCCAACCCTTCCCGGAGTTGCCATGGCTCGGACAGGGAATCTTTCTCGCCGCATCGAGCAGCTGCTGAACGAACACCGTTTTCGGAGCGCGTTCGCCGGACGGCGGCGGGCACTGGTCTCGCTACTGTTAATTCCGGCAGCGTTGTTTGCTGCGACGGCTTTAATCCGGGTGCCGCGCGTGGGTGCGCAGGCGGCCCCTCCGACCCCGGTGACCGCGCCGGCACCTGCGGCCGCACCCGCACCGGAAGCGGCGCCAGACGACAAGGCGGCTCCGAATCCGACAGAGTCCAGTGCTCCTGCCGAAGCGCCGCAGGACCAGACAGCGCCGCCCCCGGCTTCTGGGCCGACCCCTCCTCCGGCCGAGCCCACGCCTCCGACTCCGCCGCCAGCTCTGGGCAAAGGCACAGCGACCTCAGTCCTGAACAGTGGGGATTCGGTTACGGTGAGTGGCCCTGATGCGGACGCTCCCATCAGCAGTGATGGTCGGAGTGCCAATGGCTACGCGTACCATTTCTCAGACAATGGCGACTCTTACGCGATCATCGAAGGCTCCGGGGACCAGATCACTTTCTCCGGCGATTGGGGCAGAGACCGCAAAGCGGAACTGGACGCGGCACGCAAAGTGGCGAAGGGGCCTTTTCTTTGGTTCATGCACGATGGAAAATCGTACGTCGTAACCGATCCGGCGATCGTCGCGAAGATTCGCGCGATCTACACGCCGATGGAGGAACTGGGTCGTCAGCAGGGACTTCTGGGAAAGCAGCAAGAGGCACTGGGCAAGCAGCAGGAAGAGCTGGCACGTGCCCAGGAGGAGGCAGGCAGCATGAGATTGCCGGATCTGTCGAAGGAGATGACAGAACTGGACGAATCTCTGGCGAAAGCCAAAGCGGAACAGGATCTATGGAATACGAAGCGGCTGGCAGAAGTTGAAGCGAAACTTAAGGCTGACCAGGACAAGATGCTGACTCCGGAGAAGATGGCGGAGCTTCAGGAGAAGTTAGCTTCTGTTCAGGCGGACTTGAACCCAGAGAGAATGGCGCAGATCGAGGTGAAGCTCGCCGAAATCGAGGCGAGGCTCGGCGGCCTGCAGGGCGAGGCAGGGGGCCGACAGGGCGACTTCGGCGCGAAGATGGGAGAACTGGGGGCGCAGCAGGGAGAGCTGGGTGCCAGGCAGGGAAAGCTGGGCGCGGAACAAGGGAGACTGGCGCAGCAGGCCGACCGCCAGGTGCGAAGCATCATCGAGGAGAGCTTGCGGAACGGCAAGGCAACGCAGGTCCCGGACGTGCACTAGCTGCAGCAAGTAAGGCAAAAGGGCGGTCCGGTTGAAGGGAAAGCCTGGAACCCGGGGGGGCTCGTTCCCGCACAGGTGGCATGCTGCCGGAGCGGCCATGACCAACTGATAGACTCAAGGACGCGATGCCCCTGATCTTCTACTCGGTCGCCGGGCTGGTGGCGTACCTCCTCGGGTCGATTCCTTTCGGATATCTTCTGGTGCGGTTCTTTCGCAAGGAGGATATCCGCCAGACGGGCAGTGGCAACATTGGCGCGACCAACGTGATGCGCTCAGGCTCCAAAGGCCTGGGCGTCGCCACGTTGATCTTCGACGTTCTCAAGGGCAGTTGCGCGGTCCTGCTGTGTGGGGTCGTTGCTGACCGGTTGGGACTCGCGCGGGATGTGCGGGCGGACGGGGTCGCCATCGCCGCGCTGTTCGTGGTGCTCGGCCACATGTACACGGGTTGGCTGCGCTTCAAGGGCGGCAAAGGGGTCGCCACGGCGTTCGGAGTGTTTCTGGCGCTGGCTCCGTGGGCGGCGCTCGCTGGCGTGTTCGTATTCGCGCTGGTCTTTGCTGTTTCGCGATACGTTTCGCTCGGGTCAATTCTGTCGGCGATAGCCTTCCCGCTATTTGCGATGATGCTACCGCATGCGGCGCGAACTCCCTGGGCGATAACGGTCTTGTTTGTGATACCGCTGATCGTAATTCTGAAGCATCACCAGAACATTGCGCGCCTCATGAAGGGAACTGAATACCGTTTTGGCAAAACCGATCGCAACACACGGACCACCGCCGCATGAGCCGCGTGGCAATCATGGGCAGCGGCGCCTGGGGCACCGCGATTGCGATCAGCCTCGCGCGGCGAGGGGGGCACAGCATCGCTCTGTGGTCGTACGCGAAAGATGTTGCAACGACGATGCGTCAGAGCCGAGAGAATAGGGCATTCCTCCCGGGGTTTCCGATTCCCGACTCGATTACAGTCTTCGATCTTGCGGCCGAGGCTCTCGACGGCGCGGAAATTGTGGTCAGCGGGACTCCCTCGCAGTTCGTTCGATCGTCGTATGAGCAGTTTGCTCCGCACCTGCATCCCGGACAATTGCTGGTGAGCGCAACCAAGGGCATCGAAGACGACACATGCTTTCGTATGACCGAGGTCATCGATGCGGTCCTGGCGAAGTGCGGCAAGGTGTTGCCCTGCGGCGTACTCAGCGGGCCATCCTTTGCGCAGGAAGTTGCGGCAGGTGCGCCGACCGCGCTTACGATTGCTTCGGCGGACGCTGAACTGGCAACGCGAGTGCAGCGAGAGTTTTCGAGCAGCACGCTGCGTCTCTACACGAATGACGATGTGGTGGGCGTCGAGCTGGGAGGCTCGCTGAAGAACGTGATTGCCATTGCGGCAGGTATTGCCGCGGGGCTCGGGCTGGGATTCAACAGCAATGCAGCCTTGATCACGCGCGGCATAGCGGAAATTACGCGTCTGGCTGTGGCCTGCGGTGGCCGGCGCGAGACCCTGGCCGGGCTCTCGGGACTGGGTGATCTGGTGCTGACCTGTACGGGATCGCTGTCGCGAAACCGTACGGTAGGCGTTGAACTGGGCCAGGGAAAAAAGCTGAACGACATTCTCGCTGGCCTCGAAGGCAAGGTGGCGGAGGGCGTACGGACCACCTCCGCCGCGCTCGGCCTGGCCCGGAAGCATGGTGTCGAGATGCCGATCGCCGAGCAGATGGAGGCCATTCTCACGCGGGGCAAGCCGCCGGGGCGAGCAATTCAGGAGCTGATGCTGCGTCCGGGCCGGGACGAATAACACCTTAGACTTAAGGGAAGTTACCATCGTCGCTTCGGACAAACCATTACGAGGGTAAGTGATGGTTGACCCGCTCGGACGCCCGTTTTACCACCTTCGGGGGAAGCAGGAAGAGCCTGTGCTTCGTAGACTGACGAAGAAAGGCTCCGCATGCAGACAGTCCAACCTCGCGCGTCCCAGGAGTCCAGCTCGAAGGGGATGCGAATTCGCTGGCGTGTGTTTGCCCGTGTTCTTGCCATTTTCGCGGGGACAACGACGATCACAGTACTGGCGATGCTGGTCGCGCACCGGTTACTGCGGCCGGCGCTGGCCGACTGGTCGGCGGTGGTGATCGAACTGGGCGGAAGCGCAGCAGCGGCGCTGATGGTGACCGTATGGCTCGATCGGCGCATTCAGCGACTGGTTCGGGTCCTGGAATCGGGAGTTGTTGACCGGGGCAACTCGGATTCCGCAGGGGTCTCCGACGATCTTTTCGCCGAAGTGATTCCCGCGTGGCGCGCGGCTCTGAAAACGATCCTGGAACGAGGCGAAGAACAGCACGACGAAGCGCGCACACACTACGAAACTCTGACCGAACTGATGCGGATGGTCGCCAAGGCGGTTGACGAGCGGACCGCCTATTTGCGGGGGCACTCCGAGCGGGTAGCCGCGTACGCTGCGGCCATCGCATGGAAGATGGGTCTGGACGAAAAGCAGGTGGAGCGAGTTCGCCTTGCCGCGCTGTTGCACGATCTAGGCTGCCTCGGCGTCGAGGACTACCTGGTGATGAAGCAGACACCGCTGAGCCCGGAGGAATTCGAGATCATAAAGGCGCACACTGTAAAGGGCGCCGCCATCCTGAGGCCCATCGGCATGCTGCAGGATTTGGTGCCTGGAGTTGAGCTGCACCACGAGTCGCTGGACGGAACGGGCTATCCGTACGGCTTGTCGGGCGATCAGATACCGCTGATGCCGAGGATTGTGGCCGTGGCTGATTCGTTTGACGCCATGACGACTCCGCGGCCCTACCAGGCGGCAATGAACGCCGACTATGTGCTGGACATCCTGGCCCGCCTGGCCGGCACCCGGTATGACCACAAAGTGGTGGCGGCGCTGGCTGAGCTGGTGACCACCGGTGCGCTGGAATTGAAGAATGTCCGGAGTCCTGTCACGTTCCGTATGAGAAAGCAGGTTCCTGAGCTGGTTTAGAGTCGCATTCAGGACGCAATTGCGTACCGCAGAGTTCGCTAAACTCAAAGCAGGTGCGATGAGGGCGCAGTTCTGATGATTCAGACGTTGTTCGGAAGCCTGAACGAGCAGGAACCGGAAAATAACAAAAGCATGTTCGAGCGGATGCGGCAGGCGGTTTCGCGAACCCGCCATAGCCTCAGCGAGCGCATCGACGGCGTTCTGGCGATTACTCGAACGGTCGATGAGTCGGCGCTCGAAGAGCTGGAAATGAGCCTGATCGCTTCCGATATCGGGGTGACCACCTCGGCTGAAATCACCGCCAATCTGCGCGAGCGCGCGAAGCGGCAACAGATTCGAGACGGAGCTGAACTGAAAGAGTTGCTCAAGGAACAGCTGGGGGCCCTCCTGAAGGAGAACGTCACGCCGCCTGCGATTGTTGCGGCGGGACCAGAAGTGATCATGATGGTCGGCGTGAACGGAACCGGCAAGACCACCACAAGCGGCAAACTTGCAGCATTCTATCGGGCGCAGGGAAAAACGGCGCTGCTGTGCGCAGCCGACACCTTTCGCGCAGCGGCCATTGAGCAACTGGAAGTCTGGGGCGAGCGCAGCGGCGTAGAGATGATCCGGACGAAGCATGGTGGTGATCCATCCGCAGTGCTCTACGACGCGCTTCAGGCGGCGAAGACCCGGCAGACCGATGTTGTGATTGTGGACACTGCGGGCCGTCTGCATACAAAAGCGGGTCTGATGGCGGAGCTCGATAAAATGCGGCGCACCGCACAGAGGATTATTCCCGATGCGCCCCACCAGGTTTTGCTGGTTCTGGATGCGACAACCGGACAAAACGGACTACAACAGGCGCGGCTGTTCACCGAATCCGCAGGGGTAACCGGCATTGTATTGACTAAGCTCGATGGAACAGCGAAGGGCGGCATTGCTGTGGCCATTGCGCACGATATGAAGCTGCCCGTGCGCTTTGTAGGAGTGGGCGAGGCGCTCGAGGATCTTCTGCCATTCGACAGCGCGGCGTTTGTGAATTCGCTGTTGGAAAACTAGCTGCGGTTTTGACGAGAAAGGTTGCTGTGCCAAAGCGAATCGAGAGTCCGGACGCGAACCTGGACGAAAGATGGATGCAGCGAGCGCTCGAGCTGGCGCAACAATCGGTGGGATTGGCTTCTCCGAATCCGGCCGTGGGATGCGTGCTGGTGAAAGAAGGGGCGGTTGTCGGAGCCGGGCGCCATGAGTACGACAAGAAAGACCACGCCGAAGTGGTTGCACTGAAGAACGCCGGAGACGCCGCGCGAGGGGCGACCGCCTACGTGACCCTCGAACCGTGCTGCGCTACGGGACGTACGGGTCCCTGCACGAAGGCACTGATCGGAGCCGGCGTGGCGCGGGTTGTCGCTGCGACGACCGATCCGAATCCTGCAGTAAGCGGCAAAGGCTTTGAGCAGCTGCGGGCGGCCGGCATACCGGTCACTACCGGGGTGCTGGAACGAGAGGCGCGCAAGCTTAATGACGGCTTCGCCCGCTACATTCGCACCGGTCTGCCCTTTGTGACCCTGAAGGCGGGCGTTTCGCTCGATGGCAGAATTGCGCCGGCGCCGGGCAGCGCTCCCCGCGGGGCTCCGGTTTTTCTGACCGGCGAGAAAGCGCGCGCGCAGGTTCAGGAGATGCGCCACAGCGCGGATGCGTTGATCACCGGCATCAATACGGTGCTGCAGGACGATCCGCATCTGACCGACCGTTCCGGGCTGCCACGCCGGCGACCGCTTCTGCGCGTGGTTCTGGATGCGGGACTGAGAACTCCGCTCGATTCCAAGCTGGTGCGGACCACACAGAAAGACCTCCTCATCTTTTGCGCGGTCGCCCCGACGCAAAGACAGCGCACGTTTGAGGCACTGGGAGTGCGGGTGGAACGGGTGGATTCCACCGAAATGGCTGGCGATCGATTCGGCGCGGGACCGCAAGGGCGGGTCCGCTCCGTCCGCAACAGCGGCGTCTGCCTGAACTCCGTCATGAAGCGCCTCGGTCAGATGGAGATACTCTCGGCGATCCTGGAAGCGGGGGGACAATTGAATTCGTCCGCCCTCTGCGGGAGCCATGTCGATAAGGTCACGCTTTTTTATGCACCGGTTTTTCTGGGGCCGGGCGCGGTTCCATTGCTGCAGGAGCCAATGGCGCGATTGCCGTTGCCGGGTCTGCCAATGGTCGAATGCATCGATCAGGATGTGCGCGTTGATGCTTACCTGCGGAATCCATGGGGAGAGATCTGAGTGTTTACCGGAATCATCGAGGCGACCGGCGCCATTGCCGCGGTAGAGCCGCGCGAAGGGACCATGCGCATCTCGATTTCCGCTCCCGCGTTTGCAGAGCGGCTGCGCACCGGTGACAGCATCGCGGTGAGTGGGACCTGTTTGACTGCTCTTGAGATCGAGCCGCCGATCTTCTATGCGGACCTGGCAGCAGAAACCCTGGCGCGGACCTCTCTGGGACAATTGAAGCCAGGCTCTGTAGTGAATCTCGAGCTGCCGACTCCGGCCGGGACGCCGTTGGGGGGCCACATTGTGCAGGGGCATGTGGATGGGTGCGGGGAGCTGGTGTCGTTCGATCCCGTGAATGCGACGGTCAATCCGGAGCTGACCGACTGGTGGCTGCGGGTACGGGTCCCGGAAAACACGCGGTCATGCATGGTCGAGAAGGGATCAATCGCCATTGAAGGGATCAGCCTGACCATAGCAACCTGGGATGGAGGGACCGTTGGAGTTGCGATTCTGCCCCACACTCGCAGGATGACGAACCTGCGCTTTCTGAGCCCCGGCGATCCGGTGAACATCGAGGCGGATGTCATGATCAAGCTGGCGGTGGAGCAAAAGCGGGCAGTTCCTGTTTTTGACTTAACGCTTGAATCTTTACTCGCAAATGGTTATTAATGCTGGTTACTAGACTCTCCGGTCATCGCTCGCCTGACTTCGCACCCGGCGCAGGAAGTCCGCTAATGTCTGACCTGCCATCGGCGTGAACGGCTCGTCGAGACAATCCGCGTGTTCGACCCGATCAACGCGGAAGCTGCGAAAGTCCGTACGCAGCTCGCACCAGGCGGCGAGGGTCCAGGTGCCGCCCCAGAAATAAAGAGCCAGCGGATGGACGCGGCGCACGCTGGGTTGGCCGTCCTCGCGCGAGTAAGCGAGGAGCACGACCCGCCGCTGCTGAGCGGCGGAGTGGAGTGTATCGAGTTTGCGGCGCAGATCGGGCGGCGTTTTGAATCCAGGCGCATAGAGCAGGACATCGTCGATCTTCTCCCGCAGGCTGGCCGGGAGGACGGCTTCGATCTTGCGCAAGGCTCGATTCGCGGCCTCGGTGAGTTCGGTGCCGCCCCAGGCTTCCACCATGCGGGCGCCGAGCACTAACGCGGCAATTTCTTCGCGATCGAACATGAGCGGCGGAATATCGAGGTCGCGGCGCAGCGTATAGCCGACGCCGGCTTCGCC
>CAZSWI010000016.1:0-28477 GCA_964610635.1 uncultured Acidobacterium sp.
GGAGTGGAGGCCGTTGAACTGGTTGACGGGCATCTCCCAGGGCTTGAAAGCGGACTCTACCTGGTCTTCGATGAGCTGGCGGACCATGAGGTCTTTGCTGACCACTTCCTGGTCGGAGAGGCCGGTGGTGTCGATTTCGCCGAGGCGACGGAGGTAGTCGCGGCCGCGGGCGAGTTGCTGGTTGTAGGCCTCGACGGAGTAGTCGCTGAGCTGGTCGTTCCAACGCTTGTCGCCGATGATGGAGGCAAACTCCGGGGCATGGCTGAGCTCGTCTTCCCAGATTTGGGTGAAGAGGTCGTTGAGGGCTTTGCGCTTGGTTTCGAGGCTGGGGGTCTGGGCGCTGGCCGGCGCGAAGGAGATGAGGACGGCGAGGAGAAGGGTGGAGGGGCGGTGGAGTTTCATGAAAAGACAGGGTACAGCGAAGAGACGGTCAGCGGTCAGCGAAGGGCGTTTAGCGGAAGGCGTTTAGCCGGGGGTTTTTACTCCTTTGCGGAGCATTTCGATGGATTTTGTGAGGCGGGCGGCGCGGGTTTCTTCTTTTTTGGCTTCGGTGATCCAGCGGCAGTATTCCTTGCGATGGGTGTAGCTGAGCTTTTCGAAGACGGGGAGGAGCTTTTCTTTTTTGAGGAGCGCGGCGAATGTGGGCGGGATTTCGACGGTACGTTCTTGTTCGTCCTTCCAGATTTCTACTTTGATGGGGTCGCCGATTTGTTTGCCGGTCTGTTCCTGGATGGACTTGAGGATGCCGAGCATGTGCTGTTGGGCGCCGCAGCGCATGAGGGAGCCGGCGTAAGGAATGCCGTCGAAGGTGGCCTGGACGGGGACTCTGCCTTTGACGCCAAATTCTTTTTCGACATTGTAGGGAAAAAGGACGAAGGCGCCAGCGCCGCGGGAGCTGGGCTCGATCTTTGCGGTGAACTGGAATTTCTTCATGGCGAATATTCTGCCTGAATTCACGGTGGCTGCGGAGCCCGTGTGGAGAATTGGCAATCGCAGGCGGTGCAGCTGCCGAAGCCGGTGCCGATTCCGAGAAGGAAATGCTCTGGCTTCACTGTAAGGAGAGCGGATGAGTGAACAGCAAATGGCGAACAGGGAGCGATGATGGGTTAGCAGGCGCCGTGGTCGCGATCGGTGGCGGAGTTGGCGGGATGGTCGGATTCGAGGAGGCGATAGAGAGTGGAGCGGCTGATGCCGAGCATTTTGGCTGCGCGGACTTTGTTGCCGTTGGCGCGGGCAAGGACGCGGGTGATGTGTTGAAGGATGGCGCGATCGAGGTTGGGGTCTTCCGCGAACTGATCGGCGGGGGAAGTGGGGGTGTGAACCGGCCACTGTAAGCGGGGAATGTCGAGGGGACGAACCCATTGGCCAGAGCATTCAAGGGCGGCGGCGGCGATGATGGATTCGAGTTCGCGGACGTTGCCGGGCCAGGAGTGAGCGGTGAGGCGGGCAAGAGCGCCGGGGGCGAAGCCGCGGAGGGGCTTCCGATTTTGCCGGCTCCAGCTGCGGAGGAAAAGTCCGGCGAGCAGAGGAATGTCGTCTTTGCGATCGCGCAGGGCGGGAAGGGCGAAGCGGATAGCGGTGAGGTGACTGGCAAGGTCGGGGCGGAAGGCGCCAGAGGCGGCTAAACGGCGGAGGGGCTGGGAAGAGCCGGCGACGAGCTGAAGAGGGGCGAGAGGCTTTTTAGTGCGAATTCGCTCGTGAGCGGCGCGCTCGAGAAAGCCGCGCAGGGCGCGTTGCTGTTCGGGGGAGAGCTCGTCCACGCGGGAGAGGTAGATGAGGCCGGAACAGGCTTCTTTCCAGATACTGAGGAACTGGTCGAGGAATTCGGCGGCGATGGAGGGGACGAAGGGACCGGAGGCGGAGGGGCCGAGACGATGGAGAGTCTGGGCGGCGAGTAGTTTGCCCGAACCGTGTTCCCCCTCGATGTTGACGAGGCGAAAATGAGGTGCGGTGCTGCGCATGCGGGCGAAAAGCTGCTGCATCGGGAGGCTGCGGCCGACCATAGGTCCGAGCATCCAGCGTTCAGGGTGGAGAACCTCAGGCTCAAGGGTTGCGAGATCGAGGGCTTCGGAGGTCTGAAACGCCTGTTGTCGCGGCTCGTCCTTTTCGAACTGTGCCAGATACACGGTACTTTCCCTCTTACTGGAGGCGTTATCGGCAAAAAGAGGGCGAGGATGAACGGGTGGGAGGGCCGGGGAAAACGAGGTTGCGCGTCGAGGCGAGCGAGTCGAAGCAGGCTTTAGCCGACTGTGCCGGCGCGAGCCGAGGGCTGATCGGAAAAGATTTTGCCGTCGCGGATGTGGACGACGCGGTGGGCGTACTCGGCGATGTCGGGCTCGTGGGTAACGAGAACGATGGTATTGCCCTTTTTGTGGAGATCGTCGAAGAGGGCCATGATCTCCTCGCCGGTTTTGGAGTCGAGGTTACCGGTGGGCTCGTCGGCGAGAATGATGGAGGGATTATTGACGAGGGCACGGGCCACGGCGACACGCTGGCGCTGACCGCCGGAGAGCTCATTGGGCTTGTGGTTCATGCGGGCTTCGAGGCCGACGGCGGTGAGCGATGCTTTGGCGCGCTGGTCGCGTTCGGCGGCGGGGGTGCCGTTGTAGATGAGGGGCAACTCGACATTGTGAAGGGCGGTAGCGCGGGCGAGGAGATTGAAGGTCTGGAAGACGAAGCCGATTTCCTTATTGCGAATGCGGGCGAGTTCGTCGTCGTTGAGCTCGCTGACGAGATGGCCGTTCAGCCAGTATTTTCCTTTTGAGGGCGTGTCGAGACAGCCGATGAGGTTCATCAGAGTGGATTTGCCGGAGCCCGAGGGTCCCATGATGGCGACGTATTCGTTGCGGCAGATGCGGAGGTTGATGCCCTGAAGAGCCTGGACCTGCTGCTCGGAGCCCATGTCGTAGGTCTTCCAGAGGTCTTCGACGACGATCATGTCGGCCGGGCACGGGTTAGAGGCGGACCGGAGTTCCGCTTCGGTTGATGTTTCTGCCGCCATTAGAACTCCTGTAGCCATGCTGGTGTGTACGCGCTGAGGCCGGCACTGGTTCCCGATTGCTTACGATGAAGACGACGAACTGGATGTCTGGGGAGCTGCGAGGGTAGTGTCCTGCTTGACCAGCGCTCCTTCTTTCAGATCGCGCAGCACGTGATAGGTACCGGTGACGATGCGGTCGCCGGATTTGACGCCACCGGTGACTTCTATATCGGTGGCGCCGGTGATGCCGGTGGTGACGGGAACGAAGTGGACACGATCCTTGCCGTTGGATTTTGAGACCACGAAGACGCCCTGCACCTGGGTGGAGGGCTGCTGGGAGTTATTGGTGGCGGCGGAGACCGTGGAGGAGGGGGTGGCTGAGCCGGCCTTGAGCTGCTTTGGATCGCGCATGGTGAGCGCCTGAATGGGAATCGCAACGGTGTCGTCCTTCTTTGCCGTGGTGATCTTCGCGGTGCAGGACAGACCGGGGCGCAGATCGTCGGATGGGGTGTCAAGAGTGACGACAACTTTGAAGTCCTTGGCTTCTTCGACGCCGCTGGTGGACTGACTGGTAGCGACCCCGGAGGAGCGAAGGAGGGCCTGATCGCCGACTTCGGTGACGTGGCCTTTGAAGATCTTGCCGGGAGCGGCATCGACGGTGACGTCGGCTTCCTGACCGTTTTTGACATTGACGATGTCGGTCTCATCGACTTTGACTTCGGCAGTGATGATGGACATGTCGGCGAGGGTCATGAGGGTGGAGCCTTCGGTGTTCTGGATGCCCTGCACGACCATTTCGCCCTGGCGGACGGGCTCGTTGGTGACGATGCCGTCGAAAGGGGCGACGGCGATGGTGCGGTTGAGGAGATCCTGGTTAACGCGCAGATCGGCAACCTGGGTTTGCAGGTGCCCGCGAGCCGAGGCGGTCTGAGCCCGAGCCTGAGCGAGGCCGGCGTCGGCCTGGGCAAGGCTGGCGACATCGAGATCGTAGGCGGCTTTTTTGGCGTCGAAATCCTGCTTGGACATGACCTGGGCCTGAAAGAGGGCCCTGGCGCGATCGAAGTCGAGCTTCTTCTGCTCGAGGTCGGCTTTGGCGTGATCGACATTCGCCTGGGCGGTTTTTTCCGCGGCAATGTAGGAATTGATGTCGGTTTTGGCGGCGTCGATCGTGGCTTGCTGGGCAGCGACGTTGGCTTCCTGTTGCACGTTTTCAATGGTGGCGACGATTTGTCCTTTTTTAACGTGGTCGCCCTCGTTGACATAGAAGCGGGTGACGCGGCCCATGGCATTTGCGCCAACGTTGACGTAGGTTTTGGGCCGGATCTGGCCGGTGGCGCTGACTACGGAAACCAGGTTTTCCTTCGCGACAGTTCCGATGAGGACCTTGGTATATCCGGACTGTGCGCGAACGACGGTGAGCCCCACAACCGCGGCAAGAACGAGAACGGCAGCGACAATGATCAGAATCTTTTTCAAGATAGTTGTTCCTTCGCGAGGGTTACGCAATTCCGTTGGTGGCGGTTCCGGTGTTTTTCCGGCGACGCGATCTGGCCACGATCAATCTTTCATGCGGGCGAGTCCATTCTGCCGGAGGGGGAAGGACAGTTCCGGGAGTTTGCCGCTCGCACGGGCGACAGTAAAGTTGCCGGAGAAAGATTCATTCACATGATAACAGGTCGCAGGGTTGATTCGTCTCAATCGTGGTTGCAAAGAGGGGCACGGGCTGGTGGGCAGCCAACGGAAGGATTTGCTTGAAAGGCCTGCTCGGGGCTCGTAGAATGAGCGGTGTCTCGCAAGGAGTAACATCGTCGTATGTCCGGGAATCGTTTCTCTCTCCATTTCGCAGTTCTGATGACGATGCTGGCCGGGGCCGGAGGCGTAGCGGTCCGTGCCCACTCCCAGGCAGCGGGCCAAGGCTCCCCGGATGCGACGCAAAACTCGCAGGACAATAATGGTCAGAAGGATCAGGAGCAGGATCCGCTGAAGAGGCAGCTTTCGGACAAGGAGCGATTTAAGCAGCAGAAGGAACTGCATCACGAGCTGGAGTCGGCTTACCGGAAGTGGCTGGACGAGGATGTGCGGTGGATCATCACGGACCAGGAGAAGAAGTCCTTCCTGAGCCTGAGCAATGACGAGGAGCGGGACGCATTTATCGAGAATTTCTGGCGGCGAAGAAATCCGAATCCGGATTCGCCGGAGAATGAATTCCGCGAGGAGCACTATCGGCGGATTGCTTACGCGAACGAGCATTATGCGGCAGGCAAGCCGGGATGGATGACGGATCGGGGGCACATATACATAGCCTTCGGGCCACCGGACAGCACGGATTCGCACCCGAGCGGCGGCAATTACGAACGTCCCCTGGAAGAAGGCGGTGGGGAGACATCTACTTATCCTTTTGAGACCTGGCACTACCGTTACCTGGAGGGGATAGGGGAAAACATCGATATTGAGTTTGTCGATCCGTGCATGTGCGGGGACTACCACATGACGATCGACCGTTCGGAGAAGGATGCGCTGCTGCATGTGCCGAACGCGGGTCAGACTCTTTATGAACAAATGGGCATGGCGAAGAAGGCCGATCGGTTCAAGGGGGGGATGGAAGATCTGGGCCCGGGACCGAATTCGTCGACGAACCAGACGAAGGAATTCGATCGCATGGAGCTGATGGCGAAACTGGAGGCGCCGCCGGCGATCAAGTTCAAGGACATGGATCTGGCGGAATTTCTATCGAGCCACAAGGTACTGAGCGGACCGTTTTTCCCGTTCGAAGTGCGAACGGATTTCGTGAAGGTGACGGACGATACGGTGCTGGTGCCGATCACGCTGCAGATCAGGAACCGGGACATTACGTTCAATACAAAGGATGGGGTTTCGAAGGGCGACGTCAGCATCATTGGGCGGGTGTCGACGATTACAGACCGGGTGGTGCAGAGTTTTGAGGAGCCGGTTGAAGTAGAGGAGCCGGCGGAATTGTTGCCGAGGACGCTGAACAACGCATCGCTTTACTGGAAGGCATTTCCGCTGCGGCCGGGGCGTTATCGGATCGACATTGCGATCAAGGATGTGAACAATCCGGATCACGTTGGGGTCTGGGCGCAGGCGATCACGGTTCCACGGTACGACGACGATCGGCTTGCGGCATCTTCGCTGATACTGGCGGATTCGATGCATCGGGTTCCGTCGAAGGACATTGGCGCGGGTTCGTTCATCATCGGAAACACCTATGTTCGGCCGCGAGTGACCACGAACCCGGCATCGCCGGCGACGTTTCGGCGGGATCAGAATCTGAATTTCTGGATGCAGGTTTATAATCTGGGTCTGGACGAAAAGAGCAAACAGAATAACGTCAGGGTGAGTTATCAGATTCTGAACAGCGCGACGAACAAGTCGATTCTGGATTCTCAGGAAGACTCGAAGAAGCTGAGTACCAGTTCGGATCAGTTGACGCTGGAAAAGACCCTCCCGCTTGCGGGCCTCGAGCCGGGGAAGTACATCGTGAAGATCAGCGTGGCTGACGACGTGACGCGACAGCAGATTGCGCAGTCGGCGCCGTTTACGGTGGAATAGGGACAGGACGGCGTCCGGGCGCAGTGCCTGGAGGCCTGAGCTTCAGTGGACGCAAGAGCCGCGGAGCAGGGAAAATCTTATGGGAGCAGCGCCAGGGAGCAAAGATCAAATACTGAATCAGTGAGAAGACGTACCTCCATATCCGGACCGATTCTGATTACGATGGTCGCGTTGTGCGCGAGCGGGACGCAGGCGAGCGCTCAATCGAGCAACAGCCTGACGGGGGTGGTGCGGGACAGCCGCGGTACGGTGCAGGCGGGCGCGGTCGTGGAGTTGCTCCGGCCGGACTTCTCGGTGGCCAGCGAGGTCTTTACCGACGAACATGGCCGTTACCGGATCGAGACGATCCTTCCCGGAATTTATGAGGTCAAGGCTTCGGGGGCGTTGTTCCTGCCCACGCTAAGGGAAAACCTGCGTGTGATGGGGGGGACGAAGCTGGTGGTGAATCTGACCCTGGACACGCTTTATGAGGCGTTCCGCTGGCTGCCGGCCAAGCCTCGGCCAGCCGACGAGCCGAAGGATGACTGGACCTGGACATTGCGCCTGTCGGCGAATCGCCCATTACTGCGCCTGCTGCAGGATGGCCCGCTGGTGGTAGTGACGAACGGAGACGGTTCGGCGCCGGAGTTGAAAGCGCGGGTGACGGTGCGAGGGGGCGAAAGCGGGTTTGGAGACGGCGGAGTTCACAACGATTTCGAGGTCGAGCGCGATCCCGACGAGGGACGGGCGATGATTTTTCGGGCCGATCTGAGCCAGGCGGAAGCGCCGGCTCTCAATGCGATGGCTGGATACGAGCAGCAGCTTGCGATGGGACGGACATTCCGAACGGTCGCAGCGGTGGAGGCTCGGCCGGATATAGCGGGGGGGCCAACGAGCCAGGGACTGCAGGCGATCCAGATGCGCAGCGGGGAAACGCTGAATTTTGGGGCCGCGGTGCAGGCGGAGTTCGGCGACGAGACGGAGGCGATTCACCTGGGAGACACGTTGCTGGCGAATCACCCCTTCGCGTCGGTAAGCGTGCGGCGGGGGAACAAGTTTGTTTCTTACCATGTCTCGACCGCGCCGGGAATCCAGCAGGTAGAGGATCTGGATCGCGCATCGACAGTGGAGCCGGTGCTGGCCGAGCGGGACGGTAAGCTGCAGCTTGAACAGGGAATTCATGAGGAAGTCGCGGCAGGGAAGAGCGAGGGCTCGCTGCACGTAAAGGTGACCGCGTGGCACGAGCGTGTGGAGCATCCGGTGGTCAGCGGAGGCGGGAGTATTTCGGCAGCAGACTGGGCAGGCGGCAATCTTCTGTACGACGAATCGAGCGACCTGCTGCGCGCCAGCGGAGAGAGCTTCACAGGCAACGGGATATTGAGCGAAGTGGAACAGCGGGTGGATGGGAGCACGTGGATTTCATTCGATGTGGCACTGGGAGATGCGCTGGAGATGGGTGCAAATTCTCCTGGTTCGCAGAGCCTTGATCGGGTGCTCGCAGAAATGAAAGCCAGTGCAACGCCGATGTACAGCACGGCGATTCGCGGCAAGCTCGCGGAAACGGGAACGCAGTGGCAAGCTTCTTATCGCTGGCAGCCGCCGCGGACGGTGACGCCAGTCGATGCATTTGCCACGGGAATTCCGGACGCTTATCTGAGCCTTCAGCTGCGGCAGCCGCTGGGTTATCGCCGCGTGATTCCCAAAGGGGTTGAGGCGTTGGTGGATGTGCGCAATCTGCTGGCGGAAGGATACAGGCCATTCGTCTCGAGTGACGGGAGCACGCTTTATTTCGCGGAGGCGGCGCGCTGTGTCCAGGGCGGTCTCTCTTTCACCTTCTGAGGCAATTTAATTCGCGCCGTTTCTTTACGAATCTGCGCTCCGGGAGAGCCTGTTGGGCGGTGAAAGAGGCGCGATTCCGCCGTGTTATATTGATGAGGGTGCGGCGGATTTCTGCTCGTCACGCGGGGTTTTCCGCCCGGACGGCCTGCCGTGGACGCGTAGCTCAATTGGCAGAGCATTCGACTCTTAATCGACAGGTTGAAGGTTCGATTCCTTCCGCGTCCACCATCGATTTCCCTGATAAACCTATAGCGGCGGTACATCCGGCCATTGCGATCGTATGGACGGAACTGGCATGAATGCCATGGCGGCGAGTGGACTCTGGCCTGGACGAGATACCGATCTCGCGAGGCCGCGAGGGTGATCGCGAAAGCTCAGCGATCGCTGCGGCACGTACTGGGGATCGATCGAGCGGTGGGTTTCACGGTTCTGGCGCGGAGCTGGAGCATCGTTTCGGGGGCGGCGACGGTTTTGCTGATCGCCCGTTTTCTCAGCCCGGCAGAGCAAGGGTACTATTACACCTTTTCCAGCCTGGTTGCGCTGCAAACAATGTTCGAGCTGGGATTCTCGTTTGTCATACTGCAGCTGGCCGCGCATGAAGCGGCTCAGCTGACCATCGAGCCGGGAGGCGAAATTTCCGGCAGCGAAATCGCGCATTCGCGCCTGGCATCCATCCTTCAAAAATCGGTGAGATGGTATTCGGTGGCGGCGGTGCTGATGGCAGTCGTGCTGGTAGCCGCCGGATTACATTTTTTCTCGAGTCACGCGCAATCGTCGGGGCCAGTTGCATGGAAGCTGCCGTGGATTTGCGTCGTGGTGGCAGCAATCTTTACCTTCCAGATGGATCCGGTTTTTTCGTTTCTGGAAGGATGCGGGTTTGTGCCGCAGGTGGCGCGGCTGCGGCTTATGCAGGCCATCGCTGGAACCACACTTGCGTGGCTTGCATTCATTCTGCATCGAGGGCTCTTCGCGCCTGCCGCCATCATCGTGGGGCAGGCGATTGCGGGGTTCATCTTTCTGGTCTCGAAGCGGGATTTCCTGATTCCGCTGCTTCGGCTGCTTCCGGGTATTCACCTGGTGGGATGGCGAAGCGAAATCTGGCCTTTCCAGTGGCGGATCGCTGTTAGTTTTCTGTGCAGCTATTTCATATTTCCGCTTTTCAGCCCATCGTTATTTGCGTATCGCGGCGCCGCAGAGGCAGGTCGAATGGGCATGTCTCTTACCATCGCTACGTCGCTCGGCACAGTCGCCTACGCATGGATCAACACCAAGGCGTCACCTTTCGGCAATATGATCGCGCGCCGGGATTTTGCCGCTCTGGACCGGATATTCTTCCGGGCTCTGAAACAATCGGCAGCGCTGCTAATTGGGGGCGAAGCGGTTGTTCTGGGCGGGCTGCTTTTTGTGGGACGATATATGCCCCGACTGAGCGTGCGCATGCTACCGGTTCCCGTATTTGCGCTGCTGATGGTTACCGTTCTGTTCAACCATATCGTGGTCAGCGAGGCGGCTTATCTGCGCGCGCACAAGCGGGAGCCGTATCTCATTTTGTCGATACTTGTGGCAGTGCTGATGGGAGGGAGTACCCTGGTGACGGCTAAGTTGTGGGGGGCCACCGGGGTAACAGTAGGATACTTTATATGTGGAGGCGTATTTTACCTGACCGGGGGTACCTATTTGTTTATCAGATGCCGGCGGCGATGGCACGCCGGGTCGGATACGATGTTCGCAACGCCCGGCTTCGATTAAGGTAGCGTCACGGCAGAAGCGAATCGATGGGGGGAGAGCAGGTATTTTGTTTGGATTTGTACATAAGGCGGCGGAGAAACTGTTCAGCGTGAGGATCACGCGGATCTCCGCGGAGAAGGCGCGATTGGCCGATCTTTCAGAGGCGATGCGAGAGAGCATCGATCGGGCGCAGCCGTTCACGATGACCAGCCCGGAGCGGTTAGCGACGCTTTGCATGGCGGTGGAATATGTAGTCGCGAATCAGATTCCGGGGGCATTTGTGGAATGCGGGGTATGGAGAGGCGGGAGCAGCATGGCGGCGGCGCTGACCTATCAGCGGCTGGGACGCGACGATGTGGATCTTTTTTTGTTCGACACGTTTGAGGGCATGTCCCCTCCGAGCAAAGAGGACATTCGACCGGACACGGGGGAAGCGGCAGAGGAATTACTCGCGGCCAGCGACCGGAAGTCAGAGATCTGGGCCTATGCGCCGATCGAGGAGGTCCGGCGCAATCTGGCGGGGACAGGCTACCCGGCAGAGCGTCTTCACTTCGTGAAGGGCAAGGTTGAGGAGACAATTCCGGAATCCGCTCCGGAACAAATTGCAATCCTGCGGCTCGACACGGATTGGTATGAATCGACGAAGCACGAGCTGAACCACCTGCTTCCCCGGCTTTCCCGGAACGGAATCCTGATCGTTGACGATTATGGCGCCTGGGCAGGAGCTCGCCAGGCGGTCGACGAATATTTCGCGACGCGCGGTTCAAAGCCATTTTTGTCCAGAATCGATAATACCGGGCGAATTTATGTGAATTCGTGAAAGACGGCACGCGCAAGGGCCGATATTTACAAAGTATTCGACGCCGGGAGAGGCGATATTCAGTGGGGCGAGCATGCGGGGGATGGCTGCGGCGGCTCAAAGCGCCGCTATCACATCCGGAGAGCAAGTGGCGATGACGATCCTCGGAAAGCTCAGGGCCAGGGCACGCCGGGAGAGTTTCCAGCCCACGTGGCTGAACGCCATCGTAAGTCCGGACTTTATTATACGGCGGGGCTTATTTCTGGCGATCGGTCAACTGGCGCCGTCAATTTCGGGAAGCGTTCTGGATTTTGGTTGTGGCTCGAAGCCATACGAGTCACTATTTTCGAATGCGGAGAAATATGTCGGCGTAGATGTTGAGGTCACGGGACACGATCACATCGACAGCAAAGTGGATGTGTTTTATGACGGGAAGACCCTGCCTTTTCGGGATGGCGAGTTTCACGCTGTCGTGTCGTTTGAAGTTTTCGAGCACGTGTTTAATCTCCCGGAAGTTCTGCGGGAGATTCATCGAGTTACAAGGGAGTCGGGCCATCTGCTGATTTCGATTCCATTTGCCTGGCAAGAGCACGAGATTCCTTACGATTACGCCAGATACACAAGCTTCGGGATATCGGATCTCCTGCGGAAAAGCGGATACGATGTGGTTGAGCTGAGGAAGACGACGACGTACTTACTCGCGATCGGGCAGCTGTTCATTGCTTACCTGACCCAGCTAGCTCCAAAAACCAGAATGCTTCGCCATCTGTTTCAGTTACTTGTTATTTCCCCATGCACCTTAGCTGCGCTTGCCGTGAATTTTATTGCGCCGAAGAGGTACGAGTATTTTTGCAATTGCGTGGTGCTGGCGCGAAAACAGACCGGCTCTGCGCAGCAATAGCCGGTCACTGCGGAGAAGAAGCTGCTTAGAGAACGCTTCTGCCCAACTGATAGGTAAGCAGTTTGTTTCTGTTGCCAATCAATTTGGCGGGGACGCCGCCGACGACGGAAAAGGGCGGCACGTCCTTTGTGACAACGGTGGCGGAAGCGACGACCGATCCTTCGCCGACAGTTACGCCGGGAAGGACGATGGAGCGGAAGCAAAGCCAGACCCGGTCACGGATATCGACACGACCGACGGTCATGGCAAAATCCGCAGCCTGAATGTCATGTTCGGCGGTCCAGACAGCAATTTCGTCGGCAATGTTGCAGTTGGTTCCAATAGCGAGGCCGCCGCGCGCGTCCAGGCAGACACGCATGCCAATGATGGTATTTGTCCCGATAGAAAGCCTGCGCGGGTCGAGAACTCTGGTACCTCGGCCGAGAGCGACATTCCGGCCAATTTTGGCGCCGGACAGCCTGAGCGCGAAAATACGGAGGGAATGCGTGGGCGCAGACGACGCGAGCCATAGCCACGTATCGAAGAGGGAGCGTACAGCCCTTCTTCCTCGCGGTCCGATCAGTCTCCCTGGCCAGGCTGGCTTGTTCACGTTTTCCTTATAGCTGTTTGAACCGAATGCTGTTTGCATCATGTCATCCTGGCGACGGGGAGCAATAGTTTAACAACGCCTGGCCGAACTGCTGTGCGAACCGCCGTTCGTCTGTCGCAATCGCCAGACGCTGGTCGATTCCGTGCCAGAGTTCGGCAGCCTCCGGACTCAGCGCGCATTCGATCGATCGTTTCATGGCAGCGGTGTCGCCGAAGGGGAATCGCCATTCTGCGGGAAGCCAGGATTTCATGCCATCTCGGTCCGATCCCACCACGGGGATATGACGAGCTAATGCTTCGATCATCACGAGGGGAACGCCCTCCGCCCTGGATGGAATGATGAGCAGATCCAGCGCGCTATAGATAACATCCAGATTATCGCACCATCCCAGCATGCGGATGTGGCTGCGCCAGGGAGAGGCTTCGATCAACTGGAGTAACTGAGGGCTATCCGGACCGTCGCCAATAAAAACGAGCGTTTTATCGCACAGGAAATCGTCGTCCGCAAAAGCATTCACCAGCCAGTCCTGCGCCTTCTGCCAGAAGCTGATGCGACCCACGACTCCGAGTACGGTGAGTTCAGCGTGAAGACGGAGCCGCTGCCTTGCGTGGTCGAACTTCAGCGAGGCGATCGGGGGGCGGGGAACAAAGTTTTCGACCACTGCGATCTGTGCATTGGTGCGCCAGCCACGAATTCGGATGGCCTGCTGTTCATCGATCGTGATGAAACGCGAGATGGTTTTAAAGAACGGGAAAAGAGCCAAAGTCCTCGCCCGGGGCCAACGCTTGACGCCCCAGTCGATGGGGCTGTGAGCCAGAGGGATATAACTGCAGAAGGGAACGCCGGCGAGGGAGGCTGGAAAGACGCCATCGAAGCCGTCGATGATCCAACCCTGAAGAAGCATGACAAGATTGGGCCGGGTCTGTCGGAAAATCCTTGCGGTGCGTAAGGTTTTTCTGAGGAAGGTCACGGGACTGCGAAAGAGTCTGAATGCCGGCTCCGGGTTGAACGCGGTGTAAGGCAGGCCGGCCGATTCGAGTGCGGCCGCGAGCCGCAGATTCGACGAATTGATCATCCAGCTAATCGCGATTCCGTGGAGATGACGGTCAATCGCCTGGTGAGCAGCGAGAGCCATTTTCTCATTTCCACCAAAGATGGAGGATTCGCTGTAAAAGATTACGCTATACAATCGCAGGCACCGCCGCGGGCTCCATATGTTGCCGCTGAGTGAATACCGTATTATAAGGAAAGCAGGATGGGTGGGAAAACCGACGTATGGGCGGCAAACTGGCGGGCTGCGGTTGGAAGAATAGATTGCTCCTGCGCAGGTGCTCAGAGAAGGCGGGCAGCGCCAAAATCGCGGTTAAGTTGCAGCGCCAAGAGATCCCAGGGAAGATCGGTGCGATCATCGATCGGCAAAATCTGCACATGCAGGGGATAGTGGCGTGACCCAGGTAAATATTGTCGAATCGATCCGCTCGCTTCCAGGCAACTGGCATCAGAGCGGCTCTCTCAATATCGCTGTCGTGGAGCGTCTGTATCGGTGTGCTGAAGGCGCGCAGAATACCGCCGAGACAGGCTGTGGAAAGAGCACTCTTGCCTTGTCTCACGCGTCTGAGCGGCATGTGGCTTTTACGATCGATCTGTCTTCCGGGGACGATCCGGAGAAGCATTCTCTGTCTATAGTAAGAAGTAGTCCGCTGTTGCGGAGAGATGTTTGCGAGTTTGTACTTGGCCCTACTCAACTTACTCTCCCTGCGTTCAAATTTGACCGCGAGTTCGATCTGGTTCTTCTCGATGGTCCGCATGGATATCCATTCCCGGAACTGGAATACTATTATTTTTATCCTCACATAAAGCCGGGCGGGTGGCTGGTAGTCGATGACATTCAGATACCAACGATCGCTAACATGGTAGATATACTCAGGAAGGATCAAATGTTCCGGATGGAATCCGTTATCAGAACAACGGCGTTTCTTCGCAGAACCGAAGCGCCCACGTTTCCGCCGCTTGGGGACGGCTGGTGGGAACAAGGGTATAACAAACGGTCCGGCGTCTCCATTCGCCATGTTGGGCTGAGTTCCGCACCCCGGGTCATCGCTCTGGAAATCCTGAGACGGTTCGAAAAGGGACAGAATTCGCGGAGTCGCTGACCGAAATGAGAGAAACATCGATCGGCGGGGAAAAAGCGGCGGCCCGTTGTCTGTACATTTCTCCGCTCGATATGCGCAGCGAAAATGGAATGACGCAGCAGCAGCATCAAATACTTTCCACGCTGTGCTCGATCTATCGGGACTCGGTCGATATGCTGTCACTGGGAGCAACGCCTGCCACGGCGCGTCATTGGCTGAAGGATGCCGGGCTCCCGGTCAATGTTACAGATGGTTTCTATCCAATGGCCGCGCGTTTAAACACAACGCTCTGGTATGGTGGCGGAGTTGTGCTTTGCAACAAGTTGCGCTGGATCGACCGGTTCTGCTTTCCGCTGCGAACTCCGTTACCCCGCAGCTGGGTCGAACGGTATGCGACGATCGTGTGCTATTACCCATGGGGACACAGGCTGCTGCGGCTGGACCGCGCGGGGAACAAAGTGATCATGGACCTGGGCGATGTGATGGCGAACCGGCACAAGCGGATCGGAAAGCGCCGTTGGATCAGCATGGCCTCGAAAGATGAGGCGGCAATTCTGCACTCCAGCCGATGCGTTGCAGTTTCCGAGGAGGATGCGCTGGAGTTCGAGCGCCTGTACAGTATCCGACCACCAGTAATGCAGTTTGTACCGCCGAACTCGGCCCAGTTAATGGGCTTGGCGTCAGAGGAGCGTCCGCAGCGAGTCGGTTTCATGGGGGCTCCCAGCTACGGCAATGAGGAAATCATGCGTGTGCTCGCGCATCGGGAGTTCCTGGAATGCATTGCGGGAGCGGGAGTTGAGCTACTGGTAGCTGGCGGAATTTGCAAGACGGTCGATCCTTCTGTGCTGCGAGCTCTCCGGCGAGGTGGCGCTCGAGTGGTTGGGCCGGTTGGCTCCACTTTGGACTATTACCGCCAAATCGGCGCGACGGTGAATCCAATCGGACCATCGACCGGAGTGAAGATCAAATCCGTTGAGACCCTGATTGCCGGTCGAAGCCTTATCACTACGCAATGGGGCGCGGACCCGGATCTGCGCGAGGCCTTTCCAGGGCAAATAACTTATACCGAGTGGCCGATCGACCCGGAGCCGCTGGGAAAGCTGGCGATAGAGGTCGTTCGCTCCGCGGTACCACCCAGCATGGAAGCAGCAAGAGCCTATGTAGCGAAGGCGACACGAAATCTGGAAGACCTGCATACGGCATGACCCGCATATCGTTGGGATATTTCATAATGGCAGGTCTGGTTCTCTGGGGAATTCCCGACACGATTGTTGCTGGGCCGAGGGCCATCGAGTATACGGTCGCCGCCCTGGTGCCGCTCTGGTTTGTTGTTCGGAGCGGCTCTTCACCTGCAAGTTCACCGCACAGATATCTTTCTACGGCATCATGCGCAGTCCTGGCGATTTTTTCTATAGCATATTTAGTTTGGGATGCAACGTATGGACGCCAGCTTTTGCAATTCAATATGTTTTTGTTCCACGGCGCCGGGGCAGAACAACTAATTCAGGATTACAACGCCACCGTAGGAAAGGGAGGTGGTGTAGCCGATCTTCTGGGTTATATTTTCACCTTGCTGCCGCTTGGATTGATCGACAGCGCGAGCAATACGTCGCGTTATGGCCGATGGATCCTCTGGATTATCGCGTTACTTCTTCTGTTCTATGAAACAGGTTCGGGCCGTGGCTTCGTCCTGATGGTGGTGATAGCCATCGTTCTGAGGCGGACTTCAAATTGGCGCCGCGCCGTTTTGGGCGCCGGGCTGGGGCTGGCTGCTTTCAGCATCGCGAGTTCATTTCGCGGCGACAGCGGCAATGTGCAGAGTCCATTATTGAGCGGAACCATCACCCCGTTTATCAATCTGGGAATGATGCTGAACGCACACTGCGGAACCGCCCCCTGGTACGATTTTATCGGGGAGTTTCTAAAGAAGTTTGTCCCCGCCTTTCTGGTCCCGAAGAAAGTATTTTCTTTTAATATGGAAATGTCAATGTGTATCTATCCTTCAGTGGATAACACGGTAGACTCGGTATCGATATTTACCTGGCTTGGCGAGATATTTTACTTTACGCCGTCTCTCGTGACGGCAATCTCGGCGGGTGCGTTGCTGGGTGCGCTCTCTCGCGCAGTGAATCGACTGTTCGTTAAGAATGAGATGTATTCGGCGCGGCTTTTCTCGGGGTTTCTCTGCATATTGATGCCGCGATCGCGAACGCAGGATATCTTCACGTTCCTGATCGCTCAGCTCATCTTTCTGGCTATCATCTGGCCATGGGTCTGTAACCTGACTCGCACACTCTATCGGTTTCTGGTTCCAGTTCGCGCGGCGCGCGTACAGACTGAACCCGAACGGGGACTGCTGTAATGCGGAAAGTGGTCATCGTCTCTCTCCGTTTTAACCCGGCCTTCATTCAGTTCCTGATCGCGTACGCGAAGGCCGTCCGTGAGCTGGGATACCAGGCAGCGTTTCTCCTCGATCCCACTTATCGGAGGTTTGCGGAAGTCGAAAGTGCCGCGCCCATATTCGGGGTCGAAAGCGCGTACGGCCAGCAATGGACTCACGCGGTGTTTCTTAATCCTGCGATACAAAACAGGGATATCGCAGCCGCGCTCAAGCGTGAGGGGGCAAAGGTTCTATACATATTTCACGAACCCTGGGACATGTCGCTGGGTTACCTGCGAAGCGAGGGCGTCGCGAGCACGATGAAGGCGATATTGGCGCACCGCGCAACAATTCCTGTGCTGAAACTCGCCGATACGGTTATCCTGGCGTCAAGATATGGCATGAAGGTTTATGAGAAGGGCGACGCGCGGTTCAATGGAAATTGCGTGTATATCCCACTGATCATGGAAGACGAGGCGCCTGAAAATATTGTCAGGGACCTTACGATGAAGCGCAACTTTGGATTTTGTGGCGCCTTATGCCGATCTCATGGCTTCGATCAGTATGTTTCTTTCATGCGCGATGTTTTCCGGCGGCGCGCCGACGTGCGGTTTCTGGTTGCATCGCGAGATCCGTTTCCTCCATCGATCATGAGGGATCCGAGTTTCAGTCAGAATCGAGACAGGATCGAGATTCGTTGCGGCCGGCCGCTCAGCAATGAGGAGATGAATCTGTGCTATGCGGAATGTTTCTGCATCTGGAATCTGTACCGCAGATCCACGCAAAGCGCGGTTCTCCCCAAGGCTTTTATGTTTGGGACGCCGGTGATTGCGAGCCAAATCGGATCTTTCCCGGAATATGTTGAAGAAGGGGTGAATGGGCGTTTTGCGGAGGCAAATAATTTGGACGGAATTCTTGGAGCGCTTGAGGAGGTGCGCAGCCATCTCGGAGCGTACGCTGTCAACTGCAGGCAAACCTTTCTAAAAGAGTTTTTTTATGGGTCTCGATTAGCGGACATCCGGCGACTGCTATTGTAGAGTTAGCTTGCGCCGATTGCCGAGTCAAAGCCGGCTCGGCGGGTTATACAATAGAGTTGACCCTCGGCGGGTGATCAAATGGAAGCTGGTACGCAGGAACCTGGCCGCCTATACTGTAAATTGCAGTAGTTTCTTTCCTCGATAGGTTGTTATCGGTCGCGATTAGCGGTTCTTGCGCAATTGTTGGCGCGATGAAAGCGAAAACTGATTCCCAAATATGTAACGGGCGATTGAGCCAGGCATCCAGAGAGGATGACCCGGAGCGGCGCGAAACAAAAATTATGTTTCGGTACGGGGCGAAGTCATCTCTCGTGGCCCGGCTATTCAAGGAACGATGGGGGCCAGGCTATGATCCCGATATGAGTCGCGATTCTGGTCCGGCACATAACCTCCCTGACGTCGGGAAAGGTGCCACAAAAATGAAAAGCAATTCAGATGGCCGTTCCGGTTATGGAGGCGTGGAGGAGGGGCGGCTTCCATGGGAGACGGGGCTGGTATCGATCATCATGCCTGCGTACAACGCTGAGAATGTGCTGGCCGAGGCTATCGATTCTGTTCTGGCTCAGAGCTTCACAACCTGGGAATTGCTGCTCATTGACGACGGATCGACGGACGACACTCTTTCGCTCGCGCGTGAATGTGCAGCTCGGGATCCCAGAATTCGAGTAATTCAACTAACGCAAAATGGCGGGGTGGCAAAGGCACGTAACGCGGGAATTCAGGCTGCGAAGGGGCAGTATCTGGCGTTTCTGGACAGCGACGATCTGTGGATGCCGGAGAAGCTGCGAACTCAGACGGAATTCATGCGGCGGAATGGAGCTGAATTTTCCTTCTCACGCTACCGTAGATTCCGGACGGGTGAAGGTGCAGGGAAAGAGGTGAGGATACCGGACAAGCTTAGCTATGAAGATCTCCTGAAGGGAAATTTCATCGGATGCCTTACCGTTATGATTGACAGGAGCTACATTCCCTCGCTCACAATGCCGACGGCGGGACATGAGGACTACATTACGTGGCTGCAGATTCTGAGGGAGGGCCATACTGCGTGGGGAATCCAGGCTGACCTTGCTCGATACAGGTTTTCTTCTTTGTCGGTGTCGGGCGCCAAGCCGCGCAGCGCTCTATGGACGTGGAGAATCTATCGGAAAATCGAACGGCTGTCGTTCATAAAGGCCGCGTGGTGTTTTTTTCTCTACTCCCTGCGAGGTGTCGCGAGCCGGCTTGGCTACTAAGGTCGATGGCAGGCCGCGACCCGCATTTTTTGGCGGGGGGTGGCGGAGCAGACGCCTCCGTGAGTTCATCAAGGGGTGTGGCAGATTAGCAAGGATAATTAGCAAGGATAATGGTCAATGAAACTTTTGGTGACGGGATACTCCGGATTCGTCGGGCTTCACTACCGCTCGCGATTCGGCGGAGTGCCTTTCGAGGATCAGCAGGGCGCTGTGGATCTTTGCGACGCGGAGCGGGTTCGGTCTGCTGTCGCCACGCTGATGCCAGAGGCGGTGCTGCATCTGGCGGCGCAAAGCTCGGTGGCCGCATCATTCGAGGAGCCGGCAAAGACGTTCGCTGTGAATTTCTTCGGAACGCTGAATCTTTTGCAGGCTCTGAGCGCGGAAGGTTTTCGCGGCCAGTTCCTATACATAGGATCGGCCGATGTTTATGGGTGTGTAGCCGAGACAGATCTTCCCGCCAAAGAGACTCAACCATTGCGTCCTCGCAGTCCTTACGCAGTGAGCAAAGTCGCGGCTGAGGCCCTTTGTTATGAATGGAGTCAGACGAACGGTTTTCGAGTGGTTATGACCAGACCATTTACTCAAATCGGGCCGGGGCAGGATCAGCGATTCGCTGTTGCCGGCTTCGCGCGCCAAATCGCCAGGATACGCAGGGGGCGCCAGAACGCAGTTCTGACCACGGGCGACCTGGATGTGACGCGGGATTTCATGGATGTGCGCGACACAGTAAGCGCTTATCATCTTCTGTTGGAAGGCGGGGAAAACGGGGAAATCTATAACATCTGCTCTGGAAGAGAGCGGACCCTGCGATCGCTGGTTGAGAAAATGCTGGAAATAGCCGGGGTTCGGGCGGAGATGAAGTGCGACGTTGCGCGCCTGCGACGGGCGGAACAACGCAGGATGGTGGGAGACTGCACAAAGATTCGGGAGCGCCCTGGCTGGGAGCCACAGATTCCTTTGGAGAAGACCCTCACTGACATTTTGCGCGCGGCGGAGGAGGAAGAAGATGAGCAGTAAGCATGCCCTGATTACAGGCGTGACCGGACAGGATGGAGCTTATCTGGCCAGGTTTCTGCTGGGCAAAGGATACTCTGTGCACGGCGTTATCGCGCGCAGAGGCACAGATACATTGTGGAGATTGCGCGAGTTATCGGTCCTGGATGACATCGAGATTATCGACGCCGATTTAATCGATCTTTCGTCGCTTATTCGAGCGCTGGAGAAGACCGGCCCGGAAGAGATCTATAATCTCGCTGCGCAAAGCTTTGTAGCTACTTCCTGGGATCAGCCTTTGCTGACCGCGGAGGTGACGGCAGTGGGAGCGCTTCGGCTGCTGGAGGCAATGCGCATCGTGAATCCGAAGGCGCGATTCTATCAGGCATCGACCAGTGAGATGTTCGGCAAGATTCAGCAGCCTGTTCAGGACGAGCGAACCCCGTTTTATCCGCGAAGCCCTTATGCGGTATCCAAGCTTTTTGCTCACTGGAGCACGGTGAATTACCGTGAGAGTTTTAATCTGCATGCATCGAGCGGAATCCTTTTCAATCATGAGTCTCCTTTGAGGGGCATTGAGTTCGTGACGCGGAAAGTTACCGATGCTGTGGCCAGAATTCACTGTGGACTGCAAAAGGAGTTGCGGCTGGGCAATATCGATGCGCAGCGGGACTGGGGATTTGCCGGGGATTATGTCGAGGCTATGTGGGCGATGCTTCAACAGCCGGAGCCCGATAACTATGTGGTCGCAACCGGCAAGACAACTTCTGTGCGAGAGATGTGCCGTATTGCATTCGCGCATGTTGGATTAAACAGCGAGGATTATGTTGTTGCCGACGCACGCTACCACAGGCCCGCTGAAGTCGATGTGCTTATCGGGAATGCCGCAAAGGCAAAAGAGCGGCTGGGATGGAGTCCGAAGACTCCATTGGAATCGCTCATTCACATGATGGTTGAAGCGGATGTCCAACGCGTAAAGCGAAGTATTCAGGCGTGAAGTCTTGTGGTGAATAGAATCGCAAATTCGGGTGCTGGTTTCGAAACCTATGCTGGGCCCCGGAATGTGCTGATTCTGGGCGGATCGGGGTTCATTGGCTCGCGGCTGGCTCCCTTGTTGCAGGAACAGGGGTGGGTGGTGCGGATCGGCGACATTCGCCGGAGCGAAACGTTTCCCGATCTCTGGATGGAATGCGATGTTACGAGCCGCGAGTCGCTGAGAAAGCCGATGACGGGTGTGGACGCGGTCATTAATCTGGCAGCCGAGCACCGCGACGATGTTCGGCCGGTTTCGCGATATCACGAGGTCAATGTGGAAGGGGCGAGGCAGGTGTGTCTCGCTGCCGATGACAGCGGAGTCGAGAAAATCGTCTTCACAAGCAGCGTGGCTGTTTATGGTTTCCAGGCGAAGCCTGTCGATGAAGAAGGGCCATTCGAGCCATTCAATGAGTACGGCAAGACGAAGCTCGAGGCTGAAGGCGTGTATCGCGCATGGGCCGCCGCCGATGGGGCGCGCACACTGGCGATTGTTCGCCCCACGGTCGTTTTCGGCGAGGGGAATCGGGGAAACGTTTATAACCTGCTGCACCAGATCGCTACGGGCAAGTTTCTAATGGTAGGCGCGGGAAAAAATGTTAAGTCGATGGCGTATGTGGGTAACGTAGCTGCATTTGTGGCTCACGTTCTTACAATGGGGCCGGGTATTCACATTTATAACTACGTAGACGGACCCGACATGGATACCAGGACCCTGGTTGAGCACATAAGGCAGTGTCTGGGCAAGGGCGGCAAAATGCCGCGCATTCCGAAAGCGTTGGCGATGGCGGGCGGCCATGTGCTCGATGTGGTGGCTCGAGTGTCAGGGAGGAAGTTTCCGATCAGCGCAATTCGGGTGCGCAAATTCTGCGAGAGCACGCAATTTCGCGCCGAGCGTGTGCGAGAGACGGGATTTGTGCCGCCTTATTCCCTGAGCGAGGGGCTGGCTCGCACCATTCAGTGCGAGTTCAAGACCATTCAGACTGCAAACAACGGATAACTGAGGGAACCGTACCATCGCGGCTTATGGCAGGGCGAGGGGATTTGCTCCGATAAAATGTAGCTATGCTGCAGCTCTCGGGGGCGGGGAAGCGATTCGGACCGCGACTTCTTTTTGAAAATGCGGACTGGCTGATTACTCCCACGGAGAAGACCGCCCTGGTGGGGGCGAACGGCGCGGGCAAGTCAACGCTGATGAAGGTGCTGGGCGGGATGGACTCGCTCGATTACGGCAGCGTGCAGCGGATGAAGGGGATGACGATCGGGTACCTGCCGCAGGATGGCCTGGCGCTGGCGGGGAGAACGGTTTTCGACGAATGCCTGAGCGTCTTTGACGAGCTGCGGGCGATGGAGCGCGAATTCGAGACGCTGGCGCACGCGCTGTCGGAGCTGGATCCGGAGAGCAACGAGTATGCGACGGTGGCGGACCGGTTTTCCGAGGTGGAGGGCCGGCTGCGTCATCACGATGTTTACGCGCTGGACGCGCAGGTGGGCGGGGTGCTGGCAGGGCTGGGATTCGCGAAGGAAGACTGGACGCGGCGGACGGAGGAATTTTCCGGTGGCTGGCAGATGCGGGTTGCGCTGGCGAAGCTGCTGCTGCAGAAGCCGGATTTGCTGCTGCTGGACGAGCCGACCAATCATCTGGATCTGGAGACGAGGAACTGGCTCGAGAACTATCTGGTGGCGTGGCCCAACGGGTACATCCTGATTTCGCACGATCGTTATTTTCTGGATGTGACGGTCAACAAGATTATCGAAATCTGGAATAAGGCGCTGCACGTTTATCACGGTAACTATGAGAAGTACCTGACGCAGAAGGCGGAGCGGCGGGCGCAACTGGAGGCCGCGTACAAGAATCAGCGGGAGCGCATCGAGCATCTGGAAGTCTTTATCAGCCGGTTCCGGTATCAGGCGACGAAGGCGAAGCAGGTGCAGAGCCGGATTAAGGAACTGGAGAAGATTGAGCGGATCGAGATACCTCTGGAAGAGCCGGTGCCGCATTTTTCATTTCCACAGCCACCGCCGTCTGGCAGGACAGTGGTCGAGGTTGCGGGACTCTCGATGCAGTATGGGGAGAAGCGTGTTCTCGAGGATGTGAATTTTACGATTGAGCGCGGGGATCGGATTGCGCTGGTGGGGGTAAATGGCGCGGGCAAGTCGACGCTGATCCGTTTGCTGTCGGGGCAGGAGACGCCGACGAAGGGAACGCTGAAGCTGGGGCACAACGTGGTTGCGGAGTACTTCGCGCAGGATCAGTACAAGGTGCTCGATCCGGCGGCGCGGATGCTGGACGATATCGGCAGAACGGCGCCGAAGGTTGCGGAGAAAGACCTGCGAAGTTTGCTGGGGTGCTTTCTGTTTTCGGGCGATGACGTGTTTAAGACGCTGGGGGTGCTGAGTGGCGGCGAGCGGAATCGCTATGCACTGGCGCGGATTCTGGTGAGTCCGGCGAACTTCTTACTGCTGGACGAGCCGACGAATCACCTCGATTTGCGGGCGAAGGATGTGCTGCTGGAGGCGATTGGAAAGTTTAACGGCACGGTGATCTTTGTGTCGCATGATCGATACTTTATCGATGGGCTGGGGCAGAAGGTATTCGAAGTGGAGCGGAACGTCGAGGATCCGTCGCGGGGGTCACAGGTTCACGTTTATCCGGGCAATTACGAGGACTTTGTGTGGCGGAAGGAAGGCGGCGCGCAGGCACTTGCCGCTGCGACGACTGCAGCCGAGGAACCGGTCGTCGAGATTGTACCGGTTGCGGTTACAGATGTGGCGGAGAAGGCGGCGCGGCGGGTGAATCCGATCAAGCTGCGGCAGATGCAGGAGCGCCTGGCAGTGGTGGAGGCGGAGATTCCACGGGTGGAGAATTCGGTAGCGGAGGCGGAGCAGGCGATGGCGGTCTACATCAGCCAGGATGAGACGCAACGGCTGTCCGCGGAACTGAGCGCGCTGCGTGAGCTGCAGGCATCGCTGAACAGCGAGTGGGAAGAGCTGTCCGTGCAGCTGGAAGAGCAGCAGTCAGAGTTTAGAGTTTAGGGAACGGCAGCGGAGCATCCCTCAGGGGCTAAAGCCCAACTCATTTCGCAGGCTTTACGGTACGGCTGAAGCCGAACCCTTTCAACGAACCGAGATTCTCCACAAGCTGCGAGGACGAACCGCTTTTAAAGCGGCTTCCTCAAGGTGCTCTAGTCGCTTTTAGCGGGCGATGAAGTGGTGCTCGATGAGGTGCTGCCGGAGTCAGAGGAAGTCGACGCGGGTTTTTCGGCGGATTTTGTGTCGCCGGCCTTGCTGTCCCCGGATTTGCCGTCGGACGATTTGCTTTCGCCGTCGGCGGAGGCTTTCATGTCGGACCGCTTCGATTTCGAAGCGTAGTCGGTGGCGTACCAGCCGGAGCCTTTGAAGTGGGCGGCGGAGGCCGAGATCAGGCGCTCGACCGGGCCGTGGCAGACGGGGCATTCTTTCTCGTCCGGGGCGCTGAAGCTCTGGATTTTCTCAAACTGATGGCTGCAATTTTTGCAGCGGTATTCGTAAAGGGGCACTGGTTCCTCTGGGGTTTCGATGCTTGTTCCATTTTAACGGTTCATTCACCACAGAGGACACAGGGGCACAGAGGACGGAAGGGCAAACCCGTCCCTCAGCGGCTGAAGCCGGATTCAATTCTGACGGGTTACGGACCGACTGAAGTCGGGCCCTTTCAAAGCGTCGATGCGGAAGTAGGCGGCAGTGCGTAGGTCGCTCGAATGCACTCGGTATAATCGGCGCAAATTCCTCGGAGGAGTTGCGACGTTGTCTTTGAAGGGCAAGGGTGCGTCGATGAGCGGGGGGCGGCGGATGGGCCGGGGAAGTGGGCCGGACCTCGCTCTGAGCCTGGGCATGTCGTCCGGGGACGTGCGTACGCTGCGCGGGTTGAAGACGCCTGCGCGGATCCAGAAATTTGTCGATGAGCTGACCTATCAGTATGCGAATACGGCGTGGTCTCCGCAGCGGGTGCTGCGAGAGCGCAAAGGGCATTGTATGGAGGGGGCGCTGGTGGCCGCGGCGGCGTTGCGCGTGCAGGGGCGGCCGGCTTTGTTGATGGATCTTGAGGGCGTGCGCGATGACGATCACGTAGTGGCGCTCTATCGGGAGCGAGGCTTGTGGGGAGGGATTGCGAAGTCAAACTTCGCCGGGCTGCGGTTTCGCGCGCCGGTGTACCGCACGCTGCGGGAGCTGGCGATGAGCTACTTTGAGCACTACTACAATCTGCGCGGAGAACGGACGCTGCGCAGTTACTCGCGGGCGGTGAGCCTTGCGCGGCTCGATGGCCAGGGGTGGATGACTTCGGAGGAGGATGTATGGTGCGTGCCGGAGTTACTAATCGCGGCGCGGCATTATGCGCTGTTTCCGCATCGGGTGGCGCGGGAGTTGCCGCGGCTGGATCGGCGGAGCTTTGAGGCCGGGATGGTTGGGTGGTTGAAGCATTAAGAGGCAGGGTGCAGGGTGCAGGGTGCAGGGTACAGGGTACAGGGTGCAGGGTGCAGGGTGCAGGGTACAGGGTGCAGGGTACAGGGTACAGGGTACAGGGTGCAGGGTACAGGGTACAGGGTGCAGGGTGCAGGAAACCGGAGCGTGCGGCTTGCTTCAATCTATGATCGACACTTCCGGTCTGCTCTACAACGTTACGAGCCGCACGCCGGTGATGGCGGGGACGGCTCTTAGTTCGCGGAGGACGGCGTCGGTGACTTCTCCGTCGACTTGCACGACGGCGATGGCGGAGGCTGGGGTGGCGTCGTGTCCGTTGGAGCGGCCTAAGGCGAAGTTGGCAATGTTGACGTTGTGTTCGCCGAGGATGGTGCCGACGCGGCCGATGACGCCGGGGACGTCGCGGTTGCGGATGGTGAGCAACGTGCCCTGGAGTGGGGCTTCGATGTCGATGCCGTCGAGGTGGAGGAGGCGCGGCGAGTCGCCGTGCAGGATGGCGCCACTGGCGGTGATGCTGGTTTCGCTGGTGTGCAGCGATAGCTGAAGGACGCTGCCGGCTGCGCCCGCGGGCTCTTCCTTCTTCTCTTCATGAAGGCGGATGCCGCGCTCGGCGGCGACGGAGGCGGCGTTGATGCGGTTGACCTGTTCGAGGTGACCGAGCACCCCGGCGATGGCGCAGTTGCGGATGAGCTCGGTTTTCGTTTCGGCGAGCCTGCCGTGGTAGGTGATCTGGATGCTGTCGATCGAGCCGCGGGGAACCTGCGCGAGGAAGGTGCCGAGGCGCTCGGCCAGAGTCATCCAGGGAGCGAGTTCTTCATACTCTTCGTGGCTGAGCGACGGGAGGTTCACGGCGTTCTGCGCTACGCCGGACTTGAGATATTCGCGGACCTGGAGCGCAATCTGAATGCCGACGGCTTCCTGGGCTTCGCCGGTGGAACCGGCAATGTGAGGGGTGAGGATCACGTTGTCGAGCGCGGCGAAGGGGGAGTTTTTGGGCGGCTCCTCATGGAAGACGTCGAGGGCTGCTCCGGCAACGTGGCCGCTCTTGAGGGCTTCGGCGAGGTCGGCTTCGACGACCAGCTCACCGCGCGCGCAATTGACGATGCGGACGCCTTTTTTCATGGTGGCAAGCGAGGCAGCGTTGATGATGCCTTCGGTCTGGGGCGTGAGGCCGACGTGGAGGGTGAGGTAATCGGAAAGGGTGAAGAGCTCTTCGGCGGAGACGAGGCGGATGGCGTTTTCGCGGGCAATGGAGGCGGAGACGAAAGGGTCGTGACCGAAGAGCTCCATGCCGAAGTTGCGGGCGCGACGGGCGACTTCAAGGCCGATGCGGCCGAGACCAAGGATGCCGAGCTTTTTGCCGCGCAGTTCGGAGCCCTGAAGTGATTTTTTCTCCCATTTGCCGGCGTGCATGGTGGAGTCGGCGCGGGGAATCTGGCGGGCTAGAGCGATCATGAGGCCGAGGGCCAGCTCCGCGACGGCGATGGCGTTGGCGCCGGGTGTGTTCATGACGACGATGCCTCGCCGTGTGGCAGCTTCCGCGTCGATGTTGTCGACACCGACACCGGCGCGGCCTATGACGCGGAGTTTGGGGGCAGCGGCCATCAAGGCGTCATCGACCTGCACGGCCGAGCGCACGACGAGGGCGTCGGCATCGGCTACGGCTTCGGGAAGGTTCTTCACCTGATCGTGGGTGAGGACTTGCCAACCGGATTCGGCCTGGAAGACGGCGAGGGTCGCCGGAGAGACTTTTTCCGCAAGGACTACTTTCATTTTCACCTTTCGTGGTGGCTGCAAGGCTCGGGCTGCGTTGCAGGCTCAGGCAGGAACCATTTCCGGAACTGCTTTGACTTTGGCGGCTTCTGCAGGCAGCTCAGCGTAGACCTGCTGGGCGGCCGCGAGAGCCTTGCCAAAGGCAAATCCGGGCAGGTTGAGCGAAGTGGCAGCGACCTGTTCGAGCGCAGCGATGATGGCGATGGTGTCCATGTAATCGAAGAGGCCGATGTGGGCGATGCGGAAGATTTTCCCCTTCATCTCGCCCTGGCCGTTGGTGACGATGGCAGCAAAACGGCGCTTCAGCTCTTTGACGATGACTCCGGAATCGACGCCCTCGGGCGCGAGGACCGCGGTGGCCGCGGCTGAGGGGGCTGTAGGAGCAAAGAGCGAGAGGCCGAGCGCTGTGACGGCGGCGCGAGTCATAGCGGCACAGGTTTCCGCATTGTCGATGAGGGCATCGCGGCCGGCGGCCAGATCGCCCCCTGTCTGAGAGCCCGGGGCCTGGGCGGCGATGTAGTCCAGAGCGGCGCCGAGCGCGGCGATAAGAGCTACGGCTGGGGTGTAGGAAGACTCGCCCTTCAGCGCGTTCTTGCGTTCTTTGCGGAGATCGAAATAGTAACGCGGGTTCTTCGAGGTTTCGGCGGCCTTCCAGGCGCGGTCGCTGAGGCTGAGATAGGAGAGACCGGGGGGGATCATGACGGCCTTTTGCGAGCCGCCGATGATGACATCGATGCCCCAGGCATCCACATCGAGGTGGGTGGTGCCGAGGCCGGTGATGCCGTCGACGATGAAGAGGGCATCGCTCGCGGAGCTTTTGAGGAGGGCGCCGATGGCCTTCACGTCGTGACGGACACCGGTCGAGGACTCGGTGGCCTGGATGAAGACGGCGCGCGTGTCGGAGCGCAGGGCTTTCTTCACTTCATCGAGAGAAATGGTGTCGCCATAAGGGGCGCTGACGAGGTCGACCTGGCAGCCGAAGGCTTTGGCGAGGGATTCCCAGCGCTCGCCGAATTTTCCGGCGGAGAGGACGAGGACGCGGTCGCCGGGCG
>CAZSWI010000017.1:0-28433 GCA_964610635.1 uncultured Acidobacterium sp.
CCAGGAATGTCCAGGCCAGGATGCGGTAGCGAGTACCCGCGCGTGTAAACAGCCAGGCTAAGCCGCCGACCCATAAGAGCGCCGAGACAGGATTGAGAATGTTGGCCTGGTCGATGAGAAACGCGACAGGACCACGGCGTACGTCACGCGAGGTCATGCGGACGTTGTGCTCGTATTCAAGAAAAGGGAAGTGATGATGCACCAGCCAGACGAGGTGCGGCAGAAAGATCAGGAACGCAGCAAGACAGCCAAGCCAGAACCATATCGAGGCGAGAACCCGGCGATGCGGCGTGAGCGCGAGTCCGAGGATCAATCCCACAGCGAACAACGCCATCGAGTACTTCATTTCAAGGCCGAGGCCGACGAGAATCCCGATCCAGAGCCACCAGCGCGGTTCCGCGGTTTCGATATAGCGCAGGACACACCACGCGCAGATCATCCACAGGAGCGGCTCGAAGGCGTTCATGGTAAACCAGTGCTGCATCAGCATGTAGATGGGCGCGGTCAGGACGGCCATGGCGGCGATGGCTTGCGCCACGCGGCCGCCGCCCATCATGCGTGCCATCGTGCCTGTCAACCAAACGAGCGCCGCTCCGGCCAGAGCCGGCAGGAGCCGCAGCGCGATGAGCGAAGTGCCGAGGGTATGGCTGACCAGCCAGGCGATGAACGGCATACCCGGCGGATGGTCGACGTAGCCCCAGCCGAGGTGCTGCCCACAGGCCAGGTAGTACATCTCATCGCGAAAGATGCCGTAATGCGGCGCGGCACTGAGTTGCAGTACGAGCTTGAGGATCGCGATGGCCGCGACGATCGCCGGTCCGGTGGCGAACCACCGCTCATGACGCGGGGAGCCCGCCGGCGAGATAGTTGTCGATGGATTCGTAAGCGAGCCCTCGTAGCTGTCGTAAGGTGCTACCAGCGATGAGCCTGGGGGGACAGCGTAGCGGACGAGCTTCCCGGTGGGCCATGAGATCGATGGACGCAATGGAGAGGCCGACGCAGGGAAAACACCGGACGGGAACAGTCTACCGGCGGAGGCCTCCAACGACAGAACGTTAATTGGGGTAGAACCTTATTGATCGATGAGGTGGAGTTCTTTCCCTGGTTTGAAACGAACCGCTTTGCCGGGAGCGATGCTGACTTCCGCGCCGGTACGGGGATTTCGGCCGATGCCGGTTTTGCGCGGGCGAACATTGAAAACCCCGAAGCCGCGCAACTCGATGCGCTGGCCCTCGGCGAGGGCTCGCTTGAGGCTCTCGAAAACGGTATCGACGGCAGCCTCCGCCTTGTTGCGCTGGAGGCCGGTACGCTCAATCACCTGGTGAATGATGTCCTGTTTTATCAAGGTATTCTCCGATCAGGCGAACGATCCGCTTCAAAGCTGATCGTAGAAACGTTTTCCTGCATTGTCAATGCGTTGACCTGCCGTAAGATTCGGCGTCCACGCCACTCCGGGGTCACGCCTTGACCCTTGGGTCGAAGTTTTGCGTGACGTGCGGACATTTGCATGTGAAAATCAACGTACACGCGGTACCAGATCATTCTTGCGCCACATTTCCTGATCCGTTCGGACGAAGCCACCTGAGATTATCTGCGCCGATCGGAAGGGCCAGTACCGGATGAATACAGGGAATTGCTCTGCCGAAGTCGTAAGAGCCTTATGGATACCATCTCTCATCTCCCCGGACCGCTCCGGGTAGGATTGCTCGATTTCGAACCGATTCGGATCGCCGGATTGCGGGAGATTTTCGCCTCTCAGCCCAATTTCAGGATTGTGGCAACAGACTGGACCATGGCCTTCAGGGAGAAAACCCTCAATCTGGCGGTCGTCGTTTTGCGAGATCAGACGTTCTCCCTGGCGCTGCTGGCGAGGCTGCGGTCACGGAATCAAAATCTCAAGATTCTTGTGGTCGGCTGCGGCTCCGAGCCAGAGAGAATCATAGACGCGGTCAATGCTGGAGCCAAGGGCTGGCTGGAGGAGACCGCTAATCCGATCCAGGTGCTGCAGGCTGCCTGCGCCGTACTGGATGGATCGATGTGGGTTCCAAGACGCGTTCTGTCGACGTTCGTGGACCGGACCCTTGACGGCGCGGCGGCACGCAGGCGCCAGAAGAACCCGCGCTTTACCGAGCGCGAGGAGGAAGTTCTGCAGCAGCTGGTTCTGGCGCGGTCGAATCGGGAGATTGCTAAGGCGCTCAGCATTCGGGAACAAACGGTGAAGTCCTATGTGGCCCGGCTGATGCGGAAAGCCGGCGTGGGGAACCGGATCGCATTATCGGTGCAGGCGGCCAGTGGCGCGTGGGGGGAAAAGGAGCCTTAGCGCAGGCCGCGACGTCAGGTAAACAGAATATCTGTTATCAGACGTAACCCGCCAAGCCAACTTGACTGGGTCTTTTCATGATGGACGAGGTCCCGCGCCCAGGTTGACTCTTCTTACTACGCGCTACGGCGCTCAAGAAACAGGTAAACCCGTTCGGCGAGGGTCTGGTTGGGATACGAGCGCTCGCATGCCGAGGGCTTCCTCGTGAATACATCGACAAGCGTGAGTTTGGTTGAGACAGGAATGGGCGCGCCATCTGGCTCGCGTCTCTCATACATTGTGATTGATGTCATCAGTCGAGTCTCCAAAGCAAAAATGCGAACAAGGCCTACCCGAAAAGGCGCGGCTAAGATTCCAAAAAATTCGCCTTGCAATTTAACACGCCAGCCGGATTCCAAAGCGGAATTCAGCGGTTGAACGTAAATGGTGCCATTTCCAGGCAGCGCGCGCAAGGACCCGTTACTTTTTTGATCTCAGGCTGGGTACTATCGGTTGAGAACCTTCGTACCGCAGGAACCATATGGGCTCATTACAGTTGCCCTCTGGTGCGACACGCGTCTCGCCGGTCACTTCCGTCAGGCGGAAATGCCCAAAACATCCCGGCCAACAAGGGCCTGGGTTTCGGTACTCTGTAGCTCCGGGAGGCACAGGCGCTCCACGATCTCGCGCCCCACATCCGGGACCGGCAGTGGAGCAATGATCGTGATCCCTCCTGCCACTTCGCTGAGCATTAGATAGGACTCGCGGCAGTTGTAGAGAAAATCGAGCGGGTATTCAGGCTTGCGGGCTCGCGCGTGGATGGGGTCCGCATCGAGCAAATAGCTGATGTCCGGCCGCGGAACCAGCTTCATGACCAGGCGCACGTAAGCGCGGATCAACCAGTTGTGCAGCGTGAGATTGACCAGTTCGTCGTAGGCATATCGATCGCAGATCACGAAGTCTGTATCGGAGGCCAGTTCCCTGCCAACCGTGCGGCGAAGCGACACCGCATCAGCGAGATAGAGGCATAACCTCACAACCGTCATGAACCTTGATCTGACGTTTTTGTCTCGCCGGTTGATCGGAGCCTCGGGCGTTCCCACACCCTTGTCGCCCTTGAACAGAGTGTGGCCGGTCGTCTCACGCAATCCCGTGAAGCACGCTACGTCGTCCCAGAATGTAATCACGCGAACACGCAGACCGGCTCCCCGCAATCGAGCGCACAGAAGATCGATCTGGGTGCTCTTTCCGGCGCCATCGATACCAGAAAAGCTTAGCAACCTGGGACGCTGCGATTTCATTCGTGACGGCATTGCGGGGGCCCTCCTGGGAATCGATCGGCGAGACTCATTCATTGGTTCGATGCGCGGCTGGGGCTTGCGCTTGACAGCGCCACGACAGTTCCGACGGCGGCGCCCGCCGCGATCAGCAGCCCAACCTTAATGACGAAGGATCGCGTTCGTTTTTGACGGGCCGGAGCGATAGCAGCCCCGGAAGGCCGGGAAGCGGCAACTCCGGTACCGGGTTGGTAAGGCGCGGCCGCGGTGCCCATCGGTTGCGACGGGCCGTTCTGTTGTTGCGGAGCTGTTTGTGAAGAAGTGGGTTGCTGGCTCGCCGCGCTGGTTTGCGGGGCTGCCGGAGAGGCTGCAGGGTTTGGGCTGTCCGGCAGCAGGTTCGATGGGCCGGCGTCCGCGGCCTGCTCATGTGCCGCAGGGCTGGCCGTCTGCGGCAGAGGCTCAGTTGCAGCCGTTTGCGGAGCTGGCTGAGCTTGCTGTTGCGGCGTTGTCGCCGCTACGCCAAAGGGCGTGGCGAGCACATACATCAGGAAACTCGCGACCAGCCGATGAAACCACCGTGCTGCAATCCTCATGTCTTACCTCCGTACCAATCCGGCTAAATTCAAATGCCGGAAGCAAACCATCACGCAGCTTCCTTTGATTCTCGATGTGGTTCGCGAACTGCCACCGGCATATTCCGGGGAAGCTGATGAAAGCTTTTAACTGCCTCAGCGGTCGTGTCGAAAGTCTCAAACAGCCTTGCTACTCCCGTGCTTACCAGAACCACGGCTGCCGCTGGCGGAACCGCAGCCAGCTTGACGTCTCCATTGCGCTTCATAGCCTCCTCGAGACAATGCAGGAGGAGATGAATGGCGGAGGGGGTGTTGCATTCACCGAGAGTGGAGCAGTCGATGACCAGCCGCGGACGATTTACGCTCATGACGCTGCTGATTTCGTGAAGGAAGGTGAACTTCTGCTTCATGCTTAGCTCGTCCGGGAATTGCCTGACTGCGACGGCATGTAATCCAGATGTCATATCTCCTGACTCCTCCTCTTTATCCGTCTGTTTCAGAACGAACCACACTTAACCGGTAGTCTGCAATAAGCGCGCGAGTTCAGCTTCGGGATTCCGCACAATGTGACCTACGATATTCTTTCCGTAGCGCAGCAGAGTGACGAGATTGGTTTTGTACCAGCAACACTCCGTCATCCGTGGCGATAGTCCGCATAGGAAGCGGAGCTTCTCGACTCCGTTCGGAGACGCCAGCATGGCTGCGGCCAGGCGATGGTTGCCGTCGAGGACCGTTACCGGTTCCGTGTCGCTGGTGCCGATCAGAACGACTGCTCCCAACTCCGCGTCCTGCTGCCCCAGCCGTTCGCGAATCGCTTCGATCTTCGACTGGAAGTCCGGATGGGCAAGGCTCTGAGGGCTGCGCAGGCGCTCGACGACGGTGGGAGCCGAAAAATCACCCTTTGCGAGCTTGCGCCATTGTGCTCGGGGAAACACCCTGATCTGCCGGAATTCCGCTGGGCGCAACTCCACCTCATACCATTCGGTATCTTTCGGAAGCTCCTTCCACAGCGCCAGGTGGCGGATGAAAAGGAGAGCGCGCCTCTTTGCGTTTTCGCCGGGATCGTCGAAGTTTGGATGGTTGACCAGGTGACCCAGTGCGTCACGATATTCATGGAAAGCGGGGCTATGAAAGTCGCTCCTGAGAAACTCGGCAATTACTTCGTCTTCCGAGATGCGGCGAATAATCCTGATCGGGCCGGTACCGGCCTTGCGCTGCATCAGGCGCGATTCTGCCAGCGAGTTCAGGATGAAGGGCACAGCCACAACGACGAGCAACACCATCATCGCAATCAGCTGAACCCAGATAACCTCTCGTAACGACGAATGGAATCGGCAGATACCGGCAATTACGACGCCGCTGAAAGCCAGCTGAATCCAGCTGGTATTTGCGATTTTGTAGGACATTTCGTAGGTGATGATCACCACACTGAGTGAGTACACGACCGTGGTGATGGCGTACATGGCCAGCAGGTATGGGAGGCCATATTCGCCGGTAATGGAAAAGCCCCGTCCAAACAGGGTTATCCAGATGCCTGCCGGGGCAAGACGCAGGCCGAGAGCGAGAGCAGAGCCGATAACCAGTACAAGGAAGGAAGAAATCGCGATGACCTTCAGTCCCCTTCTCTCTTCCTGGCGCGTACCGGCTACCAACGGAAACATCGAGTTCACCACCGCGGAAGAAAAGGCAAAGATCACGCGGCCAACCATAGCAACCGCGGCATAGAGTCCCGCCGTTGTCGGCAGAAAAAAGTGCTTCACCAGAACGATGTCGCAATTGTTGATCAGGACCTGTCCGGAGAAGAAAACCAGGGCCTGGAAAGTCTCTCGCAATGCGTAGTCGAACCGCAAAGGATTCGCTATGCGGGGCGCCGATTTGGGTATAGCAGCAAAGTAGGCAACGGCAACCGCTGCCGCGTTGGCGGCGACCACCCCGCGAACCCCAAGACCGAGCTTAATGAGCAGCAGGGAGCCAAAAAGGCGAACGACTCCTTCCAGCACCAGGTTGGTGGCAAGGCTGCGGAATCCGCAAACTCCCTGGATGTAACCTCGCCGGCTACCGAGTGGAACGTAAAACGCCACTCCCGCCGCCAGGATCGCGACGAGGACGGGACTGGGCAGATTGAGGTAGGCGGCGATCTGCCTCTGAAACAGAAGAAGCGCCAATGCAGTGACGATGCCGCATGCCCACGCGGCGTGGTGAAATCCGCGATAGACAGCGGACTGGGCCTCCGGAGAAACCTGTTGGGCAACCACCTTGGCGGAGACGATCTGAAAGGAGAGGGTCGCGGCGGAGATCAGAATCAGAAGAGTGTAGACGGCCGTGGCATGACCGTAGCCCGTGGGACCAAGAAACCGCGCAACTGCCATGTTGTAAGCAAAGTTGGTTGCGGTTGCGAGGCCCGAGCCCAGCAGCAGCACGAAACTTCCCGACAAAATGCGGGCGTGCAGTGTGCTCAATCGCTTTGTCGTGATTGTCCCCAAAGCTGCAAACTCCGTCGCAGTACAGTTAGCGGCGAAAATCGTCCGATTTCATCGAGGCGGCCTCGCGCTCACAAGAGGCGTTTTTGAACTGAGCATTGGATGCGACAATCACCATGGCGGCTGCCCCCGCCTGCACGCCGCATGCGTTCTCGGCCGCAGCGCCGGACAACCATGATCCGGGCGCCGGCGTCCAAGATTTATTCCCGTAATGGCTCGTATAACGACTGCACTTCTTGCCCTTCTTCTGCTCGCTCACGGATGTTCTCAATCGCCATCGCAGAAGGTCATACGGCTTAGACCGAAGCACGGCAGCAGCGCGCCGCAGCTTCTGGCCGTGTACGAACCGTGGTTCGGCCATCCCAACCACATTTCCGTTGGCTATTCGTCGCACGATCCGGCCGAGCTTCGCAGGCAGATCCGGCAGGCAAAGGCCATGGGTATTTCCGGCTTTGTCGTGGACTGGTATGGCGATCGCGACCCCTTCAACGACCAGACCTACGCCCTGATGCGGACTGCGGCAGCGGAGCAAAAATTCAAAATCGCAATGATGTACGACGAAACCGACCGCGAAGACGGAGCTACGGACGATGCGCTCTCCGACTTCAGGATGTTTCGCGAGACTTACCTGTCGCCGGATTCCGTGGGCAGGCAGGCCTACCTCGAATACGAGGGGCGGCCCGTCATTTTCATTTTTCCCAAGGGGATGCACACGGACTGGAATCGCGTCCGGGCAGATCTGAATCAGTGGGAACCAGCGCCGCTGCTGATCTATGAAAACCTGCCCGCCGCCTATGCCAATGCATTCGACGGCTTCTACGCCTGGGTGCAGCCCGGGAAGAAGGGTTGGGCGTCGGACGGCAGCAACTGGGGAGATGACTATCTTTCCGACTTCTACAGCACCATGCAGACGAAGTATCCCGATAAGATTGCTGTGGGCGGAGCCTGGGCCCAGTTCAATGACACCAAGGCGTCGTGGAGCCTCAACCGCCACATCTCAGCGCGCTGCGGTAAGACATTTACCGACACGCTGAATTACTGGCGGCAGTACTATCCGTCCGACGATACCTTGCCCTTCATACTCATTGAAACCTGGAACGACTACGAAGAAGGCACAGCTGTCGAGCCGGGCATTCCCGCCTGTCCGGCTGGATCGCAGGAGCAGCCCTGATTCGAACGGCCTTTAAGCAATCCGGAGTATCTTTGCCGCCGGCTGCTCCTCCTCGAAGGCAGACTGGTCACCCAAAGTGCCGGCCATATCCGAGGCGTAGTAGACCTTGTTGATGATCGACAGAGGTCTCTGACGGACTTCGTCGTAGACGCGACCCAGATACTCACCAAGGACGCCAAGACAAAGAAGCACTGCGGCTCCGACAAGAAATATCGCGGAACCTACACCGAAGCCGACGGAGTTCAACGCGTTGCTCGATAACAGGCTCGAAAGCACCAGCAGTGCGGCTGCGCAGCAGGAAAGTCCCGAGAGCGCGAAGCAGAGCCGCAAGGGCTTGTAGCTGAAGCTGGTAATCGCGTCCATCGCATACTTGATGCGGCTGATGAACGTCAGCTTGCCGTCGCCGGCAGCGCGATCCTGCCGATCGTAGTAGACGACCGTATTAGCGTAACCCACCCATGCTCTCAAACCGGGAAGGTAGCGATTATTTTCGCGCATGGTGTTGATGGAATCGACCGCCTGCCGATCCATGAGGCCGAAGATGCCGGCGTTCAGAGGAATTGGAAAATCGGAGAGTGCGCCCAGTACGCGATAGAAGAGCGGAAACAGTCTGGCAAGGAGCTTCCGTCGCTCCTGGCGGCTCCTTCTTACAGCCACGACGACCTGAGCTCCCTGGTGCCAGGCTTGAATCAGCTCCGGTAGCACCTCAGGCGGATCCTGAAAATCGCCATCCATCAGCACCACAGCGTCGCCGCGTGCCGTCTGCAGCCCCGCCGAGATAGCCCCCATGTGACCCCAGTTCCGAGACAGATCCACCACGACAGCGTGGCAATCCTCAGCTTGTAAACCGCGCAGTAACCGGAGTGAGGAGTCTTTTGATCCGTCATTGACGTAGACCACCTCCCAGTCCTCGCCGATTTCTTTCAACGCCTCGGCAACGGCTTCGTGGAAGAGGGCGATATTCTCTTCCTCGTTGAAGATTGGTACGACGACCGAGATCATTGACTTCCTCCCTATAGTTTTTCTGCATGGCGGTCGTACGGTCTTCGATTGCATGGCAGGTCGATCATTGTGAATCAGTCTGGAGTACTCGAACTCTCCAGCGAACTTCGGCAGGCGTAAGCACTGCAACGTAGCGAGCACGAATCACTTGTGTGGTTTGAGTCTTCTCATGGTCGAGAAGTTGCACCTGGTATTCGATGTTATCCACCAACTGGATAGATAAGCCATCAGGCGAATAAAAAACGATCCGAATGTCGTGGGAGCGCTCCTGGTAGCGGGTGCGGATGCCAAGTTTCGCTTGTTCTTCAATGGTTTGCGCGAATTTGTCTCTGGCGGTCCCCACGAAATCCTGGCTCAGCAATTCTGTGCGATTTTGCTCAAGAGCGGCGCTTAAACTCTGCCATGCCTCGAGATAATCGCGCACCACCGCGGTTTCGGTTTGCTTTGCCAGCGGCCTCGGCCCCTGCAACACCGACGGCTCAACCTTTACGGAGCCCTGATTAACCGGGCCCTGATCCGCTCCAAAGGCGCTGCAAGCGGCAAGCACGGCAACCAGCACGGTCGCCCGTACAATCGGAGGCCGGATCATTGACTTCCCCAGCGAATCTCGTTCCCCATCACCACCCCGGTCGCCACGGAGATTCGTGCGCCGCTGTAAGCAGGTACTGCGGCCTCGGCGATCCCGTGTTTCACAGGCACGTCGACAGTCGTCTGACCGCCTTTCCACGATTCCGTGAAGGTGACGATGGTCCCGTCAGTGACCGCGTTGCCGCCGCAGTCGCGCAATGGATCCGTTTCGAGATCGATCTCTCCGCCCACTTTCTTTGCGTTCATCTTCAACCCGCAGGGATCGCCGGGGACCTGCTGGATGACGCGCGTGGCGGATATGCTTCCGGCCTGAGCGACAAATCTGGCGTTGCCGTCTTTTGCCCCGGAATTCATCTCCGTCCACGCCGCGCCCAGGTGGCTCTCTACTGTTCGTGACTGCACCGATTCGGATGGAATCGAGAGCTGAAAAGAGACAGGTGTGGGCGCGGTGATCAGATTCTGAAACGCGTCGAAGACGTAGACAGCGCCGCTGATTCCGTTCTGGAGTCCGACGGGAAGCCGCGACGGCTTCGCCAGAAAACTCAGGCTCGCCGGCTTCGTGGCTGGAGCAACGTCGAACTCACCCGTTTCTGTCGACGAACCCCCGGTAAGAACCAAGAGATAGGAACCGGCAGTGTCCAGATCTCCCGCGGCGATGGCGATGGGCTGACCGAGTTGCACATCGCGCTTCAGCACCTGGCCTGGCCCCACGATGTACAGAACGCCCTGGCCGCTACCCTGTGTCTCGATTGAAAACGCGCTGCCGGCTACAACGCTTTTCGGCACCTCGAGATTTCCGCTCTGAGCCAGAGTCGGCACGGCTGCCGCTGAGATCGCAATTCCAATCAGCAACGAAAAGGTACGGCTCATTGGAAGCCGCCCGGACTGTAGGTCGCGACCACCGCGCGTTCCGTGCTGACTTTCCTTGCAAGGTCTTCGGGAACCGGGATGGAGAATGCAACGGGGGTTTGCGGCAAGAGCGCCCGGTCAGTGTATTGATCGGCTACCCAGACCAATTGCCCTGACTGGTCATAGAAGGTGCCAAGAACGTGGGCGATACTAACATTCTGGCCGCTCTGGTTCACCAGGTTCCCGGTAAAGTAAGCGTCCGGAGCAGGACTCAGCTTCTGATTCTGAATTTCGATTACCGGGTCGGCCGAAGCGGCGACAAGGCTCGAGGTCGGATCCATGTGGATACTGTCGACCTGGGAGAGCGACACGTTGGGAAAGGTGATCAGGAAAGGCGTAACCTGCTTTGGCAGGAGCAGGTGGGAAATCTTGTCGAAACTATCCCCGGTGGCGATTGCCGATCCATTTTTCCCCAACAGCGTCGCCTTCACCGAAACGTAAGCCGGCACCACGTCTTCATTCAATAACTCGCCAAGGACGACAACCCCGGCGGCGCGCTCCACCGGATGCATATCGACGATGCGGACGTGAGGCGCTTCGACATCCTGGGCGCCCCAGTCATCCGCGGGGCCGCGATAGATCACATCCCAGCGCAGGTAAGTTACTGGGATAACCTCCGGCGGGACGTGCGGCTCTTTCACGATGGGCCATACCGGCGCCCACCGATCGCCGCTTTTCACTACCTGCAGCGCGCGCGTGTCCAGAAAAGTGCCAACAACGGTTGACCAGCGCAGCCGCAACTCCACCTGCGCCTCATTGTCTGAAGCATGCAGCGGCCGCACCTGAAAGTTGTCCAGCGTCGCGTAGGTGCGCAGACTGGGATAACTGCCGGTTATATCGCGGACAAAGTCCTGCTCGGTAAATTCGCCTTTATTGCTGAGGGTGGAATAGGCCTTCTGCCACGCCAGATGGCTCAGGTCATTGGCAAAACTATTCACTGCTTCTTCCGGGGTCGAGGATGAACCGGTGAAGGCGCCGTTGCCACCCGCATAAGCCGCCGCAGCGGGAACCGGCCAAAGAGTGCCGATAACCACCAGCCCCACGGTAGCGAGGCAAAGAAAGACTGCGAGCAGACGTCCGCCCATTACGAGACCAACCTTCCTGGGATGAGGTCTTCTTCGGTCACCGCCGGTTCAACCCCGGCAGGCTTGCGCCGTTGCTTATCCGGAAGGACCAGGACGACCAGAATCGCCAACACGCTGCTTCCGAAGGGCAAGGTTCCCCACATCAGTCCCTGCCAGCGCGGAGGAATCTGGGGCGCGTTTACGGGCGCAGCGGGAGGCACGCCGTCCTTACTCCATACAACGATCGTGCGATCCTCAAGATCGTCGACGCGACGCCACCCGCCGAACGACAGCAGCGGCTCATAGTATGGATCCCTGACAAAGACCCACTTCAGACCATAGCGATCCGCGTGATCGAGAATGGCGTGCAGCGCGTCGAGACCTTCCTTGCCGAAATACTTTGAACTTGTGAGGGCGCCGCCACCGTGGGACGTTAGCTCCGGCAGCATACGTCCGGAATTCCATTCGCCATCGACGCTGCTGGCGTCTGTAAGAACGGCGAGGCGGGAAATCTTATTGCCAAATCCCAGGGTCACATAGCGGTAGTTATCGTGGCCGTCGCGGTTGAGCCACGCTGCAACCGAATCTACCTTGAAATCTTCGGCATCGGCTGGTCGATAAGTGGACCAGGCCACGGCGAGCGCGCAGGTAAATGTCGCGGCAATCGTCAGTCCAGCCACGGCTCGGAAGCGATAGCGGTCGATCAGTTCAGCCGCGAGAAGTCCAACGAAGGGCAGCGCCAGCAATGTAGCCCAGTAGCTGAAACGCTCCATGGTCAGCACGTCAAAGGCGCGGCCCAGCAACAGATGACCCACAGGAGTGGTTCCGCCAAGCCCGACCAGGAAAGCAACCCAGAAGCCCAGCAGCAAAGGACGCAGACGGGTTACAGCCGATCCACGCACGAAGATAAAAGGCAGTGCCAGAATCAATGCGCCGTAAGGGATAACGAAATAATTGAGACCCCACTGCGGGCTCAGAATGTAGTTGGCGCGGCTGGGATGCGGGATAGGTGTCTGGGTAACGGGATAGTGGATGAGCGCGATCCAGAAGGGCAGGAGGACGACGGCGACGGCGGCTCCGACAACCACGGTCATGACTACAGTGCGCACCAGAAACTTGGGAGTCGACACCCGCTCGCCATCCTCGCGATCGATCAGGACGAGCGCCAGGACGGGAATGGCGAAAAACATCGATCCGAAGAGCAGCGTGGCGTGGTGAGCGGCCGCCGCTGCGGTGAACAGCACTGCGCCCTTGACGAAGGAACGCCACTTCCCTTCCCGGACCCATTCAAAGAGGTACGGCAGCGCATTCAGGTAAAGGGGCGCAGCGAAGGTGGTCGACAGCTGGCCCGCCGAATAGACGAGAAAGCTTTCCGACCCGAGAAACACGCTCGCCAGAGCAGCTAACGATGCCGCGCGTGGATTCACCCACAGCAGAGCGAAGCGATAGACGCCCAGCACGAGAAGCAGAATAGCGGCCAACTGCACCGCCATATAGCCCATGTCCAGGCCAAAAACGTGCGACGCCAGCGCCACCCACTGCTGGGGCAGTGGCGGATAGGTTGTCTGTGAAAATCCCGCATACCACTTTGGGTTCCAGGGATCGAACCAGTGGTGCAGATAATGCGACGCGAAAAAAATGTGGAAGTTGGTGTCGTAGGACTTCAGCGGCATTTCCATCAGAAGAAGCGGCAGATGAACGGCGAACACCGCCATGAAGATGAGGCTCAAGGGGATGGGCCGAATTGGGGGAGCGACCGCTTCGAGCTTCTGCAAAGAAATGCCTCGCGAAAGACCATTGGATTCGGAAGTCGCATCCCCCGGTTGCCTGGTAAACAGCAGCGAAACCCCTCCCAAAAGCCAACGCTCCCGGGGCTCGGGGCATCCTAAGGGTCATTCTGTGCAATACCTCGGTGATACTTTGATTGCTCGACCTGGCTGCCTACGATTTGCAATCCTTCTTTTGATGGTCATGCCTTTTGCATTGAGCATCTTCCCCCAGACGTACAAGGTTGGATCGGACGGATCGGCGAAAACACAAACGCAACCGGATCAGCCGCAGTCCCAGGAGCAATCTCTGGGCTGGGGATCGAATATTCAAAATGCTCGCCTCGCCGGCGCCGCGGAGGCGGCCATCAAGCGCGGCGATCATGAACAAGCGGTGGCCTACGCGCAACGTGCCGCGCAAGCCGCGCCTAATGATCCGCACTTGTGGTTTCTGCTCGGCTATGCCGCACGGCTGGACTCGAAGCCTGGGCTGGCCGCCGAGGCTTACAATCACGGCCTTCGCCTCAGTCCCTCATCCATTGAAGGGCTCTCCGGTCTCGCGCAGACCTATGCGGTGATGGGCCGCACCAAAGAAGCGCAGGATCTGCTGACGAAAATATTGGCGTCCGATCCGAGGCAGAACGACGACGCTGTGCTGCTGGGCGACCTGCAGATGAGGTCCGGAGACTATCAGGGCGCCGTCGAAACTTTGGGCACTGCGGAGCGCATGCAGGGGAGCGCACGCGCGGAGCTGCTGCTCGCGATTTCTTATGAGCATCTGAAACAAATGGACCTCGCTCGACGCTATCTTGATATGGCGAAGGCGCGCACCCCCAATAATCCGGATGTGCAGCGATCGATGGCTGGCTATTACCGGGAGACTGGCAACTATGGCGATGCTATAGCCGCGCTGAAGTCGATCCGCTCGCCCCGGCCAGATGTCCTCGCCGAACTCGCCTACACTTACCAACTCGACGGTAAGCAGGAGACAGCCGCGAAACTCTACGTCCAGGTCGCGAATGCTCTGCCGAAGAACATGGACCTGCAGCTGGCAGCCGCTCAGTCTCAGGTCGCTGTCGGTTCCCTGGAACAGGCCGGCAAGTTCCTGGAACGCGCCGCGGCAATCGATCCAAATCAATATCGATTGCACGCGATCCGCGGGGAGATTGCCCGGATCGAGGAGCGGGACCAGGATGCCGTTCAGGAATTCAACACGGCTCTGGCGCACCTGCCCGCGGAACCCGCTGAAGGTCCGCTCTATCCGATTCAGCTGCACATGGATCTGATGGAGCTCTACCAGAGCCTGCGCCAGCCGGACGCTGCCCACCAGCAGCTGGCCACTGCGCGGGCTGCCATCGACGCGCTTAACGAGCATGGGCCTGATCGAGCGCAGTATCTGCGCCTGCGCGCCCTCGTCCGGATGAATGCCGGCGACCTCAACGGCGCTCACAGCGACATGGACGAAGCGCTGGCGATCAATGCCACCGACCCCAACAGTCTGCAACTGGATGGCGATGTGCTGATGAAACTCGGCCATACCGAAGAAGCGATCGGCGTCTATAAGAAGATTCTCGCGATCGACCCGAACAGCCGCTTCGCGCTGACCTCGCTCGGATACGCATCTCGGGCCGCGGGGCGTGACCAGGATGCGGAAAAATACTTCCAGCGTCTGGCACAGGCTTACCCGAAGCTCTACATTCCCTGGCTTGCTCTCGGAGACATGTATACCGCGCGCCGCGACTACACCCGGGCGGAGAGTGCCTACAGCAAGGGTTATGCCCTGGCTCCGGGCAATGCGCTCATCGTGGCGGGCGGCATGAACGCCGAAATCGAGGCCCACAAGCTCGATGCCGCCGGTGTGTGGTTTCATCGCGTAACAAGCGACATGCAGGACGAACCTCAGGTTCTTCGCGAAAAGGAGAGATACCTCAGCTTTCATGGCGACTATCGCCAATCGGCCGACGTCGCGGTCCAGGCCATGCGCGCTTTGCCCAATGACAGAGACGTCGTGGTCTACCTTGGATACGACCTTCTCCACCTCAACCAATACGACGAGCTACTGAGTCTGACCTCGAAGTACGATCAGATCCTGCCAAAGGAACCGGATATCCCCCTCCTGGCCGGTTATGTGCACAAGCACGATAGCCAGTTACAGGATGCCCGCGCCGATTTTACCGAGACGTTGCGGAGGGACCCCGAGGTGGTAACCGCATATGTAAATCGCGGCTACGTGCTCCACGACCTCCATCAGCCCGGCCAGGCAGCGGCGGATTTCGAATCCGCTCTGAAGCGGGAGCCAAAGAATGCGGAAGCGCATCTGGGCCTGGCCTACACAAGCCTGGATTTACATCGACCTCAGATGGCGCTCCGCCAGGTCCAGCTTGCCGAAGAGGGCCTCGGCGACTCGCAGCCGATCCATCTGATCCGCGCGACAGCTTATGGTATGCAGGGAGCGCTCGGCAAATCGGCCGAGGAATATCGCGCTGCGCTCAAATTCACACCCAATGACGGTTCACTGCATCTGGCCCTCGCGGGCGTGCTCTATGCGGAGCGCCGCTATCACGATGCTGTCGACGAACTGGACATTGCGCAAAAGCAACTGCCCGGAGATGACCTGGTTTACGCCTGGCTCGCGCGCTCATGGTCGCAGTTGCAGAATACCCAGCAGACCCTGCGCTATGTGCAACTGGCGGAGCAGCATGCGATGCTCAAACCGGCTTCAGCCACCGAGGCCCGTTCCGATGCTCCTGACGTATTCGTTTTCACCGGCGAGGCTCTGAGCCACCTTGGCGACCAGAACGCGGCGATGGAGCGATTTCGCAGGGCGCTCACCATGCCTGCCAGCGATCGCGTGACCGTCCGGCTCGCCATTGCTCAGCTGATGGCCAACGAAAATCACTCGGACGATGCGAGCCGCCAAATCGCCCTGTCGCTCATGGAAGCCGAAGCAGGCACTACGCTTCCACCGACCGGCCAGCAGATGATCGAGGCTTCGGACCTGTTTCGCCAGATGCATGATTACCAATTATCGGAGACTTACCTCCAACGTGCGGGGGCGGCAGGCGCATCCGATACTGCTGTGCGAGTGGGATTGGCCAACACGTACCTGGCTCAGGGCGATACGGCGCGAGCCGAGGGCGAGCTTTCCGCAGTCCGGAGTTCTCCGGACGATGAGCCGGATTATCAGTATTTGCTGGCCAGGGCCAACGTCTACCGCCAGGAACATCAAAGCACCCAGGCGCTGACAGCTTTCGCACAGGCCTCCGATGCCGCAGGTGAAGATCAGACTGCTGAACAGAACCTGCTTCAGGCAGCGGGAGACGAAGGCTACAGGGTCAATTCCCGGCTGAGCGCGCTCGCCGATGCAACTGTAGACGCAATATTCGAAGACACCACCGTCTATGTGCTCGACTCCAAGCTCGACGCGGCCTTTCCGGTGCCGATTTCCGATACTTCCCTCTTACCTCCGCCGCGCTCTTCCCTCGAGTCACAGGGTACTGCCGCCTTCCATTTTCACCTGAACTACCTGCCCACGGCCAGCGGCTTCTTCGAAGTCAGGAATGCGCGCGGTGTTATCTCTGTGCCGGCCACCAATTCCGTTGTAAGCCGCAACACCACGGACTATTCATTCAATTTTGGCTTCAACCCCACCGTGCATCTCGGCTCCAATGTGATCACTTTTAATAGTGGCGCTCAGGCTACGGTGCGCCGCGACTCCGAGTCTCCGGTAGAGCTGGATCAGAACCTGTTTCGCGCGTTCACCTATGTTTCGACCAGTTCATTCTTCAATGTACTTTCGATGGACGGCTATGTCCTGCGCGAAACGGGACCTTTCACCGAGAGCAATCTCCATTCGGACGCAACTGCCGCCGCAGTCAACTTCCGCGTTGGAGCGCCATGGGGCAAGACAGCTCTGGTTACCGGATGGGGACAGAACGATCAGACTTTCACGCCGGCCAGGATTGAGGATTACTTCACCTCTTCCTATATAGGCCTGGATCGCCGCTTTACCGGCCGCCTGGATGTCAGGGCCCTCGCCGAAGATCTGCGTGCCTGGCGTACTGTCGGAACCCGTTCGGGAATAGCACAGGCTTTGCGTCCAGCTGGAAGCGTGCAGTTCATTCCTGCGCGCAAGTGGTCTTTCCAGGCGTCGGGCGCTTACTCCAATAACCGTGGCTTCCACGTTTACGACGCAGTCCAGAGCAGTTTGTCTGTTTCTTATGGAATGCCGTTCCACCGGGAATTCAGGGACGAAACGGGGGATGTCGTCCTGCAGTACCCAATCCGCTTTTCGGCGGGAGTGCAACAGGAGACTTTTTTCAATTTTACGGGTGGGCATAGTGAGCAGTTTCGGCCTTATGTGAGCATCACCTTATTCTGAAGGGACTTTGATGAAGATTTGTCTTGTTGCCACTTTTCCTCCCAGCGGACGCCAGTTGAATGAGTATGCGTTCCATATTGCGCGGGAGTTACAACGGCATCCGGGGGTCGAGTTAACCATTCTCGCTGACGAGCTGACAGAATACGATTTCGCGACGAATCAGGAAGGTCATTTGCTGAACGGCCGGACGCAGGAGGAGTTACCTGGCTTTAACGTCATCCGCTGCTGGAACTTTGGTAGTTTGGCCACGCCTCTGCGTCTTATCAACACTATTCGCCGGATCAAGCCGGATGTAGTGTGGTTCAATCTCGTCTTCTCCAGTTTCGCGACACCGGAAAACCCTGTAGCTGCAATGTCCGGCTTGTCTGCGCCGGCACTCGTGCGCGCCTGCGGCTTTTTTACCCACGTCACCCTGCATCATGTTCTCGAGCACGTGGATTTCGTGGCCGCCGGTGTCCGCCTGGAGAGGCTGTACCGCATGGGCACAGATTTAGCGACTCGAGCGTTGCTGAAAGCTGATTCCGTATCGGTGCTGCTTCCCGGTTACCAACGCACTTTGATTGCGAAGTATGCCGCGCAAAACGTCCTGCTGGGTACTCATGGCACATTTGCATCGACGCCGACTCCCCCGGACTTTGCCAGGCGCGGGAACCCGGAACTGCGTATCCTGGCGATCGGTCATTGGGGGACCTACAAGCGCCTGGAGACTTTGATGGAGGCATTTCCGCTTGTCCTGGAGAAGGTACCTAATGCAAGGTTGATCGTCGCCGGAGCCAATCATCACACCAAGGCGGGTTATTGGGAGTCGATCCGCGCCGCTCAGCCTCCGCACCTGCCCATTGAATTTCGCGGATACGTTCCCGAGGAAGCAATCCCCGAACTGTATCAAACGACCTCGGTGCTGGTGATGCCCTATGATTCCGCAACAGGATCGAGCGGCCCGGCCCATCAGGCTTGCGAATACGGAGTGCCTATCGTCTGCGCCGAGATCGCCGACCTGCGTGAGATGGCGGTGGACGAAGACATGGCCGTCAGCTTCTACGAAATCGGCAATGCGGTTCATCTGGCTGACCAGCTGGCGACCATTCTGCAGTCTCCCGAACTGCAGCGGCGCATGGCCGAACAGAACTACAGTGCCGGCGTGCGCATGACGATGAGCTGCGTGGTCCGAAACTATCTCCGCTGGTTTGATCTGCAACGTTGTAAGAAGGCGATCGCTAATGGCGGCGAAACCGGACTGCAGCCCCATGTTTCCCTGAGTGGCTCTAAGTCTCCGGTCAATTCCGTACAAACAGTCGGGCCCTCCCCGCCGGGCCTCCTCGAAGTCGATGGAAATCGTATTGGGCTTAGTGGTGTTGGGCTGCCTGACAGTTTCGAATCGGGAGATGGCAGAAAGCTAACGATAGGCTTTGTGCATTCGAGTGCATCGAAAAAGCCGAGCGCTCCCAGAGACGGGTCCGTCATCGACCCGTACCCGTCCGGCCCAACCCTTAATAGTGAGTGTTGAGTTATAGCGCCGAAGTGCATTCAGACGCTCAGTGGTTCTTAACGAGACCAGGAGGAACGATACCATGAGAAGGCGACCGATTGATCACCTGCCGAGCTGCCTTGCCTCCTTACTCGCCCTGTGCACTGTGCTCCCCGCCGTGATGTCGCTGGCTGGTTGCGGCACGACCACCGGTGCCACAATCGGGAACCCGGTTGTGCCCACCGTAAGCATCACGGCCAGCCCTGCCTCGATCGCGGCCGGGGCTTCTTCGACTCTGACCGTGGCTGCCACCAATGCGACCCAGGTGAAAGTTACCGGAACGGATGGCAGCACCTACACGATGCAGGCCGGAGGCGGAACGCAAGCGGTCACCCCGTCGGCCACTGCAACTTATACGGCCACGGCAACCGGAACCGGCGGAACTGCAACCGCGACTGCGACGGTGACCGTAACGGCTGCGACGACCCCAACACCAACCGTGACAATCACCGCAAACCCCACGTCCATTACGGCGGGAAATTCCTCGACCTTGACCGTGACTGCCACCAATGCGACCCAGGTGAAGGTTACCGGGACGGACGGCAGCACGTACACGATGCAGGCGGTAGGCGGTACCCAGGCGGTTAGCCCATCGGCCACGACAACTTATACAGCCACCGCAACCGGGGCTGGCGGTTCCGTAACGGCGACTGCGGTAGTGACAGTAACAGGTGCGACGACTCCAACACCGACAGTGACGATCACCGCTAATCCAACGTCCATCACTGCGGGAAATTCGTCGACCTTGACTGTGACCGCCACAAACGCAACCCAGGTGACAGTAACTGGGACGGACGGGAGCTCCGATAACCTGCAGGCCGCAGGAGGTACCGACGTTGTCAGCCCAGCCGCCACCACCACTTATACCGCGAACGCCACCGGAACCGGCGGCACCGCATCGGCCACAGCAACCGTAACTGTAGTCCCGGCCGGCAGCCTCCAGTCGATTGACCATGTCATCTTCATGCTCCAGGAGAACCATACTTTTGATAACTACTTTGGCATGCTCAATCCCTATCGGCAGGCGAACGGCTACAACGTAGGCGATGATGGCAAAACCTATAACGTCGACGGAATCGACGACAAGCTGAACACCATCAGCAACCAGGATGATGAGGGCCAGAACTTCCCACTGTTTAAGTTCAAGACAACCTGCATCGACGACGAGACTTCGGACTGGCTGGCCAGCTACGGCCAGGTTAATCGCTACAACTTCCTGGCGAATCGCCCCATCCTGATGGATGGCTTCGTCCACAATGCTGAAGGTTATGCCAAGAGTTGCCAAAGCGGCGGTGGATCCTGCGCGGGCGCATTCACTGACACAACCGGCCAGCGATCGATGGGCTATTACGATCAGGGATTTCTCAACTACTACTATTACATGGCATCGCAATTCGCCCTGTCGGATCGCTGGTTTTCGCCCGTTTCCAGCAAGAGCATCGCCAACCGAATCGCTACTTTCACGGGCGGGACAACTCAGGGATTAGTCAGAGATCCGGGAGGGGACGACCATCTGAACACACAACTTGACATACCCACGATTTTCGAGGAGCTCGATCGGGCCAGTGTTTCGTGGAAGATCTATTACACAGTGACGGAGGGATTTTGCCTCGACGAGGACGACTGCACTGGAGGACCAAATGCCGAATACCCCGCAACGGACTTCTCTAATCTGAGCTACTCGTATATGTATCTCTATGAGAACCCATCGGGGGCCCCTTGCACGGGCACTACGCAGCCTTCCAGCGTCGTAGGAGACTCCTCGAATTCCTTCTGCATCGATCCAAACCACATTGCGCCGCTGTCGCACTATTTTACCGACCTGAATAACAAGACATTGCCCAGTTTTGCTTTTATCGAAGCAGGATACGGAAATAACGACGAGCACCCAGGCTCAGGACAGTCAATTCTTCTGGGTCAGGCGCAAGTCGCTAACATCGTCAATTCGCTGATGTCGAGCACGTCGTGGAACGATACCGTTTTCTTCTTCAGTTACGACGAAGGCGGCGGACCCTATGAGCATGTACCGCCCGTGCCGGGACATTCCAACGACAATACGGACACATCCCTGGGAACCATTCCGGACATCTCGCAGATCGCAGTCAATGCCGACACATACAATCCGTGCCTTCCCGCGGGCGGAACTCCCACGTTGCACTGCGATCTTGTCTCCACTGATCCCGGGGCCCACCCGGGTGATGCGGCCGCAGAGCAGGGGTTCGCTGCGCAGCTCGGCTTCCGCTTGCCCAATATCGTCATCTCGCCCTTTTCCCGACGCCACTATGTGTCGCACACTCCGATGGACCACACGGCGATCATTAAGTTTGTAGAGAATCGGTTTATAGGCAGCTCGGCGAATTTGACCAGCCGCGACGCGGCCCAGCCCAACCTCCTCGAGTTCTTCGACTTCACGAAGATGCCATGGTCAACGCCGCCCTCGCCGCCGAGTCCCGTAACCTCCTCGTCCTCCTGCACACCGACGGACATGGGTCCGTGAGGCATTGGGAGCAACGGCAACTTGCAAGGAGGGGTGAAAAACAGCTAAGTCGGAAAACCGGGCGACCTGATTGAGCGATTCTGGATTTACCAGATTCCCTTGTCGCTGCCTGTCACTTTCTGGCCGACAAGAGCCGCCGTTGCCAGCCAGGGCAACAGGCCGAGGCGCGCACTGCTCTCTAATTCCCTTCGGCGCAGCAGACCGGTCAGTTGCGAGCGATATAGGCCCGCGGACTGCGGCAGAATGGGAATTCGCAGGAATTCTTTGGCGTAGTAAACCTGTTCTCCGCCAAACCGGGCTGCAGTTCTCACCCACGCCGGTAGATCATAACCCAGGCCTCGATACTCCTGAGCGTAATCGGAGACTATAACCAAATAGGTGGCGACACCTTCCCATATGCCCGCCTGCTGCGCCGAACGCCGCAGGTCCTCATAGTCGACCGCGCCACTTTCCATAAGATCGCCACTGTCAACGACGTCACACAGGCGGAAATAGAAATGCCGGTACATGCGTTGCAAGGTGGAGATCATCAGGCGGTGGGAGATCGCGGGCACGCGAAAACTCTGCCCTTCGACTTCAATCGTGCGCGAACGAGCCTCCAGCGAAGCAGCGAGGGTGGCCTGTTCTCCTGTTTGCCCGAGGCGACCCACGTGGATTTCAACCGCCTCGCGAAGACCCGGGATCAGGAAGTTCCACTTGCACGCCAGGCGGTCCCCCCAGCTGCGAGGAGCGATTTGCGCACCGAACCGCCGCTTCATAAGATCGATAACTTTGCCCGACTGCGCGTTAGTGTACAGGTCGAGGTCGCTTCCCAGGTCGGGCCAGTGATCGAGCGACTTGATCACCGTCACATCGCTTCCCTCTTCCTCGAAGGCTCCACAAATCGCATGCAGGGACGGCAGAGAATTGTGAATGCGCGCTCGTTCGGCAGCCAGCGCGGCATCCGCCCATTCCGCGCGCGCTTCATCCCCTGCCTCGCGCAACATCGGGAGCAGGCGCTCCATCGCACGCACGACTACATGGTTAGAGCTGGCGAGGGCCGCTAACTCATCGAATTGCTCGCGACTCATTGTCGGAAACTGCGAGTCGAGCAGGCTGGTCTCTCGGGGCCCTCGCCTTGCAGTCGGCGCAAGTAACAAATGCGAAAGCAGAATCATTGACATCTTCGCTGGATAGGCAGAGGAGTTAGGCATGCTGGCTGAGTCCCAAAGATTCAAGTGTTGTTCCGGCCACTACTGCGGCTGTGGCGCCGTATTCGTGGAGTCAGGCGCTGAATTGTCCTGCGAAGAGGGGTGGGCGGTTGCGGGCTTTGAGGGCACGACAGGCGTGCCGTCGCGATGCAGCAGCTCGATAGGACCGGTCTGCCGGTGGCGGGCTTCGCGCTCCTGTTCCAGCTTGCTCTCTGTTTCCTCGTCATTCTTTGAGGCGACCACGGCGAGCGCGTTTCCCTCGGCTCCGTGCTGCGTGGCCAGCCCGACCGGTGTATGAGCATCGTTGGCCTGTTGCGCCTTTGCGTAGAAGAACTTCGCCGTCTCAATATCGCCGTCGCGTTCGGCAACATAGCCGGCATTGTTGAGCGAAAACGCACTGTAGGGGTTCAGCGAGTAAGCCTGAAGGAAATCCTGGCGTGCCGTGCGCCAGTCGTTACGATTGATCGCCGCCACGCCGCGCGAAGCCATTAGCGCCGCGCGCGCGTCCTTACTGTTGAGGTCCTGCATGCGGGCTTCGAGCCGCTGGGCATTGTCGGCAGCCATCTGGCTCACGGGCCGGCCACGCCACGCGCCGGTCGGGGTCACGACTGCCGGCTCGGAGGAGCGGGACGCGCTGGCCTCCTGGTAATGGGTCAAGGCCTGATCGTAATCGCCCGTTGCTTCCTCGGCCACGCCGAGGTTATTCAACGTGAAGCTGTTGTGTGGATCGAGCTTCAGAGCTGTCTGGAGTAAGGTTTCGGCTTCGGCTCCTCTGTTTTGCGACAGCAACGACATCGCATCGAAATTCATGCGGTTTACCCGCATAGGTAGGTCCTGCAGGTTGTTCAGGGCATAACTCATCCGCTTGCCCTGCAGGTCTTTCTCGTTGCTTTCGTCGATGAAGGCGTCCGTACCCTGTTCGGAAGCCAGTTTGTAGAAGCTCTGAGCCCGATCGAGCTGCCCCTGCAACTCGGCGATGTAGCCGAGATTGTTCAGGGTAAAAGGATCCGATGGATCGTAGAGATAGGCTTTATAAAAAACTGCTTCGGCTTTCTGGTATTGTTGCCGGCGGACGGCGTCGACTCCGTCGCGATTGAGCTTTTGCACCGGCGTGAGCTCGCTGCGTTTGGGGAGGGTGATCTTCAGGTTTTGCGCCTGGGGAACCGGAGCACCAAAGCAAACCATAATCGCTAAGGGAGCCAGTCCCTTCAAAACGCTGGAAATACTATTCATTCGTCCACCCTGCCCACCGGGGCCTTTTGGCTGGTCTTCTGCAACCTACGATTGGGATGCGAATGCGCGAAATGTGTTGCCGAAAACGCGCGTAAAATCGCCCTCAGGCCAACCGCTGCGCCTCCTCCTACATCCAATCACCGCCGAAAGTTCGACAGCGGAGATTAACTGCAATGCGGCGCTATTCCATTCCGGTTTTGCTGACAGCTCTTGTGCTGGTTTCCGTAGCTTCCGCGAACTCCCTGCCGGAGAGCGGTCCGGGGGCACCTCCCTCGCCAGCGCCTTCGGCCTCCGCGACCGCAGCCACAGATCCTGGCGCGGGGGGGGATACGGTCCCCGGATTTCTGCCTCCTTTGCCAGCGGTTCCGCGCGGAAAGAGCACAGTGATTGGCGGGGTAATTCGCGATGTCGATCCTGTGCGCGATCAGTTGACGCTGAAGGTCTACGGCGGCGGCCGTCCGATGAAGATTCTCTTCGACGAGCGCACCCAGTTTTTCCGGGATGGGGTGAAAACGCCGCTCAGCGATCTGCGCCCTGAGGAGCACGCGTCGGTGGAGACGCTGCTCGATGGCGACAATGTATTTGCCGTCAGCGTACATATGCTTTCGCATTCGCCCGAGGGCGATTGCCAGGGTCAGGTGCTGGCGTTCGATCCGCGCAACGGGGAATTGACGGTGCGCAACACGCTCTCAGGAGAGCCGATTCAGCTGCGTGTCGAGCCGCAAACGACTATCGCGCGCCTCGGCCAGCCGGCTTTTGCTTCGGCGCAAACGGGTACTTCCGACCTGATGCGAGGAGCTTTGATCGCGGTCAGGTTCGAGTCTGACAATGGACGCGGCGTCGCGGACCAGATTTCCATTCTCGCCACGCCGGGTTCGGGTTTCTACTTCAGCGGGGACGTAACCTTCCTGGACTTGCATGCCGGCACGATTGCACTCACCGATCCCCGCGATCAGCGGAGTTACACCATCGCCTTCGACCCTGCGCGCTTCCCCGGCAGTCACCAGCTTCATGAGGGCTCGCATGTGAGCGTAAGTGCAAGCTTCGATGGCACGCGCTACGTTGCGAATAAACTGAACGTCTACTAGATTTTTTAGCCAGTCACGAGCCTCGCCGATGCCCGCGTCAGCTTCCATCCGGGTAGCCGCCGCGGTGCAGGACCGCGGGAAAGTGCGGCAGCGTCTTCGGCTTGGGCACCTTAGCCCGCCAGCTGTCCGGATAAGGCGCCAGGCCGGCAAACAGCGGCGATCCTTCCGGCGTGCCGTCACCCGCGATGCGGTCCAGGCAACTCCACAATTCCCGTAGCGGTTTTTCGCCATAGCGCTCGGCCCAGCGGCGTTCAATCTTGCTCAGCAGCCGGCGACAAGCCTCACGGGCTTCCATACCATGGGAATCGAGCAGCACCCGCTTGCCTCGCTTCCCTTCCAGAGCCGCAACCTTGAGATAGCCAGCCTTCGCCAGGAATCCGAGCGCCATGGCGATTGCCTCCTTTGAAACCCCACTCAGCGAGGGAATTTCGCTAACTGCGTTTCCCTTCTCGTCGACCACCCGCAACAGGTCGGCATAGATGGCAAGGGAGACGCTCGACTCCCGTTCGAACTCCAGGGCGAAGGCGAGCAAGACCCGTGCCAACAGAAAGGGCAAGGGCAGTGCGGCGATGTCCTCAGCCTCGGGAGCCCCAGTCCCGGATTTTCCCAGTGAGACTGAGTGGTTGGTCAATCCGTACTTCAGGATGGGAAGGCAGTCGGGCAGCGAGACATCGAATTGTTTAGCTACCGCCGCCAGCGCGCTCCGCAGCTCGTCGATTGCCGAGCCGCCAAATCGACCGCGCCAGCGATTCTCGACCTCCTCAACAAGCGGCTCTAATATCCCCTGAGCCACGCGGCCCTTTGCCGTCGCACGGACAACGAGCGCGGAGTGCGGCGGCTTGGGCCGGATATCTGCGGGGTCGGGTTCGAAATAGACGTACCCCCATCGCCGCATGCCGTCCCAGTTGGTCCTCGTGCGGGCCGCGCGTTCCAGCTCGCGCACGACGATTCCCTGCTCAGGAACGAAGCGCAGGCAGTTGAGCCACATCGCCATGGAAATAAGCCACGGCCCGGACGCGGTGCCAGACCCATGCCTTGTGGTCCGGTGCGGAAGACGATGTTCCGCCTCGTTATCGAACTCGATAGTAAAGGCTACGAGCGCGAAGGAAAGCAAGCTGGAAAGCGGAAGGCGGCTGGTCACGGCGGGAATGTTCGACCGCATCATGCTACAGGAAGCGCCAGCGGGAAACCTCTGTGGCCCTCACTCCGATGACTCACCCGCAGAAACAGCGACGCCGCCCGAAGGCGGCGTCCGTACAACTCACTGACCCGATCCAGCTAAAGTGTGGATTCGATCTCGAAGCCCCACGCTTCCAGCAGCGATTCTGGAATGTACTTCGAGTTCCGATTCCGGCGAGCCCACTCGCGGAGACGGGTGGAACGAACATACTGATCCGGGGTGAGCTTAAACTCCTTGACCACCTGCTCGAAGGAAGTCACGGTGGGGACTACCGGACCGATTGGCTCCGGCTTGCCCCAATTAGGATTACCACGACGCTTTGCCATGTATTATTTACCCTCAACGATTGATGAGTGACGTTACAAAAATCCGGGGGACCGCACACCTCGCCGTGAAGTCACAAACCTTACTATTCTAGGTATTTTTTCTATGAAAATCAAGAGAAAAATGCTGGTCGGCCATCTCTTTCACGTGACTAACCCTTTCCGTTATCAATTAGATGCCACTCCGCTCCGAAACGTCACCCTCGCTATCCAGCCAGGCGCCGATACGCTCGCAAGAGGCGAAATAGCCCCTCGGCGCAAGCTCTGGCCGTCCGATAAACTCAATAAAATGAGTGGAGGATCGAGATTTGTCGATAAATTTTGAGCGAATGCGACCCTTCACTGCCCTCGTCGGCCGTGTTGTCCTCGGTGCCATCATGATCGCGCATGGCTGGGGCAAGGTCATTCCCCGTGGTTCCCTCTACAACTTCGCGCACACCGTCGCCCACCTTGGACTTCCCTACTGGCTGGGCTACGTCGCCGCATTCACTGAGTTCTTCGGCGGTATCGCGCTGATTCTCGGTCTGCTCACGCCGATTGCCGCCCTCGGCATAGCCATTGAGATGGCGGTCGCCATTATGAAAGTAGATTTGAGGCACGGCCTCACAGGCCCACAGGGATATGAATTTCCCCTGAGCCTGTTAGCGCTGGCGTTGATGATTCTGGCGGACGGTCCGGGGTACCTCGCCGTGGATCGGTTGCTCTTACGGGGAAAGTGAAGCGGCCCGGCACCAACAACGATCACGCCGGCAAAGCGTCCAGAAATTCCGCCGCGGTGACCACCGTCCCGCGTTTCGGAAAGAACTTATCCAGCAACGCGGCATGCACCTCGTCGTCCTGGTCGGCGCACAGGTCTCTGAGCACGATGATCCGATAATCGTCGTCAGCGGCTGTGAGCAGCGTCGAAAGAACGACACCGCTGGTCGCCACGCCGAACATGACCAGCGTGTCGATCTCTTTGGCCCGCAGAATCATCTCGAGGTCGGTTCCCGTAAACGCGCTCACGCGATGCTTGACGATGACGATATCCTCGCCCACCGGCGCGACGGCAGAGTGAATCTTTCCCGCCTCTCCCTGAAAGAGCCGCTGGCGCTCGACCGAATTCTTTATCGACGCGAAAAGCCGATTGCGCTTGCCGATCTCCGGCAATCCCGGACGGAACCCGACCTGCACGTGGATGATGGTCATCCCGCGCTCGCGAGATCGCCGCAGCACCTCCGCCGCTCGTTCGGTGAACGCCGCCGGGTCTCCCACGTAAATCGCTACAATCCCGGCCTGCATATCCATGCTCAGCACGGCGGTATGGGCTGGGTCCAGAGAGAAATCGATGGCCACGGGCTTCCCCCCTTTGTCACCCCTTATTTGTCGAGCGAGAACTGATACTCGACGATGGTCTTCAGCTGATCGTAGGATACCGCCATCATAGGAACCGCGCGCCCGTCAATGAAGAGCATCGGCGTCTGGTCGACGTTGAGCTGCTGGCCCAGCCGCACCGACGCATCCACCGCGTTCTTGCCCGCCGTCGAATCGGCACAGGTTGCAATCTTGTCCGGATCGGCGCCCGCAGCTGTTGCGGCGTTTCTCAGCACCTGGTCCGCGCCCTGGCCGGCCAGATCGTTCTGTGCGGCAAACACCGAACCCGCATACTTAAAGAAGGCTTCGCTGCCGCCTTGCTGCGCTACGCATGCTCCCCAGGCCGCGGCCGTGTAGGCTTCGGGGTGAATATTTACCAGGGGGAAATTCTCAAAGACAAAGTGTGCCTGGGGGAAATCCTGGACCAGCTTCTCCGCGATCGCCTGCGCGTCTTTGCAATGGGGGCACTGGAAATCGGCGAATTCGGCCAGCTCAAACTGCTTGCCCGTTGCGCCCCGCGAAGGACCGTCGG
>CAZSWI010000018.1:0-28417 GCA_964610635.1 uncultured Acidobacterium sp.
CCGCCCACCTGCGCCGCGCAGGCGTCCGAAATGTAATCGCCATTGAGATTTGGACATGCGAGGATACTGTATTCCTCCGGCCGAATAATGACCTGCTGGAAAATCGAATCGGCGATACGGTCGTTAATCAGAACCTTCTTCTTCCACTGCCCATTGCCATGCGATTTGCCAATCCCATCGAGCACTCCCTTGATCTCCGCATAGAGCCCCTGGCGAAATTCCTCGTTCCCGAATTCCAGGCCAGGCTCAATCATCGCCGCATTCTGCTCCACGGTCAGCCCCGGATTCGCTTCTACATTGCCAAGGATCCAGCTCTCACGCTCTGTAACTACATCGCCGCGAAATTCCTCGACCGCGACCTCATAGCCCCACTCGCGAAACGCGCCTTCGGTGAACTTCTGAATATTCCCCTTGTGCACCAGGGTCACCGATTTCCGCCCCGTCGAAATCGCGTGCCGTATCGCGTACCGAACCAGCCGCTTCGTCCCCGTAATCGAAATCGGCTTGATGCCCACGCCCGAATCTTGGCGAACCCTCTTCTTCCCGCCCTTCAGCATCTCGTTGTTCAAAAAGTCGATCAGCTTCTTCGCCTCCGTCGAACCCTCCTTGAACTCAATGCCCGCATACACGTCCTCCGTATTCTCGCGGAAGATCACCACGTCCAGCTTCTCCGGCCGCTTCACCGGACTGGGCACGCCAGCGTAATACTTCACAGGCCGCACGCAGGCATACAGATCCATAATCTGCCGCAGTGCCACATTCAGCGAGCGAATCCCGCCGCCCACGGGCGTCGTCAGCGGCCCTTTGATCGACACGCGAAAATCCGTCGCCGCCTTCACCGAATCGTCCGGCAGCCAGTTTTTGAATTCGCGGAAGGCCTTTTCGCCGACAAAAATTTCGAACCATTTCACCGCGCGCTCCCCGCCGTAGGCCTTCTCGACAGCAGCGTCGAAAACCCGCTGCGAAGCACGCCAGATGTCGCGGCCCGTTCCATCGCCCTCGATAAAGGGAATAATTGGATGATCGGGAACCGTGTACTTCCCATTCGCATACTGGATCGCCTCGCCGTCCTTCGGTAGGGCCAACCCGTTATAACTGGTCTGCATGTGTGGTGATTTCCTTCGCGTTCTTCTTTGGAGAGATCAAAGAATCACCCTACCACCCGGTAAAGAAGCGTGGCAACGACTCCCGCTCACGGGAACACGCAGGAGGTAACATAACGTTCATGCCGTTAAGGCTCGCGCAAAGTTCGATTGTCGCCGCCGCATTTCTCGTATTAGCCGTCACCCCGCTCGCTGCCCAGCAGCCACCGGTCCGCGTTGCCATCGTCGGCCTCGAGCACGGGCACGTCGTCGGCTTCCTGCAGCAATTTCCGAAGCAACACGAAACCGAACTCGTGGGGATCGTCGACGCGGAACCCGCTCTTCGCGCCAAATACGAGCAGCAATTTCAGCTGGACCCCAGCCTCTTCTACCCCTCCCTCGACGACCTGTTCGACCACCAGCACCCGCAGGCGCTGCTCGTCTATACCTCCATCGGGCAGCACCGGCGCGTCATCGAAGCCGCCGCCGCCCACGGCATCGATGTCATGGTCGAAAAACCTCTCACTCTATCCCTTGACGACGCCCTCGCCATCCGCCGCATTGCCAACGAGCGGCACATCCAGGTTCTGGTGAACTACGAGACCACCTGGTACTCCAGCAATCGCGCTGTTTATTCCCTGCTCCAGGAAAATCGCCTCGGAGAAATTCGCAAAGTTGTCGTCCACGACGGCCACCAGGGCCCCAGGGAAATCGGGGTTCAGCCTGAATTTTTACAGTGGCTCACCGACCCCGCCGAAAACGGCGCTGGCGCTCTCTACGACTTCGGCTGCTACGGCGCAGACCTCATGACATGGCTGATGCACGGCGAAGCGCCGCTCAGCGTCACCGCCGTCGCCCAAACCGACAAGCAGCAAACCTACCCTCACGTCGACGACGACGCCACCATCATCCTGCGCTATCCGCATGCGCAGGCTGTGCTCATGCCGTCCTGGGACTGGACCTTCGGCCGCAAGGATATGGAGGTCTACGGAACCACCGGATATGCCATCGCCGTTAACCCCAACCAGATTCGCGAACGCATCGCCGAATCGTCACCGGAAGTCCCTCTGAGCATTCCGCCGCTCTCTCCACCCCTGGATACGTCTCTCCACTACCTCGCCGCCGTCGTTCGCGGAGAACTGCAGCCCAACGGCGATCTAACCGCTCTCGACACCAACATCGTCGTCATGCAGATTCTCGACGCGGCCCGCCAGTCCGCCAGCACCGGAAAAACCGTGCTTCTACATCCACTACCCTGAGGACCGGGCCGACGGCGTATTCTGAGGTGTGATCTTTCGCCCCGCCACTTTCGGCCTCATCATTCTTGCCGGAGCACTCGCAGCATTCCCTGCAGGTGCACAATACTCCGCCGATCGCCCGCTGGGCGCAACCGCGCAACAAGCACCTGCGTGGCAAAAGAACGCAGGCATCGACCAAAATCTCAATGGCCCCCTGCCCCTCAACGACACATTCAAGGACGAATCCGGCCGTGAGATAAAGCTGGGCGATGAATTCAGCCACAACCGCCCCGTCTTGGTTGCGCTGATGTATTACAACTGCCAGATGCTGTGCCCCCAGGTGCTGCGCGGCATGGCGTCGGCCCTGCGCCAGAGCGGCTTTCACGCCGGACACGAATACGACGTGATCGTCGCCAGCATCGACCCCACCGACACCCCCGCAGATGCAGCTGCCGAAAAGCAGCACTTCCTCTCCATGATCGATTCGGCGGCCACGGACACCGCCACGGTGAACTCAGTCCACTTCCTCACCGGCACGCAAGGGTCCATCACCGACCTGGCGCAGGCCACCGGCTTCCATTATGTGCGCGTACCCGGACCTGATGGCAAGATGACGCAGTTCGCACACTCCAGCGTCATCATGATCGCCACGCCCGACGGCCGCATGTCCAAGTACCTCTTCGGTATCGACTATCAGCCGCGCGATGTACGCCTCGCCCTCATTGAGGCGAGCACCCGCCACATCGGAACTCTCAGCGACCTCGTGCTTCTTTATTGCTGCAGCTATTCGCCCACCCAGGGCCGTTACACCGTTGCGATCCTGCGCATCCTCGGGCTCGCGGGTTTCGGATCGCTTCTGGCGGTCCTCTTCATGCTTTATCTGCTATCAAAAAAGCCCAAAAGCATTCCAGTCGGCGTGTGATTCTTGTCCCATTGGCCCCGAAGACAAAGCGACCGATCCCCACCCTGTTTCATCCCACGAGCGGAGGATTTCCCTATGAACGCGGTTGTTCTTTACGAATACGGCGAAACGGACAAGCTTCAGTATAAAACCGATCAGCAGGAACCGCCTTTCGGTGCGAATGAGGTCCGCGTGCGCGTGCGGGCCACCAGCGTCAACCCCATCGACTGGAAACTGCGCAGCGGCGCCGCCCGCGCTCGCATGCCGATTGAATTTCCCGCCATCCTCGGCCGCGACCTGGCAGGCGACGTGGCCGACCTTGGCCGCGGCGTGACTGGTTTCAAGAAGGGCCAGCGTGTGATGGCCCTCGCCAACGGCACCTACGCCGAGTTCACCACGGTGAAGGCCGATATCCTCGCCCCCCTTCCGGACGCCCTCAGCTTCGAGCAGGCCGCAGCTTTGCCCCTCGTCCTCACCACCGGCGCACAGCTCATCGAACGGGGCGTCCAACCGCAGCCTGGCTGGACCGTCCTCGTCACCGGCGCCCTGGGCGGTGTTGGCCGCACAGCCGTTCACGTCGCGCGCAAGCATGGCGCTCACGTCATCGCCGGGGTTAAATCTTCTCAGCGCGAGGAAGCAGCAAAGCTCGGCGCGGAACGGGTCGTGGCTCTCGATGATGAAAAGGACATCGCGACCCTGCGCGACCTCGATGCCATCGCCGATACCGTTGGGGGCGTAACCATCGCTGGACTTCTGAAGGCCCTCAAACCTGGCGGCGTCCTCGGCTCCGTTCTAGGCGAGCCGAAGGAAGCCGCTGGCAAAAACATTCAGGTCCACGCTATTCAGGCGCAACCCGATGCCTCTCGCCTCCACGAACTTGCGGAGGACGTTGCCCGGGGCGAGTTCAGCATTCCTATCGCAAAGGTTTTTCGTCTGGAAGAAGCACGCAAAGCCCAGGACTTCGCCGAACACGACCACCCCAACGGCAAGGTCCTGCTCGTTGCCTAGCGACTATGCGACGACGTGGCGGCGGCCACGCCGTTTTTGGCCTCTGTCGCGTCCGGGCCCTGAACACTGTTCCCTGTAATTTGTCTCACCATCATCGCCGCCACATAAGCGGCACCAAATCCGTTGTCGATATTCACGACGCACACGTTGGGCGAGCATGAATTCAGCATCCCCAGCAGGGCTGCGATGCCCCCAAAAGCCGCGCCGTACCCGATACTGGTCGGCACCGCAATCACCGGGGCAGCTACCAATCCCCCGACCACGCTCGGCAGCGCGCCCTCCATGCCGGCGCACACAATCACCACGCGCGCCGTTCCCAAGCCTTCGCGCGCCGCAAGGATGCGATGGAGGCCAGCCACTCCAACATCCCAAATCCGCGAAACTTCGAGCCCCAGATACTCCGCGGTCGTCGCAGCCTCCTCGGCCACCGGTAAATCGCTGGTCCCGGCGCACACCACCGCCACCGGCCCCGACTTCTCGCCGCCTTCGCCTGATCGCAATCCGATGATTCTCGCCTGCTGGTGATGCACGGCGCCCGGTAGGCGCATCTTCACCGCCGCATATGCATCGGCATCAGCGCGCGTCGCCAGCACACTCCCGCCGGCAGCCGCCATGCGCGAGAATATCTCCGCCACTTGCGCGGGAGTCTTCCCCGCCGCGTAAATCACCTCCGGCAATCCCAGCCGCAATGCACGATGGTGATCGATCCGCGCGAAACCCGCATCCTCATACGGCATCCTGGCCAGCTCACGCAGCGCCAACGCCGGCGTCGTATCCCCGGCCTGCACGCTTTCCAGCAATTGCAAAATCATTTCGCGCGTCATGCTTTTGCCTTCACCGGCTGCAATTCGGCATACGCCGCCACAGCCGCTTCCATCACCGTTCGCAATGCGACCTCGTGCTCCCGCGCCGCGCGCCGGCAATCTTCATATTCCGGCATTGCGTTCAGAATTTCCCCGGGCACCGAGGCGATTTTCATCCGCACTTTTCCATATTGCGTGTCGACTGTTACAAATTCCCGATCGAGGATCACGCGGGCTTCCTCACGCCGCCGAATCCCCAGTGTGGTCGTCTCGCGAAACAGCAATCTCTGCAGATCTTCCTCGTTCTCCGGTTTCGAGAGCACCGTCAGCAAGGTTCCCAGACGTCCCTTCTTCATCGTCACCGGCGCAGCCATCGCATCCAGCGCACCATTCTCGATCGCCAGTTCCATGGCATGTGCCAGAACCTGCGGCGAGGCGTCATCCAGTGCGCATTCCAGAACGACCACACGATCACCTGCGAACGGCCGCTTCCCTGTCGCCGCCTTGGCCAGCGTTCCGATCGACAACCGCAGCACGTTGGCAAACCCTTCCGGATCGCGACCGCCGGCGCCGTAGCCAATCGCAGTCACCGTCTGCGCTCCCTCCAAATCGTCCGCATCGAACGCGCATCCGAGAGCCCGCAACATTGCGGCCCCAGTCGGCGTGGTCAGCTCCATCTGCGGTCCCGCGGCAAACACCGGCACACCCTTTAGCAACTCCGCAGTCGCTGGAGCCGGTACCGGCATCTGTCCATGCGCGCAATTCACAAAGCCGCTGCCCACGTTCACTGGCGAGCAGCGCCACTTCTCGACGCCCAGCGAGGCCAGCCCAACCGAGGCGCACACGATGTCCGTGATCGTGTCCACGGCGCCCACTTCGTGAAAATGAACTTCATCCGGCACAATGCCGTGCACTTTCGCCTCAGCTTCAGCCAGCAACTCAAACGCCCGCAGCGCAATCTTCTTTGCTGGCGCGGGCAAGTCGGTTGCGGAAATCAGCGTGCGGATATCCGGCCAGTTCCGTCCGTGCGCGTGTTCCTGGACGTGCGGATGGTCGTGCGAATGTTTTTGATTGTGAGAGTGTCGCTCTTCGCAGTGATGGTGTCCGTGCTCGTGATGTTTATGCTCGTCAGGCTCGGGGCGCGCATTTTCGGCGAGCACGCCATGCTCCAGCACATCCACTTTCGTCGCCCGAATGCAGCTGCGAGTCACGGATCGAATCCGCAGCTCCGCACCGATCCCCAGTGCCGCCGCCGCATTCTGCAGTAGCTCCAGCGGCACGCCAACATCGATCAGCGCGCCTAGCAGCATATCTCCGGAAATTCCGGAAAAGCACTCGATGGTTCCAGTCGTCATATTGAAATTCAGAAAAATTGAAATTCAGAAAAACGAAATCAGGAAGCCCTCGGCAGCGCTTTCCCGGTCAGCATTTCAGCAGGCAGCAACTCGTTCATGGATCCGGATCGATATCCATCGCAATCGACCGCGACATACGGGAATCCCGCGCTCCGCACCGCCCCGGCCATTCTGCGAAAGAACTGCGGATCAAGCGCACTTGGCAGCTCTTCCTGAGCAATTTCAATGCGCGCCACGCTCCCGTGATGCCTTACGCGAAACCGCAGCAGCCCCAGCGCCCGCAGAGCCTCCTCGGCATCCTCCACCTGGCGCAGGGCTTCGGTCGTTACGCGCCGTCCATATTCGATGCGCGACGACAGGCACGCCGACGCCGGTTTATCCCAAACCCGCAGCCCCGCCGCCTGAGCCAGCGCGCGAATCTCCGCTTTGGCCAGCCTCGCGTCAACCAGCGGCGCCGCCACGTGATGCTCGGCTGCCGCCCACTGTCCCGGGCGAAAATCTTTGCGGTCGTCGAGATTCAATCCGTAAGCGACAGCCGCGAACCCACGTTTCTCCCTCTCCGCTTCCAGCGTCGTGAACAGCTCGTCTTTGCAATGAAAACAGCGATCGCCGTTATTGGCCGCGTAGGCCTCGCGGTCCAGCTCATGGGTCTCCAGAACCAGCAACGGAATGCCATGCTCCTCAGCGAATCCCACAGCGTCGCGGTAATGGCTGCGCGCAAGCGATGCCGAATCCGCGATGGCCGCCAGCATATTGACTCGCAGAACCTGATGCGCCGCCCACGCCAGGTAGGCAGAATCCACGCCCCCGGAATAGGCCACGATCACGCTGCCCAGCTTCCGCAGCTGTTCTTCCAGGGCTGCCTCTTTCTTCTCCAGATCTACGCCTGCTGGATCCATGTCCGCCGCCTGCACCCTCATCCTACCTCGCAGGGCCTTTCATTGGAAATTTCGGGCCTTCTGCTGAGATGCCCGAAAACGGGCCATGAATCTGGGAAGATAGTTACGATGGCGACAGTGCACGCGGGCGCGATCCTCACTCCGGAAGAGCGGCTGGCCCGGAGGCGACTTATCCTGCGGGACGCCTTCTCCCTCATCAGCCTCTTCCTCATCACCGCCATCCTCTTCATCCTCACCCTGCTGTTGTTTCGCTCCTTCACCAATCACCGCGAGGAACTGGGCGCTCGCTGGAAAACCCGCGGCGAAATCGCTCTGCACGCCGGCCATCCCGAAATTGCCATTGATGACCTCCGCTCCGCCCTGGCGTACGTGCCCAGCCGAGATACGGAGATCGAACTCGCCACCGCGCTCGCCGACGCCGGCAAGACCCAGGAGGCGACCGTCTACTTCACTACCCTCTGGGAATCCGCGCCCGGCGACGGCACCATCAACTTGCAGCTCGCCCGGCTGGCCGCAAAGGACGGAAACGAATCCCAGGCCCTCTTCCACTACCAGTCGGCACTCGACGGTACCTGGCAGGGCAACGGATACGACCGCCGACGCGAGGTCCGTCTGGAATTGGCACGTTACCTTATCGCTCGCCGTGAATACATACCGGCGCACACCCAGCTTGTGATCGCCGCCGGCAACGCACCCGACGACCCCGCAATCAAGCTCGAAATCGCCGGCCTTCTGGAACAAGCCGCCGCCCCCCGGGATGCCCTCGGCCTCTACCGCTCTCTGACTGCGCGCGCCGATCCGCCCATCGCTGCGCTCGAAGGAGCCGGCCGCACTGCCTTCGCCCTCGGCATGTTTCGTATTGCCGCCGAGTCCCTGAGGCGCGCCCTGGCCGCCCCCCTCGCTACGCAGCAGCCCGACAATGAAAAGGCGACAGTCCACGAAATGCTCGATGCCTCGCAACGCATCCTGGCGCTCTATCCGGCCTTCGATCTCCCGCCTCGTTCCCGGGGCGAGCGCGTGCTCTCCCTGAAGCGAATAGCCCGCGAACGGCTCACTGAATGCGCCGGTTCCAGCCCCGCAGCCCCGCCCAGGCTCGCCAGCCTCGTCTCACGCTGGGACCAGCTTCAATCCGGCCTCACGCCGCCAGAGCTCGAGCAACAACCCGAACTGGAGCAGTCCATTACGCAACTCGTTTGGGATACCGAAACCCTCACCGCTCAGGTCTGCGGCGCGCCCGCCGGAGACGATGCGCTCCTGATGCGCATCGCCCAGAACCCGGCTGCCGTGGAGCAGGAATAGGGAAACAGATGCCCGACCCACGGATACAAATCGGGGCAATCGCTCCTCCCGATACCGACATCGCCGGGATCACCGCCGCTCCTGCTCTCCCCACGCCTCCGGTGTCGGCAAGATCAGGCCGGCCTTCCGACCGCCAGGCTCGCTCCGGCCTCTCCGCAACCCTCGACAGGATCGCGCCTACCCGCGACGAACGCCTCTTCCTCGTCCTTTCCATCTTCATCGGCGTTATCTCCGGCACCCTGGTCGTGGCCTTCCGCATCGCGATTGAATGGATCCGCCTGCTCACTCTGGGATCCGCGCCGCATGGCGGCCAGTATCGCCTGCTCATCGCCCCATCCGTCGCCGGACTCATTGTCGCCGCCCTGGTCATCTGGTTCTTCCCGGCCGCGCGCGGCAGCGGCGTCAACCAAACCAAGGCCGCTTTATATATCTATGACGGCTACATTTCTTTCCGCACCGTCATCGGCAAGTTCCTCACTTCCGCCCTCGCCATCGGCAGCGGCCATTCTCTCGGGCCCGAAGATCCGTCCCTCCAGATTGGCGCCGGAGTCGCCTCGATCATCGCCCGCAATCTCAATCTTTCCCGCCGCCGCCTGCGCATGTTTGCCCCCATCGGCGCGGCCGCCGGACTCGCCGCCGCCTTCAATGCCCCCATCTCCGCCATCCTCTTTGTCATTGAAGAAGTCATCGGTAGCTGGAGCGCTGCCGTCCTTGGTTCTCTCGTGCTTTCCGCCATATCCAGCGTCGTTGTGGCCCGATGGTTCTGGGGACCCGAGCCTCTGTTTCGCATCCCATCCATCACCGTCCGCGACCCGCGCGAGCTCATGGCGTATGCCGTCCTCGGAGTCTTTGGCGGTCTGCTCGCTCCAGTCTTTTCGCTCATCCTCGGCTACCTGCGTCCTCGCCTGCGGGCTCTCCCTCGCTGGACCCTCTTCCTTCAGCCCGCCGTCGCCGGCGTTCTCGTCGGCGCCATCGGCTTCTTCGGCTTCCCTCAGGTCATGGGCACTGGATACGACGTCATCGACCAGGCCCTGCACGGCCAGTTCGTCTGGCAGATCCTCCTCGCGCTCGTCTTTCTCAAGATGCTCGCCACCACCCTGTCGTTCTCCAGTGGAACCCCCGGCGGCATGTTTGCGCCCACTCTCTTCATCGGCGCCATGCTGGGCGGTGCAGTCGGCGCCTTCGAGAAACACTTCTTCCCCCACCTCACCGGCACCGTCGGCGCTTACTCGCTCGTCGGCATGGGTGTTCTCTTCGCTGGATTTCTGCGGGTCCCCCTCACGTCGGTCTTTATGGTCCTCGAAGTTAGCGGCAATTACTCCATCGTGATGCCCATCATCCTGGCCAACACTCTGGCCTTTCTCATCTCGCGCAGCCTCCAGCCCGTGGGTATCTTTGAAACCTTCACGCAGCAGGATGGCCTCGACCTTCCATCTATGGAAGAACAACGCGAAGAAGCCGTCCTCCACATCGAAGATGCGCTTCAGCCCGCTACCGTCCCCCTCGTGACCGGAAGCGACACCCTCCAGCGGGTCGCACAGACAATCGCCGAAACACACGCTTCCGCTTTCCTCGTCCGCCTCATCGACGGCTCCTGGTACGCGATGAGTGCAGACGAGCTAACCAGTGCTTCCGCCACCCTCACGCCCGAAGCGCCAATCCAGCGCGCGCTCCAGCCGGATCGCACACCCCTGCTCTTTCCCGATATGCCTCTCGACTCGGCGCTCCACTACTTCCCCCGCTGGCCGCTGCTCCCTGTCCTCAACCGCGCCAGCCGCGGAACCCTCGAAGGCATGCTCACCCTCGATGACGTTCTCCGCCGCTATCGAGGCGGCGAGTAGCGTCTCATCGACCCCTTGCATCGCCCGCCCCGCAACACTACGCTCAAGATTCGAGGATTACGCAAACCCTCCGCTCATGCTGAGCCTCTATCAACGGCTGTTTGTCGGCTGTCTCCTGCTCATCGCGCTGGTCACCACGGTCAGCTTCCTGGTGCGCACCTCCTTCGTGCGCCTCGCTGCGCTCGATGCCCAGGTCCACGTTGCCGAAGCCGCGGTCGCATCGCTCGCTTCAGCCCAGGGCGCCGTCGCTCATGAGGAGCTGATCGCCGCACGCATCCCCACCGGCAACGCTGCTATCTCCGATTTTCGCGACCAAGCCAGCCATACCCAGCTCCTTCTCCGCGCCGCCGTTGACGACGTGCACACCCTCGATCCTTCTCTTCCCATCGATCGCCTCGCAGCGGAACATGCCCGTATCGCCCAGCATCCGCCCTCCGACTCGACCGAACTGACCCGTTCCCTCGAATCTCTCCACATCGAGCTCCGCCGTAACCTCGATCAGCTCTCCGCTCATCGCACTACCGTCGTCACCGCCCTGCGCGGCCAGCAGAACCAGCTGCGCGGTCGCCTCATCGCCGCCTGCGGACTCTCCATCGCCGCCTCCGCCATCATCTCTGCCGTCATGCTCCTTCTGGTCATCGCTCCGTTGCGCCATACCGCCCGTGTAGCTCGCCGCATCGGTCAAGGCGATCTCCACCAGCGCGTCGAGTGGCGATCCAAGGACGATCTCGGCACGATTGCAACAGAACTCAACCGCCTGGCAATCCGCCTGCGCGACCTGCGCGAAACCGAATCCGGCCGTCGCCAGATGGAGTTCCAGCTGATCGACGCCGTCGTCCGTTCCATCTTCGAGCCCGTCATTGTCACGGACGGCAAAGGCCAGGTGCTCAAGCTCAATCAGGCGGCCATGGAACTTTTCGGCCTGGTCAACGCCGCCGAGGGCGCCGGAGTTGACCGCATGGTCCTCGCCAGCACCCCCGGCGGCGACAAAATTCTCGACGCCATTCGTGCCGCCGTCTCCATGCAGCGCACCACCACCGCCACCGAAGGCCAGGCCGCGCTCCTCCCCATGCGCATTGGGCAGGCCGAACGCAGCTATCGCCTTCGCACCACGCCGATGCGCGACAGTGAAGGCAAGCTTCTCGGCGCGGTGACTCTTCTTGAAGATGTGACGGAGATCGCCGAGGTCGACCGCTTCAAATCACGCTTTCTCTCCGTCGCTTCCCAGAAACTGCGCGATCCCATCCGCCGGCTGCGCCTTTCGCTCTATGCGCTCACCCAAAGCCACGCCGGAGAACTGACACCCCTCCAGATGGAGCTCGCCAGCAGCGCGGCCCAGGAGGCTGAACAACTCGACGACCTCATCCTCGACCTTATCGAGGTCGCCGAACTCGAAACCGGCCGCCGCCAGCTCCGTATCGAAAAGGTCCGTCCCATCGACGCCCTCCGCGATGCCGTCGTTCGCTCCCGCGACGCAGCCCATCAAAAGAACATCGATATCGAGCTGCTCGCCTTCGAAGACGTCGCCTGGGTGCAGGCCGACCGGCGAGCCCTCCGCACCATCCTGGACAATCTAATCAGCAATGCCCTCCGCTATACCCCGGAAGGCGGCCACATTCGCCTCGGCGCTACTGAGCAGCAGGAGCGCGTCCAGTTCTTCGTACACGACAACGGCCGCGGCATCGAGACCGAGCGTCTGCCCACCATCTTCGGCCGGTTCACCGGCGACCCTGCCAGCGGCGGCTCCGGGCTTGGCCTGGCCCTGGTTCGCCGGCTTGTTGAATCTCAGGGCGGCCAGGTCTCCGTCGAAAGCCGTCTCGGTGCTGGCACCACCTTCCGCTTCACCCTCCCCATCTCCGTGGCCGAGGCCGACCGCCACCCAGTGGAGGCCGGATGACTACACCAACTCCCGTCCCGACGCCCATCCCCACCGACCTCACTCCGACGCACCGCGATACGCCGGAGCCTGGCCGCCTCCGCGTCTACCTCGGCGCTGCGCCCGGCGTCGGCAAAACCTACCGCATGCTCGAAGACGCGCACTTCATGCGCCGCCAGGGCATCGACGTAGCCATCGGCCTCATCGAAGCGCACGGCCGCCCTGACACCGCCGCCCTCATCGAGGGTCTTGAAATCATTCCGCTCCGGAACGTTCAGTACCGCTCCGTCACCCTGCGCGAAATGGACGTCGAGGCCATCCTCGCCCATCGCCCCACCTGGTGCGTGGTCGACGAGCTCGCCCACAGCAACGTCCCCGGCTCCCGCAATCGCAAACGCTACGAGGACGTCCTCGAGCTCCTCGACGCCGGCATCAATGTCATGACCGCGATGAACGTCCAGCACCTTGAGACGCTCAACGATGCGGTCGCCCGCTCTTCGAGCACACAGATTCGCGAAACCGTCCCCGACAGCTTTCTCCGCCGAGCCAACGAGGTCGTCAACGTCGACATCACCATCGACGAGCTCCGCGACCGCCTCCGTCAGGGCAAGATCTACGCTCCCGAAAAAGTCGAGCAGGCCCTCGCCAACTTCTTCCGCAAGGGAAACCTCAACATGCTCCGCGAGCTGGCCCTGCGCACCACCGCCGAGCAAGTCGGCACCGCCGCCGCGGAATACCGCCGCACCCAGGGACTCGAGCAGGCCCCCATCCCGGAAAAGGTGATGGTCTGCCTCTCACCCCGCGCCGGCATGGAGCGCCTCGTCCGCGTGGGCGCCCGCATCGCCGGCCGCCTCGCAACCAACTGGTACGTCGTATATGTCGAAACTCCGGACTCCGACCATCGCCATGGCGATCCGGCTGCCTTTGCGCGGCTTGAAGAATATCAGCGCATGGCCCGCGATCTCGGGGCTCAGGTGGTCAACCTGCGCGACAAGAAAGTTGCTGACGCCCTCATCGAGTTCGCCCGTAAAGAGAACATCTCCCACGTCGTCTTCGGTCAGTCCGCGCGCTCGCGCTGGGACATTCTGCTCCGCGGCTCAATTATCAACCGCTTCCTTACAGAAATGCGCGAAACCACCGTCCAGGTCGTGCCGGTTCAGAAAGAACGGAAGCAGCCCGTTCGCTGACAATTCCCCTATTGCTTCTTCAGCACCGCATCGCTGTTCTCATCGGTCGCGATCGCCGCTTCCAGCTTCCGCAGCTTCACGTACTCCCCGGGCTCCAGTTCCACCTTCTTCAGGACGTATTCGCGCTTGTAGTGCAGCGCGCCGCCCTCGGCCTTCACTTCGCTGTGATACGTGGCAAACCCCACATCCATGCTCACCGGATCAGGCACATCGTCCACGGCGTATCCCGCCGGTATCTTCACGTCGAAATCGTCCCGCCACGTACCCACGCCTTCAAAACTGATCGGAACCTTGCGCGGCTTGTCATCCAGCCCCTCCGCATCGCTGCCCACTACGCGCGGCCGTACCAGCAGCAACCCCCCGGCCGACTTTGCATAGAGCGGTGCCGTCACCTGATAGTTCATCTCGAGCGGCTGGTCCAGTTCGCGCAGATGCGCCACCTTTTCGCCGTCCAGCGTAAACGTAGAAAAATCCCGCTGCAGCGACCGCTCCACCAGCTCCCGTTGCTCCTTGTCGCTGCCCATCGCCAGTCTGCCCCGCATCCGGTCCGACAGAGCTCCATAACGAAGCACTGTGATGTCACCGCTGAGCGTTCCATCCCCGGCCAATTCGAATTTGGCCTTCCGATCAATCGACTCCGCATCCGGATTCAGAATCGGCAGATGGATCAACTGGCTGTCCTCCCCGGCGGCCAGCACTCCATAGCTCCCTTGCTCGTAGTCGGGCAACTGCCCAACCGGCACATATGGATTCGTCGGATCGAAGATCAGATAGCGTCTCCCCGAATGCGTCGTGACCACCGCCTGGAGTCGCGGGTTCTCATACCCTTTCGGAATCTCGATCGCCGCAATCATGTGGTTGCCGATCAGAGACGGCGCATCGGGATCGATGACGCCTCTGCGGTCGTCCACGCTCACCCACGCTGCTCGAATCCCCACCGCGTCCAGCATGGCCACCGTCAGCGTTGCTTTGTCTTTGCAGTCTCCGTACCGGCTCCGGAAAATATCCTGCGCCGGATGCGGCTGCAAACCGCCGATGCCAATCTCGATCCCGACATACCGGATCTGTTGCTGCATAAAGTCGGCGACCTTCGTAAGCCGCGTCATGAAATCGCCGTCCCCGGCCAGGGTGCGTGCCATCGACGCCACTTCCCCACCACCCTCGCTCTGCGGCGCTGCCAGGTTGTATTGCCAGTTACCGATCTTCGACCACAGCGCATCCCCCTCAGGCAGCGGGTCCGCCCCGAAATGCACCGTCATTCTTCCTGCCAGAGCTTCCCACTCCGGCGCCAGCGGCACATCAGTCAAATCGATGCCGTCGATATTCGTTTGTTCCCATCGAAAGTGACCTGGCATCGTCTGCGTCGGTTCCACGCGCGCATGCCGCGACCAAACCGCCTCCTCATGCCACCCTGTCGGCAAATCGAGCTCGTACGCTGACCGGACCGTCGGCACCGGATTCTGAAAGCCCCATGTGTTCTCGCCGAGATAAGACGGCAACTGCTTCACATACTCCCATGCCACCACCCCACCCGGATCGGCTCCCGGCGGCGATGCCATCTTCCGCCGTTCGTCGACGTAGAGCATACCCCATGCCTCGACGCCCGCTTCGACATACTCGCTGTCTTTCATGGCGTAGTGGTGTCCGTCCGGTCCGATGCTCCACACATGAAACTGCTGTAGCTTCTCGTCGCTCCTGAACCACACACGGGGAACCGCATACTCTCGCCCCTGCGGGCGCAGAATCCGCACCACGGCCCGGTACCGCTCCACAGGCCGCCCTCCGGAGTCAAAACTCACGAGCGTGTCTTCCAGCAGGTACACTGCCTTCGCATCCCGCCACTCCGCCTTCAGCGGAGCATCGGTCGCCGCCTGCGTCACCCAGTCCGGAAGCTGCACGTCCTTCGACGCGTGTGCGATTCCACTCGACGCCACGAACAAAAGCGCCATCTGAACCACACGTCTCTTCGGGTCTTTGCTCTGAACTCCGCTGTTTGTCCAAGGTCCCCTCATTCGCTGCCTCCCGACCCGCTCGCCGCCATCGCCGGGGCCAGCTTCACCACCAGCTGCGACTGATCCTGAGCGCTCACCTTTTGAAAGAAGTCCCGCAGCGCCGGGTAATCCTTGCTGTCATACAGGATGTTCGCCACCCGTACCCGCCGCGCATACTGATACCCAGTCCCCGCGCCCCGGTATTTCGAGACAAAATCGGCATTCGGCACGAACGGAATCTGCGCGTCCTGCGGCACACTTTCTACCGAGGCATTCCCCGGCAAAACCAGCCTGAACTGGTCCTGAACCACATACGGATAGTGCATGTAGACAGGATTCTCCCGGTCCGCACTCACAAACGGCGCCGTTGCATGCGCCTCGAAAAACGTTGCCGGTACTAAATACCGGTGGCCGGTCTTCGTTCCCATGTTGCCGCTGACGTCCATGGTCGCCACCAGCGGTTGCGTGTAGTCCGTCAGCGCTGCGAATTGCCTGGTCTTCACACGCACGCCCGGCGCCATATCCTCCTGCAGCGAGTCCTCGAACTTCTTCTTCGTCTCATCCTCGTCCGTGCGCAGCGCCTCCTGCCGCCAACGCAGCGCCTCGTCTCCCGTCATCCTGATCTGGATCGACCCGTGAATCGTTCCGTCCGCATCCATTTGCATCTCGGCCTTTCGCGTGATGTCGGTATCTGTGAACACCGGCGTCGGTGTCGTGGCCAACTGCGCTCCATTGAAGTCGGTCTGCCGGAGTCCTCCGGTCCACGTGTGCGTCCACTTAAGTTTGCCGAACTCGCAGTATCGCTCGCCCGGATCGAAATACGTCTCCTTTCCGCCCACGTTCACAATCGCAATCAGATCGTCCAGCTGACTCCAGCTCGGCACATCCTTCAGGAAAATGTCTTCGCTGCGGTCCGTTACGTACATCACGTACGCTTTCATCTTCGCTGCACGCGCCATCGTCACAAATAGCAGTGTCAGGTCCGCGCCGTCGCCCCGCTGCGCGGTCCAGACGTCGTTGGCCGTCTTGATCTTGACTTTTTGCGCCTTGTTCTCTTCCTTTGTGCGCTCGCGGGTGAAGTCGGTATTTTCCAGCTTCATTACCGCGGCATAGATCTTCTCCAGTTTCTGTTCGTCCGTATCGCCCGGCGCCACCAGCTGCTCGACCGCGTCTTTCAGCTTGCCTGACGGGTAAGTAACATCGTTCACATCCCCCGACCATGCCTTGCCTTCCGACTTCCAGAATTCGGCCGCGCTCGTGTAATTGGTATAGAGGAACTGAACTCGATATCCCATCGCGTACATGGGCGGCGAGTAATCCTCGTCCGGCAGCGGCGGAACATCTTCCATCACCAGGTCGTACCCGCTCATCGGAGTGCCCGTCACCTTTACGCCTGCAGGCAAAATCTGCGTCATGTGCATCGGGTATTCGCTGCGGGCAAAATAATGAAACGATGCTTTGCGGACAAACAGACTCTGCTGGATATACCACCCGGAGCTTCCGTACAGAGAACTGATCTGGCAGCGAAACTCCAGAATGCTCCCTATCTGAACGTCCGGCATCGAAAACACCTTCTGCATCCGCGTTATTCCGCCGAAACTCACCAGCTCCTTGTCATACGGCTTACCGGTGAACGGAATGATCGTTCCATCCGTGTGGATTGTCCGGGCATCCACCGCGCTGAAACCACCGCCGCCTTTCACATAATCCAGGCGGATATCCGAATATTCGTCCTTCCCTTTTTCCGTGAAGATCTTGATCCGCGCGTACACGTCGACTGCCGTCCCGCCACCCGACCTGATTTCCAGGTTTAGGTACTCCGCCCCCGCGTTTGGAGCCTTCGGATCGGAGGTCATTTGCAGCTCCTCCGCCGTCGGTTGAATCCAGTTCGTGGCCCCAACCGCCGGCAAGCACGCCAGAACCGTCAGCATCAGACAATAACGACGAATACGATCTCCCATGGCAGTACCCCCAACAGAAACAACAAACCTGTTACGCTACTCACTTTGCCCCGATCCACCTGCGGCATCGGCTGTCACCGTTGCTCTCTTGAGCACCAGTTGTTGCTGATCCTGGGCTCCCGCTTTTTGAAAGAAATCACGCAGCTGCGGATACTCCGCGGCCTTGAAACGAGTAACCCCCAAAGCCAGCAACCGTTCCTGGTTATAAGCACTTCCCTTCACGCTGTACTTCGCGCTGTAAGCCGCCGACTGTTGCATCGATACATTGGCGGCGCTCGGCAAGCTCTCGACCTCCAGCCCCGGCGCCAGAATCACCGTCACCTTATCCTGCGCAACGTAGGGATAAAGCAGATCCACCGGATTCTCCCTCTTGCCCTCCGCAAACAATGGCTTCGCTCTCGACTCGAAAAAGGCGCTGGGCAGAAAAACCCGCTTGCCTGTCTGCGTTCCCAGGCTCCCGCTTACATCCGCCACCGCCATCAGGCCCGACGTATAGTCTGTTAATCCCACAAAATGGGTGGTCTTCACCTGCACCCCATCGGGTACCTCGCGCCGCAGGAACTCGTCGAAATTCTTCTTTACTTCCTCCTCATCCGATCGCAACGTTTCCTGCCGCCAGCGCAGCGCCTGCGCTCCGCCCATTGAAACCCGCAGCGTCCCCTTCACCGTCCCGTCCGCGCCCAGTTCCAGATCCGCCGAGCGCAGCATCTGATTGTCCTGGTAGCCCGCCGGTGGAGTTTCCAGCGCTCCGCCGCCATTGTCGTTTTGGCGAATGCCGACCACCTGCGTATGCATCCAGTGCAGCTTCCCGTATTCGCAATAGCGCTGCCCCGGATCGAAGAAAACATCTTTGCCGCCGACATTCACGATTGCGATCTCGTCTTCGAATTGCCCCCAATTGAGATAGCCCGGGTTCAGCGCGTTGCGGTCTCGCTCCGTCACCGCCATCGCATAAGCTTTGAATCCCGCGGCGCGGGCCATCGAGATAAACAGCCGCGCGATCTCGTCGTCGCTTCCCCGCTTCTGCTCCCAGATATCGGCCGCCGTTTTAGTGCGCAGCCCCTCGGCCTTGTTCTCCGCCTGCGAATGCTCGCGCGTAAACCGCGTATTCTCGATAGTCATCACCGCGGCATAAATCCTGCGCAGCTTCTGATCGTCGGTGTCCCCCGGCGCCACAATCCCCGCCACCGCCTGTCGGATTTTGTCCGTCGGATTCGCGAACCGGTCCACATCCTTCCCCCAGACCTTGGCCTCTGACTTCCAGTAGTCAATCCCGGAATTGGCCTCCGAGTAATAGAAAATCAGCCGGTAAGAGTAGCTATCCAGCGGCGGCGAGAATTCCTCGTGCGCGAGGGGCGGAACGTTTTCCACGACCAGGTCGTACCCATCCATACCCTCCCGTACCTTCACCCCCGGCGGCAGGCCCGGATAGTAGAGCAGACGGTTGGCTACTGTTTCCCTTCCGAACGCGTCCTTACCGGTCAGAACCTTAAAGGTGGCGGCCAGATTCAGCGGAACGAAATGATAGTGCGCCTTGTGAACGAAGACCGGTTGCTGGATATACCAGTGCGGCGGCATGTACCAGTTGTCCTCATACGCCAGCTCCCACCGGTATTCCAGAATGCTGCCCACCTGCACATCCGGCAAGCTGAAGACCTTGGCCATGATCTTCTCGTCGCCGCTCTTCTCCAGTTCCTTGCTGTAGGGCTTGCCTGTGAACGGAACCACCGTTCCGTCCGCATGGATCGTGCGCCCTTCCACACCCCGGACATTCGATACCCCGCCTTCATAGGGAATCTCGACGTCGCTGAATTCCTTCTTGCCCTTTTCCGTCAGAATCTTGATCCGCGCGTAAAGCCGGTGGTAGTGCAGGTTATCGTCCACCGTCTCCTCGCGAAACAGAAACACCGCGGGCGCATCGGGCGCTGCCGGATCGGAGGTCATCTTCAGTTCGTCGGGGGATGGATCGGTCCAGGCGGGAGCGCCAAACGCCGGCGACGACGCGGTCAGGACCAGCCAAACGATCGGAAAAAGACAGGGGCGACGCAGCGATCGAACCACGGCAGGCCTCGCAATTCGGATGATAACTCCGAAATTCCACACGGATCACTCGGCATCCGCAATGGCTATTTGGGGGAATGATGTTCCCTCTTTGTAAGTCTTCCCGGCCCACATATGCAAGATAAATTTTCTATGAGTGATCAGGGCGTCCGGCTTCTTTTCCGGGCAACTTCGAGCACGGCACCCGGACGGGAATACCCTGGATGCGCGAACCTTGCGCCTTCTGCATGAATCCAGCCTAAGGAGCGAGATAAGGCCGCAGACCATCCCAAGGGTACAGCCCCGTCGGACCCAGGTCCGACTCCCTTTGCTCCTTCGAATCCCAGCGCACGAAGAATCCCACCACCTGGTTGTTGTAGTTCCGCGTGTTGTTCAGCGCCAGAAAGCCCCCCGCGAACCAGTGATCGCTCAGGTGATAGGCAACCTCGCCATGAAAGTCGTAGTTACCGCTCACGACCGTCTCGGCCGAATACGAGGGATTGTTATTCCCAACCTCGAGCGCGGTATCCAGCGGAAAAAACGGCGTGCTGTCCTGCTGGAACGCCTCGACCCCAAAAGCCGCCACAATGCTGTAGTGAACGTTGGCGCCGTAACGTCCCTGAAAGGTAAACGGCACGTTCGCCAGATAGTACGCCTGCGGGCTGAAGTATCCCCCCTGACCGTAGGTGAAGAAATTCGAGTTATACGTGTAGTGCATGCCGAAGAAATTGACACCCAGCGTCAGGTTGCCTTCGTCGGGAACTTCCTTCACTCGCCAGTAAGCGCCGGCGTCACCCTCGTACCGGTGATTCGTCTGAACGTGAACACCATTGATATATTGCCCACCGCCACTGACATAAAATCCGGAGTTGGGCTCGCTCGTGCCGAACTGCACATCTCCGCCGGTCGCGATCACTCCGCCCCAGATGTTGCCCTCGTATCCCGGTCCCGCCGACCCCGGATCGTGTAACCCCGAATAGGACAGCTGCGAATCCCTGAGCGAATCGCGAGTCGCCGTGAAAGTAAACGGACCGTTGGCGGGCTTCCAGTTCAGCCTGCCGATCACGTTAGAGACCAGAAATCCCCACGGCGAATAACCGGCGCTTACAGCAAAGTTCGAAGTTGCCAGCTGCACCTCGCCGCCCACCCCTGTCGCATTCTGCTGGTTGAGCACCGCATTTGCCGGCGCCGTTCCCAGCCGCTCTACTACGCCTCCCGGAAGGAGCGGCGAAGTAGTCGCCGCGCCCGAATCCAGAAACACCGGGTTCGAAACAACCGTGACCCTCGCGCCCCTGCCAAGCGACGCCGAAGCCTCGAATGGCGCATCCAGCGCGGTCAGGGAATCGAACCCCGCCGTCCCGCTGCGATGATTCACAAATCCGTTGCCACCCAGCCATGGAGTGTAGCCAGCGATGATGTACCCCAATTGCATCTGCGCCTGTTCCCGCAAACTTTGTTGCCGCACAATCGCGGGCCGCTCATAAGGCCCGCGCAGAGGAGGGAGATTCTCCCGCATCAGGTCGTCGTCCGTCACCCCCTCGCTCGGGGCAGGCGGCCGCTCAAAATAATCCGGCTTTTGCTCATTCGATGGCAGGACCGGTTGCGATTCCGGCTGAATCCGGTTCGACGGGGCATCGAACTGGGTCGGAAGCATCGAAGGATCGACCGGCTTGTTCGCCGCGTCGAGGGCGGCTCGCGCCTTTGTCGCCGAATCGGTCGCATTCGGCAGCGGCGTCAGGGCGGGACTTGTCTCGAGCCCCAGTTCCTGCGGCTTCTCTTCGGGAATGACGGCCTGAGTTCCCAATTTGCTCGTTGGCGCGGACGCCTGCGGGACATAAGGCTTCGCGGGCGAAGGCTTCGCCGGTTTCGTCCCGGCTTTGGATTTTGGAGTCGCGGAGTTCTGGGTTGCCGCGTCCGGCCGCGTCGTCGTGCCGTTTCCGGAAGGCGCTCCCTTCGATCTCCCCGGCCCGTTTCCAGCCGCAGGAACCGGGGCCAGCCCCAGCGAGCCCGGCAGTTCGCCACTCCCATCCGTGCTCTGCGCCGCCCCGTTGTTATTCAGTTGCACCGGAGCCGTGCCCATGTAATAAGGATCGGGCCCATATTGCTGAGAGCTCGCCTGGGCCGGATTGGGGTTGCTGTAGCCGGGCAATGCTATTGCGCTGCCCCCGGGCTCCATCGCCGACTCTCTATCCGGATTCAGCAGGTCCACCAGATCCGACGGCTTGCCCGGCCTCGCCTGCTTTACCACGTCCGGCTGGTCCAGTTGGTGCGCCAGATTCGTCGCCGGAGAAACCGGCGGCATTGCCTTCAGTGAAGCTCGCCAGTAGTCCTCAGCCTTCGCGCGGTCCCCGCGCGCCTGCTCGAACTGCGCCGCCGCCGCCAATACCTTCGGATCATTTGGATATTTCGCCAACCCCTGCCGCAGCCACGCCTCTGCCTGCTTCATGTTCTGTGCGGCAACCGCCGCGCCCACCATGCTCTGACAGTCGGAAGCCGAAGCGTTGGTCATATCCAGCGCCTGGTATATCGCCATTGCGTCTTTGGGCTGTCCCGCCTGCACAAATCCGATTGCCAGCGCCTTGCTCACTGCCGGGTTTCCGGGAAACGCCTCCGCCGCGGCCATCAGAATGTCGACCCCGCGACGCGGGTTCCCTTTCGCTGCCGCCTGCGCCGCTCTTCGTTGCGCCCACGACGCCCAGATCGCCTGTACTTCGCGCCGCTCGTCGTCCGTCATTCCCTGGCGATCGCCGAGCCTCATCAGTTGCCTGTAGAGTTCCCGATCGTCGCCCACATTGAACAGCGTCCACGCATCCGCGATGTCAACATTCACCGGCGCCACCCGGCCCTCGCCTCGGTAGTAGTCTTCCACCTCGGTCAGCAATGCCAGTGCTCCGCGCTCATCGCCATTCGCCGCGTAGATGGCCGCCAGCGTCTGCTCATAATCGACGTCGGTGGCAAGCGCCTTGCGCACCGCCGGCGGAATCTGCTGGATCTGCGCCAGTGCATCCGCGTCGTGATCCGTCGCATGCATCGCTGCCAACAGCCCTTTCCACGCATCCAGCCGCCCTGGATGATCCGTCAGCACGCTCCGGTAAATGCGGTACGCCGCGTCTGGATGGTTGCGCTCCAGGTCGACCGCCGCCACCTCGAGTTGCAGAGGGATCGGCAGCGGCTGCCCGTTGCCCTCGTAAATCCCGATCGCGCGCTCCAGAAATCCCTCCGCCACGTCCGGATGATTCTGGCTCTGATAAATAGCCGCGAGCATCGACAGGAAACCGCCATCCCGCAGCGCGCTGTCGTAAGCGTCCGGCGGCATCCGCTCCACCATCGCAATCGCATCCGCATCGCGCCCCGCCAGATGTTCCAGCGACACCATCCCCTGCCACGCGCTAACGTTACTCGGATCGCCGGTCAGAATTCTCCGATAGATCGCCGCCGCCTGCGCATAGTTCTTGTCCTGCCCCAGCAGCGACCCATACTGCAACGTAATTTCGGTCTTGAGATTCTCCTGGCTCGCCCCATAGTGCACGTTCATTGCCTGCGCCAGAATGCGCTCGGCCTGCGCATTCTGGCCGGCTTCCACACAGGCCCTGGCCAGCGTTCTTAAATATGCCGGATCCTTCGTGGCGCTCCTGCTCACCGCGGGCGGAAACTGCCGCGCCGTCGCGATCGCCGCTTTCCCCTGTCCCGCCTCAGTCTCCGCCGACACCAGCCCAATCCACGCGGCGGCCGACCTCGGCTGCTTGCGCACCAGTTGCTGATAAAGAGGAACCGCCTGCTCCGGCTCCTGCATTTTCATGTAAGCGCCGGCTTCTCCGGACATCGCCTCCACGCTTCCCGGACGCAGCGCCAGCGCCGCCTTGTAGTGCTGCACCGCATCATTCAGACGGTTTGCGTTCAGGGCCTCTGTGCCCTGCTGCATCGCGTTCCAGAAGCGAGAAGTCCACAGCGATACGGCGATCAGCCGGCTGCGCAGTCCGTTCGCCTCCGCTTGTTCGAAATATTGCACCGCCTCACCAAAATTGCTCTGCTTCATCCGCACAAAGCCCAGCCCGGCAAGCACCCGGGGATTCGCCGGCTGCCGCGCATTCAGGGTCGCAAATGCCGCCTGCGCCGCTGCCAGATGGTTAGCAGCCAGTTGACGGAATGCTGCCTCCTCCGCCGGAGTCCGCGCAATACCTGTCGGTGCTGTCGCCTGCCGCGCCTCGCTTTCCGCCAGTTCCTTCGCCAGTTCAGGATCCGGATGCAGCTTGAGAAACTGCCGAACCGCCCCCCACTCCGCGGGATTCTGCACATCCCACACCAGCGCCGCCCGTAGCGCCACCTGCGCCGCCGCGTCGTGCGGATACTGGCTGAGAATCCTCTCCCCCTCCGCTCGCGTCGAAGCATCGTAGCTGAGCACCCGCCCCAGATCGATGGCATACTGCGAGTTGCTCGGATACTTCGCCACCAGCGCCTTCAGACCATTGATTGCGTCCGGCCGCATCGACGAAATCGCGGCTTCCGTATCGTAGTAAGCCAGCGCCCAGTTGTCTGGTGGATGGTTCCCAAATGCCTGCCGGTAGATTTTCAGTGCCTCTTCGTTGTGCCCGTTCCTCGCAAGTTCCGCCGCCTGCTCCAGCAACTCCTTCTGCGTCTTGCTGCTCACCAATGCCTGAATCTTCGCAATATCCGGACTGTTCGGGTTCACCACCCGCAGGCGCTCGATGTAGGTCTCCGCTTCCGCATCGTTCCCGCTGAGCTTGGCCCACCGTCCCAGCCCGGCCAGCGCCTCCTGATTATTGGGATCAGAAAGCAGGATCTGTTGCCAGGTTTGCGCCGCCAGATCGAGGTGGCCGGACTGATCCAGGGATCGAGCCTTCTCCAGCAGCGCCTTTTCCGCCGCGGATTGCCCGTGCAAGGGCCCGGCGCCCAGGCAAAGCACCGCAGCCAGGCTCACGGACGTCACCAGCGTGCGGAACATTCCCTTGCCTCTCAACGAAGGGTCCTCACTTCTGACATTTCACTGTGAATCCATCTTCGCCATCCAACGCAGGAGATGCAACTACAGTTTGCTCCCGCCATCCCGCAAATCCGTGGAAAACTGGGCGCGTACCTCGAGGCCAGTCGGCCTCTCTATACTTGTTACCCTTCCATAACCTGCAGCCGCCGCCGCGCCTGCGCACGCAGCCACCCCCGTATCCAGATCGCGAAAACAAAGCTGATCGCCAGCACCACCAGGTCCACCATCCACGGTACCTGCGTAAACCACAGACCCAGCGCCGTCCACCACGGCAGAACTCCGACATGATACACATTGTTGCCGATCCGGTAGCTCTCGAAATGCGCCCCGTCCAGCAACGCCACCGTTCCCGAAACCGCGCTCGACTGCGAGCTCTCCATAAACGACTTCATCATCGGCTCGAAGTTCGCGGCGCTCTTCATATCGATCAGCACCACTGTCCGCCCATTCGCATACGGCGATTCGATTTCCTCGATCAATGCATCCGGAATCCCAGTCGTCCCGATCACTCCTGAAGTCAGATCTTCGCTGGCCGGAATCTTCCACCACATATTGTGAAAGGTCGAGAAAAACCCACGCGTGTCCTGCACCTTCAGGCTGTCCTCCCCGAACGTCACCGGCATGGCGGCCGCCAGTTTCCCCACCGCCCTGTTGCTTTGCGCCGTCGTGATCACCAGGAAGTCATCATCCGCGCCGGAATGCAAAGCATCCGGTCCGGCCACCGTTACGCGAAGCGCTGGATATCCCGTCTGGGCGCCGAAGTGCCCCATCATCGTAAGGTAAGTCTCAATCTCCTGCTGCGTCGGCTGTTCCGGCAATATGATTTGTGTCTCGCTCAGGTCCGCATACCGTGTGAAGGGGAATCCCGCATTCGAGAACAACTCCAGGTTCGGCATTGCCGCCCAGTGCGCCAGCCCGCGCAGATCGATATACGAACTCTTCAGGATCGATCCCATCAGACTGGAAGGAACCGTGTCCTGGCAATTGCCCCGCTTCAGCAATTGAAACGTCAGGCTGAACTTCATCGAGTTCGAGAACGGCCGCAGGTTAACCACGGGAACGGCCAGGTTCACTGACGTCTCCTTCGCCGCTTCATTCCCGGGAATCAGGGGGACCGATCCCAGGTAGGCATCGTTCGACTCCACCTGCATGCTCGAAATAGGCCCGATGGGAATCGAGTTATAGCGGTAGTCCAGGTGGAGCAGCGCGTTCTGCTTATCGCCGTAAAACAGATCCGGCGGCAAATGGTAGTACGCCGTCATCGGCGCGTTGCCGTCCCCCTGCAGCGATTCCGTCGTGCTGTAGTTCCACAACTGCGCCTTACCATCCGGCTGCTGCCAGCGAGGGGCATCGTCGGGATTACTCTTCGCCGGCAAATTTAGTTCCGTCACCGCTGCCGTCGCTCCCTGTAGTCCCGGCCAGCCCGTAGCCAGCGCCTGCGCCGCCTCGAGCGTCTGGTCCGCATCTGCCCCTGTCACGATCAGCACCTTGCCATATGGATCGACAGGGTTCACCCGCACCGCCAACGTGGGAGCCTGGACGCCAGCGACGCTCAGCCCCGGTGGCATTGCGCTTCCACTCTCCGCGATCAGAATCACGTTTCCCGGGACCAGTGCCCCCACCGACACCGGAAACCGCATCGACCGGTAGTCGCCCAGCGCGCCAAACCACGATGTGACCACGCCCGCCGCCTCGAGGCCCTTCAGAGAAGGGGCGACACCGAAGACTACCGGTATGACAGCCGGGCGCGCCAGCTGCGCATCGAAGAACGGCAATGGCAGCAGCCTCAGATCGTCGGTCAGGGGCAGAAAATCCCCGGAAATTGCGATCCGCGTATTCGGGTCCACATGCGCCCACAGCGCTGAATTCTCCGGGTCTTCGCACGTCTGCGCATAATGCCCGATAAACTCAAATGTCAGCTGATTGTTCCGCACCAGCAGCTCGGCCGGAACCACCACGTCCGATTCCAGGGTTGCTCCATTCGACGGTTTGTCCGGAACCGGCAGCGTCGCGAACACCGTTCCATTCAGCATCACCTTCAGATGGCTCAGTGAAGGGATCAGGCTCGGCGAAAAATGATAGTAGACGTGCATCGACGCCTGCTTCACCACTTCATTCTGCGGGATCGCAAAATAGGTCGTGTCGGACGAATCCGTTCCCCGGAGATTGATCGGTGCCGGGACTCCCAGATCGAAAAGATTTTCCTGCGCCCTGAAAGTCCCCGCCGCCGGTTTCGTGCTTTCACTCTGGCCGGTCTCGGCGGACTGTGCTCCCTCAGTCTGTAGGTCGTTGTCTGTCTTCGCCCCGCCAGCCGTTCGCGCCGCGCTGTTCGGCGTGGCTGTCTGCGGTTGCGCTGCAGCCGGCCCGGCGTCGTCACTGCTCTGTGCCCTGGCGGCCACACCCCACGCGAGGCCCAGCGCCAGAAGCAGCATCAGGCTCTCTACCGCCAGTCTCTTTCCCCTTTCTCTCCCATTGCGGCGCGGCCTCATCGACCCGATCGCCATCCCCAGTCCACGAAACGCAATTCGAATAATCCGGCCCAGGCTCCGCAGCGGCCGATCCACTTCGCGCGCCTCGCCCCACCCCAACCACGAGTCCGCACGCGAAAACAGCACCATGGTCAGCATCTCTTCCTCGGCCACCGTCAGCGGATCGAACTGCAGCCGGAGCACCCCCTTCGTCAGGCTCACTACACTCGCCGGCAGCTCCGCATCGCCCGTGCGCAGCGGGAAAATCGCCTTGAGCGCTTCCCCAGGTATCGCCGGCAACTCCTCCAGCAGCTCCATCGACAGTCCGCCGCTCGATACGTCGATCGTCTGCCCGGGAACGATTCTCCCCTCCCGAACCCGCACCCGCACCGGCGCGGCAAAGTTGATGCGCACATGTTGCCGCGTCTGCCGCGCCTCCCGCGCAACCGCCACGCACACGCTCAGAATCACAATGTTGAAGCAAGTCCACAGCGCATTCGTCAGAATCGTCCCCGGATGCGTTCCGTCCCACAGAGGACCCAGCAGCCCGGGAAAATGCAGGAAGCGCGGGATCACCATCAGCAACCCCACCACGTTAAAAATCAGCAGAACAATAAATGGCCGCGCAATCCGAGTATCGAAAAACGTCTGCGTCACCAGACCACCCTTCGCCGTCACGTTGAACTTCCCCCGCTTCGGGCTGAAGAGCGCCGTCAGTGTGGGCAACAAAATATACGGCGAGAGCACCGTCTCATAAATCTCATTCCAAAACGAGTGGCGATGGTAGCCCTGAATGCGGCTGTTCGTTACGCTTGACAGCGTCAGGTGCGGCAAAGCATAAGCCAGAATCGCGATCCAGAAGCCCGGCACATTCGTGAATCCGAAAATCAGATAAATCAGCGGCGCCGTCAGGAAAATCAGCCGCGGCAGCGCATACAAGAAATGCGTCATCGCGTTGAAATAGCAAAGCCGCTGAGCCAGCGTAAGGTTCGGCGCAAACAAGGGATTCTCGATCCGCAGAATCTGAACCATCCCCCGCGCCCAACGGATCCGCTGCTTCACATGCGCTGACAGCCGCTCCGTCGCCAGCCCCGCCGCCTGCGGGATATTGATGTAGGCCGTATTCCAACCGCGAATCTGCATGCGCAGGCAGGTGTGCGCGTCTTCCGTGACCGTCTCTGCCGCAATTCCCCCGATCTCGTCCAGCGCCTCGCGCCGCAAAACCGCGCACGACCCGCAAAAGAATGCCGCATTCCAGAAATCGTTTCCGTCCTGCACGATCCCGTAAAACAGCTCCCCTTCGTTCGGAATTACCCGGAACTGCCCGAGATTCCGCTCGAACGGATCGGGCGAATAAAAATGATGCGGCGTCTGCAGCATCCCCAGCCGTGGGTCCCTCAGGAACCACCCGACCGTCATCTGCAGAAAACTGCGCGTCGGCACGTGATCCGAATCGAAGATCGCCA
>CAZSWI010000019.1:0-28250 GCA_964610635.1 uncultured Acidobacterium sp.
CAATCGGCAAACTCAGGACGACCGGCCCCACGATTACCCTGCCGTATTGCGAGAACTCTGCAGTTGACCTCTATGTCGATGCGCTTCTCTGCAGCGTCGATACATATGACGTTTCCGGAGATCTCGTTCGGTATGTTTCAAAAAGAACGAATCGGCCCGATCTCGAAGCCGTAGCAAAGGTGGTTCAGTTCGCTGATGCGCGCGATTATGACGCGGTCCTTGCATACAGCGCCTCACCGGAGGTGGCCCGAAAGATGGTGGCGGAAATGCCCCCGGAAATTCTTGGGAACGGGAGCGGTGAGGACTATCCGCCCATTCGCGGCGATCACCAAAAAGTCGATATCGACAGACTGCATTTCGAGTTGGAGAAACGCAATAGCCGCTGGCTGGTAGTGCGCTTCACCCTCGATCTAGATGAGTAACTCGCTTTCGTTTGGTTCCTGATGGCTCCACGACAGTACGATCCCTTAGAAGCTCGTGCGCTTCGACGCCCAACGCACAAGCCAATTTTGCGATGTTGTCGATGGAGACGTTGCGTTCGCTGCGCTCGACCGACCCAACGTAGGTGCGGTGCAGGCCGGCGCGGTCCGCCAGTTCTTCCTGGGAGATCCCCTGCTCCGCCCGCAGGCGACGAAGATTGAGTGCCAGAATCTTTCGCTCCTTCGGGACCGGCGGCTTTCGTGGCACACCATGAGATTCGGGGTCTTGACGACTCTACGTCTACAGACTTAAAGTAGCTTTTCACCGCCCTTATGCCCGAGAATCCGCTCCAAGCCGCGCCGCAGAACCGACCTCCAGCACGCAGCGCGAGGAGGAGGTCAGGGTCGCCCACCCCGAATGCCATTGTTAGCAGGCTTCGCGAACGGAAGACGTTCCTCGGCACCAGAGAGGTCACGGCGCTTCTCGATGTTGATCGGAAATGTCTCGGCGAGTGGGTCAGGAAGGGTTACATCCGAGCGTATCGGATCGGGCAGAAAAACATCTTCGACCCAGTAGAACTCGCCGACTGGATCGAAGCCCGTAGCCTCACATGATTCGCGCGTTCTGAGTGTATCCACCGGGCGATGTGTATCCCGGCTGGGCTGAGAAAAGTGAATCCATTGGTGTATCCCGGCTGTACGCGACTGAGTCTAAAGGACGAAAATCGAGTTCGGGTTCGATCCCCGATGGCGCTACCAAACACACATTCGAGCCCAACCGATGACTGTCCGGTGATTCTCTAAATAGCTGATTCTGCGCGTTGCTTTCGTCTGAATCGTCCAGCCGGCAATCTGCTTGACCCAAAACACTACAGCCGACGTCGAAAGTCGTGCCCTGACACAAGGCCCGAACCGGGGGACCTCCTGTTGGCCGCCTGGGTCCCCGGCCTGAAGGCTGGGCTCTTGCCCCAACCGGCTCACCCCTGCCTGCCCTTTCCCTGCTGCGTTTCCCCTGCTGTTCGGCGCTCTATACGCTGAACTGCGATTTCTGTACCCTGGATGAGACATGACTCAGTCCCAGCATGGCTTCGCCACTCGCGCTATCCACGACGGGCAGGAACCCGATCCTCGCACCGGCGCCGTCAACGTCCCTATCTACCTCTCTTCCACCTATCAGCTGGAGGGCATCGAGAAACACCGCGGCTGGGAATACTCCCGCGTGTCAAATCCGACCCGCGACGCGGTCGAAGCCTGCCTCGCCTCGCTCGAAGGGGGAGCCAGCGGGCACGCCTTCGCAAGCGGCATGGCCGCGATCGCCGCTCTGGTGACGATGCTCAAGGTCGGCGACCACGTCATCTGCGGCGACAACGTTTACGGTGGCACCACCCGCCTGTTCACTCAGGTTATTCCGCATCACGGCATCGAGTTCAGCTTCGTCGACACCTCGAACCCGGAGAACGTTTGCCGCGCCATTCGGCCCGCGACAAAACTGGTGCACATCGAAACACCGACTAACCCGCTGATGACGCTCACCGACATCCGCGCCGTCGCCAATGTCTGCCACGAGCACGGCATTCCGATGAGCGTGGACAACACCTTCATGTCGCCGTATTTCCAGCGTCCCCTCGAGCTGGGAGCGGACATCGCGATGCACTCGACTACCAAGTTCCTCAACGGCCATTCCGACGGCCTCGGTGGAGTGCTGGTCGCCAACAAACCGGAGCACGCGGAAGCCTTCCGCTTCGTGCAGAAGTGCACTGGGGGAATCCTCTCGCCGTTCGAAAGCTGGCTCATCCTGCGCGGCGTGAAGACTCTGGCGGTTCGCATGAAGCAGCATGACGAGAATGGCCGCAAGGTCGCGGCGTTTCTGGCGCAGCACCCAAAGGTCAGCCACGTGTTGTATCCAGGCCTCGAAACGCATCCGCAGCATGAGCTGGCCAGGCGCCAGATGTCCGGATTCGGATCTATGATCGCCTTCGAGGTCGGGAGCCGCGCCAACGCCGACAAGCTTCTCCGGAGCGTACGCGTCATCACGAACGGCGAATCGCTCGGAGGTGTCGAGTCGCTTATCTCTCATTCCGCCACCACCACCCACGCCGCGCTTCCGCAGGAGGTGCGCGACCGCATCGGCATCACCGAAGGCCTCGTTCGCATCTCGGTTGGCATCGAGGACATCGCCGACATCCTCGGCGACCTCGATCAGGCGCTGGCTGCGATATGAGACTGCCGGCTTTCTCGCTGCTGTTGGCCGCGGCCCTCAGCAGCATCGCTCAAACCGCGCCCAATGGGCTGTCGGGTTATCGATATTTCCGAGTCGGCGCGCCCGCGAATATCAAGACCCATCCCCGCGCTGGATACGCGCTGATGGGCGGAGGCCCCGATCTTGACGAAGCCTTCCGCTGGCTCTGCGATCATGCCGATGGTGGGGATTTTTTGGTCCTCCGCGCCGCCGGAACCGATGCGTACAACCCTTACGTCCAGGGCCTCTGCCACGTTAACTCGGTCGCCACCCTGGTGATTCCCGACCGCGCGGCCGGAAGCGCTCCATTTGTCACTGAGACCATTACAAATGCGGCCGCCATCTTCGTCGCGGGAGGCGATCAGGCCCGGTACGTCAACTTCTGGGCCGGTACCCCGGTCGAAACGGCACTCCGAAGGGCGGTAAGGCGGGGCATTCCGATGGGAGGCACCAGTGCAGGCCTCGCGGTCCTGGGCCAGTACATCTACTCCGCTCAAAATGACCCGCCGGAGGGTCCGGACCTCACTTCAGAGGTCGCGCTCGCCGACCCCTTCGCTCGCCAGGTCGTCATCGCTCCCGATCTGCTTGGCATCCCCATTCTGCACGGGATCATCACCGATTCGCACTTTGACACACGCAAGCGGGAAGGGCGGCTGCTGGTCTTCATGGCGCGCATCCTGGCTTCAGGGCAGACAAAGACCATCCGCGCTATTGGCGTGGATGAGAGAACCGCGCTTCTGGTTGAGCCTAACGGAAAGGCGCGCGCTGCGGGCAAAGGAATCGCGGCGATCTATGAGGCGTCGCGAAGACCGAAGGTCTGTGAGATGGGCAAGCCTCTCACCTTTGGTCCCGTCGCAGAATTCCGGATCCTCGCCGGGGAATCCTTCGACTTGCGACGATGGAACGGACTGGAAAAGTCAGGACGCGCAGAGGTCCGTCGCGGGGAAGTCCTGACCCGGTAGTGGTCGACTAATGGTCACGCCATAAGGAACGGCCCGCCTGGAAACGCCCCGCTGCTGGCTACCGCCTACCGGCTTACTGATGCGGCCTTTGCTCCGGCGCCGCAGGCACATTCAGAACGCCTGGCTCCAGCACATTCGGTGTCTCTTCGCGCAACTCGGGCAACGGCCCTTCGAGCGCAATCTTCAGAACCTCGTCCATCGTATCGACGAAGTTGAGCTTCATCGCATTTCTCAGGTTTTCCGGAATATCGGGCAGATCCTTGCGATTGTCCTCGGGAAGGATCGCCTCGAAGATGCCTGCGCGATGGGCCGCCAGCAACTTTTCTTTGAGGCCGCCGATCGCGAGCACCTTGCCGCGCAGCGTCACCTCTCCAGTCATAGCGAGGTCGCGACGCACAGGAATGCGCGCCAGCGCACTGGCCAGGGCCGTCGCCAGGGTGATGCCGGCTGAAGGCCCGTCCTTCGGAATCGCACCCTCAGGCACATGAATGTGAATGTCGACGTTTCGATAAAAATCCTTCGGGAGCCCGAGATGCTGGGCCCGGCTCCGCACATACGAGAGCGCCGCCTGCGCCGACTCGGTCATCACGTCGCCGAGCTGTCCGGTTGTCGTCAGCTTGCCTTTGCCATCGAGCACCTGGACTTCGGTCTGCAGGATGCTGCCGCCCACTTCGGTCCAGGCCAGGCCATTCACCAGGCCGATTTCACTCTTCTCGTGGACCGAGGAGTCGCGGAACTTCGGCACGCCCAGCAGTTCGGGCAAATTCTCGGGCGTCAGCGTCTCCTTGTACTTTGCGCCGCTCCTGACCACGCGGCGGGCGACTTTGCGGCAGACGTTGCCGATTTCGCGTTCGAGGTTGCGCACTCCGGCTTCGCGCGTGTAGCTGCGGATCATCTCCGCCAGCGCGGCGTCGGTGAAGCTTATGTTTTTGTCGGTGAGTCCGGTGTTGTCCCGCTGCTTCTTCAGAAGGTACTGTTTGGCAATCTCGAGCTTCTCGGCTTCGGTGTAACCGTGCAGGCGAAGCACTTCCATGCGGTCCTGGAGCGCTGCCGGGATGGTGTGCAGCACGTTGGCGGTCGCGACGAACAAGACCTGCGAGAGGTCGTACTCGACATCGAGGTAGTGATCCTGGAAGCTGTGGTTCTGCTCCGGATCAAGCACCTCGAGGAGTGCCGAGGACGGATCGCCGCGGAAGTCGGAGGCCATCTTGTCGACTTCGTCGAGCATGAAGACGGGATTGCGTGTGCCGGCCTTTTTCATCGACTGGATGATCTGCCCAGGCAGGGCGCCAATGTAGGTGCGGCGATGGCCGCGAATCTCGGCTTCGTCGCGCACGCCACCCAGGGACATGCGGACAAACTTGCGGCCCGTTGCTTTGGCGATCGACATGCCGAGCGAAGTCTTGCCGACGCCCGGAGGTCCGACGAAGCAGAGGATGGAGCCTTTGGGGTTTTTCACCAGCTGGCGCACGGCCAGGAACTCGAGAATGCGCTCTTTGATCTTCTCGAGGCCATAGTGGTCGGCGTTGAGAACCTTCTCCGCATGATCGATGCTGCGGGTTTCCTTCGACTTTTTTCTCCACGGCACGGCGAGCAGCCAGTCGAGATAATTGCGGGAGACAGTGGATTCGGCCGACATGGGCGGCATCGCTTCGAGCTTCTTGAGCTCCTGGGTGGCCTTTTCGAAGACGTCTTTCGGCATGCCCGCCGTTTCGATCTTCTTCTTCAGCTCGTCGAATTCACTTTTTTCGCCGCGGCCGAGCTCTTTCTGGATCGCCTTGATTTTCTCGTTGAGGTAATACTCCTTCTGGGCGCGTTCCATCTGCCGCTTGACGCGGGACTGGATGCTGCGGTCCATGTTGAGTTTCTCGATTTCGATGTCGAGAACATCGGCGATTTTAAGGAGACGCTCCGGCAGGTCGAATATGTCGAGCAGTTCCTGCTTGTCCGGAACTTCGAGCTGGAGATTGGCGGCAATAGTATCCGCCAGCCGCGAGGGCTCATCGGTGCGTATGGCGGAGGCGACGGTCTCAACATTCAGCGACTGCTGCAACTTCACGTACTGCTCGAAGAGCGAGGTCACTCGCTGCACAAGCTGCTCAATCTGGGGCGTGACTTCGGTCAACGGCCTGGCGACTTTCACGGTTGCGACGAAAAAGCCATCTGAATCGCCGATCTCGACGGCACGGGCACGTTCAATTCCTTCGACAAGGACCTTGATGTTGCCGTCGGGCATGCGGACGCTCTGCACGATGTTGCCGACGGTGCCGACCTGGAAGATTTCGTCGGGGCGGGGCTCATCGACGCGGGCGTCATGCTGGGTGGCGAGGAAGATTTTGCGCTCGCCGTTGAGAGCCTCTTCCAGAGCGCGGACGCTGGACTCGCGGCCCACCACGAACGGGGTCATCATGTGGGGGAAAATTACCATGTCCCGGATGGGCATCATGGGGAGTTTGCGAAGCTCGTTGCGTTCCCGGCTTTCTTTCGACGGCTGGCTCACGGAATTCCTTTCGAAGGTGCGACCCTCGGACGATTCAAAGGCTCGTGCTCTTTAAGAGAGAGTAACCCATCCGGCGAATGGCTGCGCGGGGGGCGGCGATATTTGTGGTAACCCGGAAATCGATCGGGCACGAACCAAAAGGGTGCCGTTACCTTTAGACGAAATTCATCCAGGCAGCGTCACAATTTTCTCAGGAATCGACGTTTAACAGGAAGTTCGAAGCGGTGCTGCGATCCAAAGGCCAGCGGGGGCGATTGTCAGCCCGCTTTTTCAAGGAGCGACATAGAAAGATTGCGGTTCCTGACCATCTCTGCCTCGATCTCCATCTCCTTGACTTTTTTGTTGCTGGGCAAGTGGTACATGAGGTCAAGCATGAGTTCTTCGAGGATCATGCGCAATCCGCGGGCGCCCACTTTGCGCAGGAGAGCCTCCTGGGCTACCGCACGGGTCGCATCTTCGGTGAAGGTGAGCTTAACGCCTTCGTAATCGAAGAGCTTCTGGTACTGCTTCATGATGGCGTTGCGAGGCTTGGTGAGAATCTCGACGAGGGCAGCTTCGTCCAGTTCGTCAAGAATGCCGATGACGGGGAGCCGGCCGACGAATTCCGGGATCAGCCCGAAACGAATCAGATCCTGAGGCTCGGCCTGGCGGAGCAGCTCACTATCCCGTTGGGCATGAATCGGGACGCCGGCCACCTCAGTTTCTTTATCGGACAGCGCTTTGAAACCGAGCGCCTTTTTGCCAACGCGCCGGCCAACGACGCGCTCGAGGCCCACGAACGCTCCGCCGCAGATAAAGAGAATGTTGGTGGTGTCGACCGGGGTGAATTCCTGATGGGGATGCTTGCGACCGCCTTGTGGCGGCACATTGGCGACGGTGCCCTCGAGGATCTTTAAGAGGGCCTGTTGAACACCCTCGCCCGAGACATCGCGCGTGATGGAGGGGTTCTCATCCTTGCGGCCAATCTTGTCGATCTCGTCGATGTAGATGATGCCGGTTTGGGCACGGGCTACATCGCCGTCGGCCGCCTGCAGCAGTTTCAGGATGATGTTCTCGACATCCTCGCCCACATAGCCGGCTTCGGTCAGGGTTGTGGCGTCGACGATGGCAAACGGCACATCGAGCATCTTAGCGAGGGTATGGGCAAGCAAGGTCTTCCCGCTGCCTGTCGGTCCCACGAGCAAAATGTTCGACTTTGACAACTCGACGTCGGTGCCGCGGGTGCGATTCATCTGGACGCGCTTGTAGTGGTTGTAAACCGCGACCGCCAGCTTCTTTTTCGTCTGATCCTGGCCGATGACGTACTCATCGAGAAATGCCTTTACCTCCAGCGGCTTGGGCAGATGGGTCGGGGCTGCTCCGGTCGAGGTCTCGGTGCGATCGTCTTCCAGAATGGAATTGCAGACCGCCACACATTCGTCGCAGATGTACGCGCGTGGATAGTCGCTCGGCGATGAAATTAACTTGGCAACGGCGTCCTGCGATTTATGGCAGAACGAACAACGTAGTGCTTCTTCCGATCCCGTGCGCGTCTTCATCTCCGGCTACTCCTTCACTGCTAACGGCCCGACGGCTGGTTTGTATTGGTGGGCGGGCGATCGATGATTTCATCGATGATCCCGTATTCTTTGGACTGTGGAGCGTTCATGATGAAATCCCGCTCGACGTCTCTTTCGATCTTTTCGAGGCTCTGGCCGGTATGCCTGGCCATGAGCTTATTGGTAATTTCGCGGATGCGAATAATTTCGCGCGCGTGAATGTCGATATCGGTGGCCTGACCGCCGAGTCCGCCCATCGAGGGCTGATGAATGAGGATGCGCGAGTTGGGAAGCCCAAAACGCTTCCCCTTGGTGCCGGCCATAAGCAGGAAGGCTCCCATGCTGGCCGCCTGGCCGATGCAATAGGTCACGACATCGTTGCGGATGAACTGCATGGTGTCGTAAATCGCGAGGCCGGCGGTAATGGAGCCGCCCGGAGAATTGATGTAGAGTTGAATATCCTTTTCCGGATCCTCGCCGGAGAGGAAGAGTAATTGAGCGATAACGAGGTTCGCAATCATGTCGTCGATTGGCGTACCCAGGAAGATAATGTTGTCGCGAAGCAGACGCGAGTAAATGTCGTAAGCGCGCTCGCCGCGGCTCGTCTGCTCGATGACCATGGGGACTAAAGCCATGTTCTTCTCTACTCTCAGTTCTGAGGCAGCCTTGCCTCATCGTCAGTGACAAATCACTCGCACGCCACATTGCGCGCCTTCAGGGTAGCCGTTCCAGCAACAGGTTTCCGGTTTTCTCCCGTCGTAGCTGCTCCCGGATCCTTGCCAGACTTCCTTCACGGGTCAAACGATCCCGGAGAGTTTCCAATGGTTCCCGTGTTTGCAATGAGATTACCTGAAGCTCGCGATCGATTTCTTCGTCACTGACCTGAATGTTTTCCACATCGGCAATACGGTCCAGCACCAACGTGCCCTTTACTTCGCTGGTTGCACTCTCTCGCTGCGCCTCACGCAGCCGGTCGAAGTCGAGTTTGCGCATATCTTCGGTGCGCATACCCTGCGCCGCCAGAGCCCGCAAACCCCGCTCCAGGCGTGTGTCGATCTGGCTCTGGATGATCGATTCGGGGACGGGAAACTGAAACTTCGCGACCAGGGCATCCACAAGTCGGTTTCGCGTCTCGCTGAGGAGGCGGTTTTTCTTGTCGGAGGCGAGGTGTTCGCGGAGCTTCGTCTTCAGGTCCTCAAGATTCTCGTAGGGGCCCAGTTCTTTCGCGAATTGGTCGTTGAGCTCGGGGCGGACCTTTTTTTGAATGCCCTTGACCTCAACTTTGTATGCGACCGTTTTACCTGCAAGACGCTTCTGTCCGAAATCCCCCGGATAGGTTACTTCGAACTTCAGCTCCTGGCCGGGTTTGGATCCTCGCAATGCGTCGGAGAAAGCGGCGACCGTGTCGCTACCTCCGATTTCGACGGAGACGTCGCTTGCTTCGATAGGCTGGGGAGCCGGCGAGCTGGCTTCAGTGCCGGCGGGATTTTCAGAAGCTTCGAGTTCGCCGGTGAAGCTGATCCGCGCCCAATCGCCATCGGCGAGACCGCGGTCCTCGGTTATGGTTTCCATGGTGGAACGGGCGTCGCGAATGCTATCGAGTTCGGCGTCGAATTCGGCGCCGGTCAGTTCGGTGTCGGGCTTTTGGACCTTAACGTCCTGATAGCCATCGACCGAAAATTCAGGAACGACTTCGAAAGCTGCTTTGAAATGCAGCGGCTGCCCTTCCTCGAGGCGCAGATCCGTGACCTGCGGCTGGGAGACGGGGCGAAGGCCCTTCTGCGCGATCGCCTCGCGAAAATGCTGAGGCACGACGGCCTCAACGACCTCTTCGCGAATGCCTGCGGAGAAGCGAGAACGAAGGACGCTCTCGGGGACTTTCCCGGGGCGAAAGCCGGGGATGCGCGCCAGCTTCTGGTACTTCTTCAGCACGGTGCGGAAGCCTTTAGTGACTTCGTCGGCCGAAACTTCGATTTCGACTTCGCGCGTGCACTCGGGATTCAGAGTGGGCTGTGCATGGGCATGCTGATGAGGTTCCTCGGCGTGGGTTTCAGGGCTGTGTTCTGTGGTTTCGGGTTCCGCCGTCGCGGAAGGATTCAGTTCAGTGGTTTCTGCTGAGGTCAAGGTTTGCCTTCTTGGGCCGCCATGTTCTGTTGCGAGAGAGGAGCGGCGACATTTGCTCTCGTCGTGTCCCGCCGCCGATTGCGGTGCGGGAAATGCGCTGACAAGTGTTCTTCTTCATGGTACGGACGGGGCGGCGCTGAGGCAAACCGAAGAGAGGAAATCGTTCTCTTTTGGTAACGGGGGAGGAGCGACGGATTGGCGGCGCGAGGTAGGCTAAGAGCTGCATGAGTATCCGGACACTGAACAGCCGCGAGGTTTATCGAAATCCCTGGCTCAGAGTGCGGGAGGACCAGATCGAGCGCAGCAACGGCGCGCCTGGAATTTATGGCGTCGTTGAAAAAGACGACTGCGCGCTGATTATTCCGATTCAGGGCGAGATTGTTTATCTGATCGAGCAGTTCCGGTACACGATCCAGCAGCGCAGTCTTGAATTTCCGCAAGGCGGATGGGAGAAGGCGGATATCGATCCTGAGGAGCTGGCGCGGGGCGAGTTGCGGGAGGAGACCGGGTTCGTAGCTGGGACGATGAAGTCTCTTGGAACGATGTGGGTTGCTTACGGTTATGCGCGGCAGAAGATGCATGTTTTTCTGGCGGAGGGGCTAACGGCGGCGGGGACCGATCCTGATCCTGAGGAGCACGACCTGGTTTTGCGAACGGCTTCTATTGGCGAATTTGAGGGGATGCTGGTGGATGGGACGATCCAGGATTGCTGCACGATTGCGGCCTGGGGTTTGTACCGGCTTTGGAAAGAGCGCCGGAAAATTTGATTTTCGAGCGATTGGGGAGCGCGGGCTGGCGATACTTGATCGTTCCGGTTGCCGGGCCGGGATCGGCCGGAGCGATTTTCCCGAGGGTTGAGCCCGTTTTGGGACTGCGGACCGTAGAGGGAATCGTAAATTCTTAGTGAACTCTAATCTTCCAACTGCACAAAGCCGATGACCTTAGCGGGAGCAGTTCAGGAGGATTCGATGAACAGAGGCAAAGTGCTGATTGTGGAAGACGAGCCCATCGTCGCCATGGATCTGAAGCAGGAGATACAGGAACTTGGCTATGAGGTGGTGGGGGTGGCGGAGAGCGCCGACGACGCGCTGAAGATTGTCCAGGATGCGGTACCGGATTTTGCTCTTATGGATATCAGGATTGTGGGCAGCATGGACGGCATTCAGACGGCCCGTGCTCTGCGGCACTGGTACCGGGTGCCATCCATCTTTCTGACTTCCTACTGCGACGACGCCACGCTCGCGCGAGCTGCGCGTACGATGCCCTATGGCTATCTCACCAAGCCGTTCAAGAGCGCCGAATTGAAGGCAACGTTGCGGATGGCTCTGGAACACGCCCGAGCCGATGCCCGGGACATTGAGGAACGTCATCAGGTTACGGAGACTTTTAATGGATTACCGGAAGGAATCATCACCGTCAGCTGTAAAGGGAATGTCCGCTTCATGAACTACGCGGCGGAGAAGCTGGCGGGCTGGAACGCCGCGAGCGCCAAAGGCAGGCCTGTGCAGGAAGTATTGCGGTGGTGCGGTTTTCAGAATAACGAAGTGCCTTGCCTGAATAGCTGGACCAGCGATTTCAAGGGTGGAGAGTGGCTGGGCTGCGCTGTAGCCCAGCCCGGCGGCGCCAGGAGCTATGTCGATGTTTCTCTGGCATCGCTGACCGACAGCGACGGAGAGCACCGAGGCTACGCGATCACTCTGCGGGATGCGTCCCATCGGATGCATCGACAAGCCGCCGAAGAAATTGAGCATCAGCGCCCGTGTTTCGATCGCGCGCCCATGGCGATGATTCAGATGGATGCTGAGGGACGCATCGAGCGGGTGAACGAAGCGCTGTTGCTCGAAGCCGGTGTGGCCGCGGAAAGGGTGGTGGGGCGCACTCTTACAGGGCTCAACATGGACCCGGATCCTCGCATCGCACGGAACCTGATCCCGAAACTGCTCAAAGCCACGACATTCATCACTACGGTAAAACCGCAAATGGCCAACTAGGGTCATCGGTTGGGGGCGTAGATTGCTCACCGGCGCCCCCCCGGCGCCGGTGAGCCTGTCCGGATGCGAAGAAAGCGTCCTTTATGGGCCGTCGAACGTCGCCGGCCATCGCGCCGCAGGCAGAACCCCTGTCGATGGACCGGCGCGGTTCGCGAACCGTTTGGGTCATATTCCCGATTCGGGAAACACCCGTGCACTTTCGTGCCCTTGCTGTTACCTCCTTCCCCGGCCCTGATCCCCGATTTTTCGGATACTGAATCCGGCCGCCGGCAGAGATTCTGCGTCCCGGTTATTCGAAGTCGTGCCTGTCATCCGGAGGGATTTGCATGTCCGCCCGTCACAAAAAACCCGTTTTCCCTCACGGCATTGTCAAGAGCCCGACGGGAATCGCGGGGCTCGACCAGATCGCGGAGGGAGGCCTTCCAGCTGGCAGACCGACTCTGATTTGCGGTAATCCAGGCTGCGGGAAAACTGTTCTTGCCATGGAATTCCTGATTCGGGGCGCAACGCAGTTCAACGAACCCGGCGTTTTTGTTGCCTTCGAGGAAACAGAAAAGGAGCTGAGCGAGAATTTTGCATCGATGGGCTTCGATCTTCCCGCGCTCCTGCGCCAGAAGAAGATCGCTATTGACCACATTCATATCGATCGCGGCGAGGTGCAGGAGATCGGTGAGTACGACCTGGAGGCACTCTTCATCCGTCTGGAGAGCGCCATGCGCGCGGTGGGCGCAAAGCGGATCGTTCTGGACACGATCGAGGCACTTTTCTCCGGCTTCAGCGACACCAATATCCTTCGCGCCGAACTTCGACGCCTCTTTCTCTGGCTGAAGGACCGGGGTATCACCGCCATCATCACGGCTGAATCCGGCGATGGGCGATTGACCCGACAGGGCATTGAGGAGTATGTCGCGGATTGCGTCATACTTCTCGATCATCGAGTCGAGAATCAGTGCTCCATTCGACGCATGCGCATCGTGAAATATCGCGGCACCCCGCACGGCACGAACGAATATCCCTTTCTGATCGGCGAAGGCGGCTTCTCAGTGCTGCCGGTGACCGCACTCAGGCTCGATCACAAGGCGTCGATGTTGCGCATTTCCAGCGGCATCCCGCAGCTCGACGCTATGCTTACAGGCGGCGGATTTTACCAGGCAAACAGCATTTTGGTTTCCGGCAGCTCCGGGACCGGCAAGAGCAGTCTGGCCGCCCACTTTGTGCAGGCCGCCTGTCAGCGGGGGGAGAGCGCGCTCTATTTTGCAACCGAGCAGTCCTCCGAGGAAATGATCCGCAATATGCGGTCCATTGGCGTGGACCTCGAGCGCTGGATAAAGCGCGGCCTGCTTCGTATTCATTCGTGTCGACCCGGTACATTTGGGCTGGAACGGCATCTGGTGAAAATTCACGAGATGACCACCGCGTTCGATCCGAAGGTGGTAGTCATCGATCCGATGACCAACTTCCAGTCTGTAGGGTCGCTCTCGGAGGTGAAATCGATGGTCACGCGCCTGATCGACAGCTTCAAGTCCAGCGGGATCACGGCGATGTTTATCAGTCTGACCGAGGGCGATTCAGGCATGGAGACCAGCGAGGTCGATGTGTCGTCGCAGATGGACGCATGGCTGGCGCTCCGCAACCTGGAATCGAACGGGGAACGGAATCGAGGATTGTATGTGCTGAAGGCCCGCGGCATGGCCCACTCGAACCAAATCCGTGAATTCGTGTTGACCGATCACGGCGTCGAATTGGTCGAAGTCTACGTTGGCCCCGGGGGAATGCTGACCGGATCGGCCCGCATCGCCCAGAACGCCAGGGAGCGCGACGAAACCGAGAGGCGGCGGGAAGAGCTGCACAGAAAAAATGCCGAACTGAAGAATAAACGGCAGCAAATGGAGGCCGAGATCGAGCGTTTGCGTGTGGCGTTCAAAGTGGAAGAACAGGAGATTCTTGGCAACTTGCACAGCATGCAGCTCCGGGACAAGCGTATCGATTTGAATCGAGTCGAGATGGGCCGGGCGCGGAGTGGCGGCAATACGATGGCGGCGGCGGGGAATGGGCGGGCACGTTTGCCGGCAAATCCGGCGTAGCAGTCGCGCGGCCTGCGGTTATTTTCGACGCTGAACGATCAACTGAAGGTGAAATGAGGTCGGCATGAAACGGGCAAATGGAAGGCCGGCGCGAGCGAGCCGCAGCAACACATCGACGGGCTGGGATCTGCGTCTTTACATCGCCGGCAACACACCACGATCGCGGACGGCGTTGCGGAATCTACGGGCGATCTGCGAAGAGCACCTCCCGGAGAAGTACCGTATTCACATCATCGACCTTCTCCGGCAGCCGGAGCTGGCCAGCAAGGATCAGATCATTGCCACTCCCACGCTCCTTCGGCGGCTGCCGGCTCCGGTTCGCAGACTGATCGGGGATCTGTCGGAAAAGGAACGCGTACTGATACGGCTGGACCTGCTGATTGAGGACACTGAAGATGCCAGCAAAAGATAAAAAATCGCGCACTTCCCGGACCGGGGATTACGTCCTGAAACTTTACATCACAGGCGCGACGCGGCGGTCGCAGACGGCGGTTACGAATCTCCGCTCGATTTGCGCCAGGTACCTTGAAGGCCGCTACGACCTTGAAGTTGTGGATATCTATCAGTCTCCCGGGCGCACACAAAAAGACAATATCGTGGCTGCTCCGACTCTGGTAAAGCAACTCCCCCTTCCCGCGCGGCGCCTGGTTGGCGACTTGTCAAAACAGGGGCAGGTTCTGCTTTTGCTGGGACTGAAGCCACGGCTCCAGACCGATGAGTGAGCGTCGCTCCAGAACGGCTGACCGGGAGATAATGCGCCTCCGTGCGCATCTGACGGAAGTAGAGGAAGCGCTGGCGGCGATCCGGACCGGCGAAGTGGATGCGATTGCGGTCGAAGGCCCTCTGGGACGGCGGATCTTCACCCTGGAAGGGGCGGACCAGCCTTACCGGCTTCTTGCCGAACAGATGTGCGAAGGAACCGCGTCGATGAGCGCGGACACGACGATACTGTTCTGCAATCAGCGATTGGCGCGTATGGTAGGCCGGCACCGCCACAAGCTGGTCGGGTCGACTGCCCTGAGTCTGGTGCCCGACTGCGATAAGGAGAGCTTCCAGGCGCTTCTCGCCCCGTCACGGCGCGCGGAACGCCGGTCCGAGCTGCGCTTTCAGCGCAACGACGGGACGCTGATTCCGGTTCTTGCGTCGATCAGCATCCTGCCCCCGAAAAGCGGCTACAGATTCTGCCTTGTGGCAACGGATTTAAGAGAAATCAAGGCTGCAGAACTGGAGAGGGATCGGATCAACAGTCGCCTGCGCACAACCAGCGAAACGATGAACGCGATTGTGGAGCAATCGACCGACCTCATTGTTGTCTGCAACGCTCAGGGGCGGATGGACTACGTTTCACCGGCCTGCAACTCCCTTCTCGACCGGGTGAGTGACGACCTGGTCGGAAAGTCCGTTGCCGGGATCGCGGCTCCTGAGGCTGCTGGAGAGCTGCTTCATCTCGTGAGCCAACCGCAGAGCGATTCGCATCCAAGGCTCACCCTGCGGTGCCCGCGGCCGGATGGCTCGCACGTTTGGCTCGAAACCAGCAGAACCACTCTCAACGCGGATTCACAGGATCCAGCCAGAGCGGTCCTGACCTTTCATGACGTCACCGAACACCTCGAGCACCAGCAGCAGATCCAGGCGGCGCTTCATGAAAAGGAAGTCCTGCTGCGGGAAATCTATCATCGCGTCAAAAATAACCTGCAGGTTATTCAGAGCCTGCTGAAGATGCAGGCTCGGATACTCAGCGATGAGAAAACGCAGCAGGCCCTCCGGGAGATGGCGCAGCGGGTCTCGGCCATGGCGCTCGTTCACGAGCGCCTCTATCAGATGCACGATCTGACCGGGCTGTCTCTGCCCAACTACCTGCTCGACCTGTTCAACGGCGCGCTGGCGTCCCAGTCGCTGGACAGCAATCAGATTCGCCTGACTCTGGACGCGGAAGAGATTCCGCTGGCTCTGGAACAGGCTGTTCCCTTCGGTTTGATGATGAACGAACTGATCTGCAATTCGCTCAAGCATGGGTTTCGCGATGGCCGTCAGGGGAACATCCACATCTCGATTCGCCGCCGCGGCGCCGGCACGCACTTCGCGATCAAAGATGATGGAGTCGGCCTGCCACCGGACTTTAATGCCGCCGCATCGCCCTCTATGGGGCTTAATGTCGCCACGAGCCTGGCGCAGAGGTTAGGAGGGCAACTGGTGTTTTCGTCGGAGAACGGGTGTTGTGTTCAGGCGGACCTGACAAGGCTGTAAAGGGTCGCGGCCTTTGCTGGCCGGCTTTTCCGGAGGCCGGGAGCTTGAGACTCACCTTTCACAAAGTCAGCGTTAAACAAAATCCTGTTGACATGGCGATGCGGCCGGGTTAACTTTGCGATGTAAAGTGAATTTGGCGATGACCGATCTCGACAAGGCGCTGGGCGATATCAGCAGCATCCGAAGGCAGGTGGCCCGCAGTACGCAGTTTCGCGGGTACGGTCCGGCCACGCTTGCGGCGACTGGTTTGTTTGCGATCGTTGCTGCCGGGGCGCAGGCTTTCTGGGCGGCCGATCCGGCGCGTCATGTGGGCGGCTATCTCGGTATCTGGGTATCGACAGCCATCCTCTCGGCGGGCCTTACCGGAGTGCAGATGTTTACGCGCAGCCGCCGCATGCATTCCGGCATGTCAGGCGAGATGATCAATATGGCGGTCGAGCAGTTCCTGCCCTCGGCGGGAACAGGGCTGTTGCTGACCATCGTTCTGCTTCGTGCGGCGCCGGATTCCATGTGGATGCTGCCCGGGATGTGGCAGGTGATTTTCAGTCTGGGCATTTTTTCGTCGAGCCGGTTTCTGCCGCGGCCGATCGTAGCGGCGGGGGCGTGGTATCTGCTGACGGGGCTGATCTGCATCGGGATGGGCGGGAACGGGGCGCTCAACCCCTGGGCCATGGGGATTCCGTTTGGCGCCGGGCAGCTGCTGGTTGCGTCGATTATTTTCTTTGCCTCAAAGGAAGCGAGCGATGAAAGCTAAACGTGCTTCCCGGGAGGGCCGCTTCGCGTACGAAGGGCTGGATCGTGTGATCCACGAGCGGGCCCGGCTGAGCGTTCTGACCTGTCTGGTCACCAACCTGAAGGGGCTGACGTTCAACGAGCTCAAGCAACTGTGCTCGCTGACCGATGGGAATCTGAGCCGGCATCTGAGCGTGCTCGAAAAAGACGAGATGGTGGAGATTCTGAAGGGACATGAGCGCAACCGTCCGCAGACGGTTTGCCGGATCACGGCATCCGGACGCAAACGTTATCTCGAATATCTGACCACGCTGGAGCAGGTGGTTCGCGACGCGGCTAAAGGAGCCAAAGAGGAAGCCGCTGCGGGCGCTGTGAGAAAGCTGGGCCTGGCGGAAGTGCGGGCTTAGAGGCAGGTTTTTTTTTGCGATGAACGCTTTGCGATGCAAAGTACTTTGCGAAGGAAATGGAGAATGCCGATGAGTGACCTTTCAGCTCTGGGGTCAATCCTGCAATCGAGGATGCGGTCCCGATCGATGGGACTGAAGCTGATTGTGGTTTGTGGATTGGCGGTAGCGATGATCGTCCCTGCGCTTTTTGTGTGGGCCCTGATCGCGGACAGGACGCAGCGCGAGTCGGAGGTGATCCGCGACATCAGCGACCATGTGGGCGGGCAGCAGACGTTCCTGGGTCCGGTACTCGCGATTCCCTACACCGTCGCGAGCCAAACGTCCGATCGCACGGCGAAGCAAGGCATGTACCTGGTGTTTCCGGCGCGTGGCTCGGCCGCTGTGAAGACGAGCATCGAGGAGCGGCATCGGTCTCTGTTTCGGGTGCCGGTTTTTCAGGCGGATGTGCGATTCGACGAAGCCTTCGATTTGACGGGCGTGCCGGCTGCGGCGCCGCCGGAGGCTCAGCTTGACTGGAGCCGGGCGGAGATCCTGGTGGGCGTGAGCGACGCGAGGGGAGCGATGACCGAAGCCACGATCACGGCGGAGGGAAAGAGCGGCACGCTGGCGCCGGCGGCGATCGCGCAGACCATGCCCCTGGGGGAGCAAAGTCCGCTCAGGCTGACACTCTTTGGCGCGCATCTCGACGTCGCCAGGCCCGATGCGCAATTCAATGTTTCGTCTGTCTTGAAGTTCTCGGGAGCGCAACGGATCGCGGTGCTGGCCTATGGCAAGACGACGCAGGTGAAGATGCAGGGGGACTGGCCCAGTCCTGGCTTCGACGGAGGATTTTTGCCGGCGAGCCGGTCTGTGACGGACAGCGGTTTTACAGCGGAGTGGTCCGTTCCGTTCATTGCGCGGGGGGTGCGGGCCGAGGGCCCGAGCGAATCGATCACGGGGCTGGAGGGCACAGCGCTCGGCGTTTCATTCGTTGAAATGGCCGATCCGTATCAGTCGGTGACGCGTTCCCTCAAATATGTGCCGCTCTTTCTGGGACTTGTTTTCCTTTCCTATTTCATCTTTGAGGTTACAGCCGGGAAGCGGGTTCACCCCGCGCAATACATGCTGGTGGGCATCGCGCAGATCATCTTCTACCTTCTGCTGCTTTCGTTCGCTGAAAGGATCGGCTTTGATTTCGGCTTCCTGCTGGCGGGGGCTGCGACTGTGGGCTTGCTCTCGGCCAACGCGGGATGGATTTTCGCCAGCCGGGTTCAGGGTGCACGGGCGCTGGTGGTCTTTACGCTGCTGTACGTGCTGATCTACCTGCTGCTTCGGCTCGAAGATAACGCGCTGCTGGTGGGCGCAATCGCGAGCTTTGCGGCGGTGGCGGCGGCGATGTACTTCACGCGCCGCATCGACTGGTACAGTTCCCTGCCCTTCGCGGCTGAAACCTCCGACAGCGTTGCACCGGTTGTTCCGGGAGCCGGCCATGGAGGATGAAGCGGGCAGGCCGATGCACGTGGCGATCATCATGGACGGGAATGGGCGGTGGGCTGAGCGGCGCGGTTGGCCTCGACTGGCGGGCCACCGCGCGGGTGTGGGGGCTGTGCGCCGGACGGTGGAGCGGGCGCTCGATGCCGGGATCGGGCGGCTGACACTTTACGCGTTTTCTTCGGATAACTGGCGGCGGCCGAACGCGGAGGTGCAGGGGATTTTCTGGCTGCTGCGTGCATTTCTGCGTCTCGAAACAGAACGGCTGCGGCAGCGCGGTGTGCGGGTGCGGGTGATTGGGCGGCGCGATCGGCTGGCGCTCACCGTGCTGCGGGCCATTGACAAGGCCGAACGGTCAACGGCGGGAGCGTGCCGGCTCCAGCTCAACGTGGCGATCGATTACTCGTCGCGGGATGCAATCGCGAGTGCGGCCGCAAAGGCTCTCGGGGAGTCGGCGTCTGGCGATTCTTTGCGGCCGCTTGTCGCGCAGGTTTTAGGGGCGAACCCCGGCGAAGTGGATCTGCTGATTCGGACGGGGGGAGAGAAACGGCTTTCGGACTTTCTGCTGTGGGAGTGCGCCTACGCCGAGCTGTTCTTCACCGACTGCATGTGGCCCGACTTCGGCGAGTCCGATCTGGACGAGGCTCTGGAGGAATTCTCACGAAGGCAGCGGCGCTTCGGGGGCCTGACGGTAACCGCGGAGGAAGTCTTACACGCTGACGGACGGAGTTAGGTAGCCTATTGACGCTATGACTGAACGCTATCTCCTTCGCCGTATCCGATTCTGGCTCGCGCTCTTCATGATTGGACTCATTTTGAGCGGGATCACCGCATTTCCACTAAGGACCGAGCTTGGTTGGCTCGACGGTGTTCTGCATATGCGGTCCTTGCGGCGAATCGGCCAATCCACCGGCCTTGCGCCGTGGATCGATCGCGTCGAGAACGGAGTATCTGAGACGGATGCACGGTATCCGTTCCTGGCTTACGGAACGGACTGGCTGGCGTTCGCTCACCTGGTTATCGCAGTTGCATTTATCGGTCCCTATATCGATCCGATCCCTAACAAGTGGGTTATTACGTTCGGCCTGATCGCATGCGCGGGTGTCATTCCACTGGCTCTGATCGCCGGAGCCATCCGGGGCATTCCCTTCGGATGGAGGCTTATCGACTGCAGCTTTGGCGTGTTTGGGGCTGTCCCGTTGCTTCTTTCGAGGCGATCCATTCTCGCGCTTGAAGACTGTCTCTGTTACAAGCGGTAGTCAGAAGTTGAAGCCGGCTTGCAGGAAGATGCTGCGATTGCCGGCGGTTTGCGATCCGAAGAAGCCGCCTACCAGAGACTGCGACTTGCCGAAGAACTGTTGTGGCTCCAGAGTGCCACTTGAGTCGGGGCGAGCCTGGAGGACGCCGTTGGGGGTGCTCAGGTTTTCGTGGTTGAAGATGTTGGTGCCCCAGGCGGAGAAGGTGAGGTTGTATTTGCGCGAGACGCCCTGGTCCATGCGCCCGGGACCGCCGCGACTGCCGCTGAATCCACCGCCGCCGAGCCCTGGAGGGCCGCCTCGGGGGCCTCCGCCGCCGCCACCGCCGGGTCCCAGCTGACCTTCGCCGAGTTTGGGCCCGATGCCGATGACCTTACTGAGGCGGGCGTTCATGCTGACGTTGGAGGGCCCGGTGCCGACACCGTAGGGAATGATTTTTTCGCCGGTGCCGTAGGGTAGGACGTCGAGACAGCCGAAGTGGGTTTGCACGGTGTGAGCTTCGCTGCAATTGGCGGCGTAGGTGGGGCGCGCGTTGAATTGGTTGTTGCCGGTGAGGTCGGTGCCGGTGGTGATATTAAAGGGTGTGCCCGAGTTAGCGACGACCATGGGCGAGAAGGACACGTGCCATGGAAGGTTGAAATTACCGAAGAACATGATGCGATTGCGCACGTCGAAGCTGGTGCGCCCGTAATCGAGGCCAGGGTCGCTGGATACAGAGGGGACGGAACCTACTCCGCTGGTATCGCCCTTAGCATTGCTATAGGTGTAGTTCGTAAAGAGGCTGACTTTTCTGTAAGTAGCGCGGACGGTGGCCATGACCTGATGCTCTTTGTAAAAGCCGCCGGACTGATATTCGAGGCTATTCGTTGTGGGTTCGGAGACGGGAGCAGTAGGATAGATGCCGCTGGCAGCGTCGGATGCGGGATAGAGGGCGGCGGCGCTCACGTTATCGGTGAAGTACTCGTGGATGCCCTGAGAAAAGACATAAGTCACGTTGCCGGTCATGGTTTTGGATAACTGGCGGTCGATGCCTACAGCGCCTTCCATGTCGTTCGCGGTATGAAAATTGGGGGCGATGGAGTAGTAGGAGGGCGCGGTCATGCCGGAGCCGATCGATCCTGAGGAGGGGACAACGGCGGTGTTGGGATTGAAGTATCCTGGATTGTTGACGACGAGGGCATTTTCGTGAGTGTGGTCTTCGCTGAGGTGAATAGTCTGGATAACGTAGGGGACGTTGGCGCCGAATCCGTTGGCGACGTTGAAGCGCTGGTAGAACCATCCATAGCCGGCGCGAATAACAGTCTTCGGCTGCTGTTTGCCGGCGCTGCGTCCGAGGGCGTAGGCGAGGGTAATGCGGGGAGCCCAGTCGTCTTTGTCGTGGATCCAGTTCTGGGCTTCCCAACGGAGGCCGTAACTGAAAGTAAGTCGCGGGCTGAGTTTCCAGTCGTCCTGATAGAAGAGGGCGGCGTCAAAGAGGATTGCGTTGGCTCTGGGGTTGTTGATCTGGGTGTAGTTATATTGCTGCGGCGCGCAGGAGGCGGCCGGCGGAGTCTGGAGGCATCCGGCAAAATCAGAGAGGCTTGCGAAGGTATAGGAGCCGTTGCTGCCGCTGGTGGAGCTGTTTACGTCATCATAGGCGCGGAGGCGAGCTCCGAAGTTCAGGGAGTGCGGACCTTTGGCGCCGGAGAAGTAATTCTGTAACTCGTAGTTATTCTCGTGATCGTCGACGGATTGCGAGGTATTGCCGCCGTCGGTAAAGGAGCCCTGGACGCCGAAGGAGGGTAAATTCGAGACGGCGGACTGGGTGTCGCGGATGCGGCGGTACTGGAAGCGGATGTCGTCGACGAGATTCCTGCTGAGGACGAGGCTGTCGGAAATCTGGACAGTGTTGTCCTGGTTGTCGGTATTGATGGCCTCAGTGGGAAGGCTGAGAGCGTTGAGGCCGCCGTTGGTGTTCTTCGCGTAGTTATACTCTTCGCGGATGGTGAGGGTATTGGCCGTGCCGAGCTGCAGGTCAACACGGGGGCTGATCTCGAAGCGCGAGGTGGGGTTGGAGATAGCCTCATTGATCTGCGTGCCGTTGGGATCGGCGGTGGTGACGCTGGCGGGGTTGATGGCTTCGAGAATGCTCTCGTTCTGTTGCTTGCGGCCAAAGGCGCCGACGTTGTAGGACGCAGTTTTTGAGATGGGGCCGCTCACCGAGCCGTGCAAGTCCCACGAGTCGTAGGCAGGCTCACTCTGGTCCTGGAGGATGGGATTCTGCGAGTTAAATGCGGAGTCGTTGCCGCGGGCCTCGGCCTGACCGTGAAGGTGGTCGGTGCCGGGTTTGGTGAAAATCTCGATGCGACCGTAGCCGAGGCGGTCGTATTCGGCAGAGAAGGGATTCTGGTTGACGCGAATCTCGCGGATGGAGGATTTGGGCGGGAGCTGACCACCAGTGAATCCATCGATGTAGATTTCGCCGCCATTGGGACCGGCGGCGGGACCGGCGAGAGCCTGGAGTTCGTTTTGGAGTTCGTCGGGATCGTCGGAGAGCGCGTCGAGGTCGGCGCCCTTGATCACGACCGCGTTGGCATTTTCATCGGGGCTGGTGCCGATAGTGGTGTTCTCGGCCTGGACCTGGACCTCCTGCTGCTCGACCTGGATCTGGAGCGCGGGGTTGAGGTTCTTCATTTGTCCAGGGGCGAGGACGATGCCGGGGGTGCGGTAGGCTGCAAATCCAGGCGCGGTCACGGTGATGCTATAGGTTCCAGGCACGAGACCGTGAATGGTGTAGACGCCACCGTTATCCGAGGTGGCTTTGCCCGCTACTTTGCCGGAGGTGGTGAGGACGACGACAGTAGCTCCGGGAATAACGGCTCCGGTGGGATCGGTGACCTGACCGCGCAAGCCGCCACTTGTTTGGGCAGGCGCGGGCGGGGGTGCGGCCTGGGCCAGCAGGGGAGGCGTGGCTGCCAGCATGAATGACGCAGCCAAGGCGATCAGGACAGCGGCTACGCGAAGACTACGCGTTGCCTTTGCCGGACACTTCCAGCGATTGAGAAATCTGAGTTTCACAGTTCTCCGGTTCGGATGTAGTTTTTCGTTCTTTGTTCTAAGCGGTGTCTATTGGATTCCGTTTGCGCCGCCTGGATGGTGCTGGCCTCTGGCCATTTGCAGTAACAGACGCTTGCTCGACGAAGCGAGTTCACATTCTTTTTGCGATTTCGGTTTCTAAGGGGTACCCTCCCCACCCTCGCCGCCAGCAGAGCCGCCGCCGAGGCCGTTCCACGCCGACGAGAACATATTCTGGCTGCCGCTGGCTGAGGCCTGGAGCATGGGCTCGACGCCTGCAACGAGACGAATGGCGGTGGCAGAGTCGGGATTGCCGGAGGTGGCGACAATCATCACCGCATCATCCTTGTGCAGGTCGGCAATACGGATCGCGGGTGAGCGCTCGAGGACGCGCGCGAATCCGCCGGCAGAGCCACCGGCACCCTGTCCACGAGTGCCCTGCCAAGCCTGGCCGCCTGACGCATCGCGGCCACCCGGGCCGGCACCGGACGCGTTCTGCCGCCAGGCCTGGCCTCCTCCTGCAGAACCGCCTGGAGCGGGGGCTCCGTTGGCGGAGCCTGATTGTGTCGGCGTCGATTGTCCGGAGGCTGATTGGCCGGAGCTGGCTGACTTCAGGCGGATCGCGATCATCTGCGCCATCTGTGGATCGAGCTTGCGGAGGTCGGAATCGGGCGTGGTCTTAATAGTGACGGTCTTTTTGGTGACGAGATCTTTTACGGTGAAGCTGTCGCCGTCCACGGAGGCGATAGTGCCCGCAATGTTGCGAAAAGAGCCGGAGACGATTTCTTCGGCGGTGACGTCGTTGCCTTCGGGGGTGCGATCGCCGCGCGCGGTGACCTGATCGCCGGGTTGAATGGCGGCCAGGGTCGAGGTCTGGGCGTCGGAAAACCTGACTGAATCGGGGGCGTAGCGGCGAACGATGGTGGAGGGAGTGGTATGGATAACGATGGTGCGATTTGTAGCCGTGATGGTTACAGTTCCGGCGGATGGGTCAATGGATTTGACCAGGCCGCCCACTCCGCGCCGGGCCCAGTCGGCTTGCTCCTGCTGCTGCCTGGCGGCAATGTCGCTCTGCTTGTTGACAACGACGATGGTGGCGGCGGGCGGCTCGCCGGCGACGACCATGAGGACGCGGTCTCCGGTCTGGATATCGGCGACGGCAATTTTGGTTGCGCCGGTCAGGGTCTTTTGTCCGGGCGGTGTCCGCAGGACGCGGGCGGTGTCAGAGACGGCGACATTGACGATTGCGCCGGCGTCAGTTTTGACGGCGACGCTGTTGCCGGTGACGGAGGCGACGGTTCCAATGACGCGACTGGAAGCGGGGGCCTGTTGAGCGATCATGGTTGGCGCTGCGAAGATCAGGGAGAGGGTCGCGAGGAGGGCGCACACCGGTCGATACCGTGCTGTTCGACTCATGCTCATTCTTAGATGGTATCTCCGCAACGATCTGCACATCTGACGCGCAGGGGCATGCAAAGTTTCAGGGAAGAAACGGTTCCCTACCGGATGGCGGTACCCGGCGGCAAAGCCCACAGTTTCAGGTCGTTATCGATGGCTGTTACAGTACGTTCTGGGCCGTTTCATCTTCGCCCTGTTCACATCCGGACAACTTCACCACGAGGCTCACTGGCACATCATGGCAATTTCCGGCTCCAGCAGTTCTCAAGTCAGAGTCGCATCGAGCGAGGGCACCAGCTACGGAAGCGCTTTGGCTATGGTCACCACATTGTTTTTCATGTGGGGATTCTTGACGTCGCTGAACGACATTTTGATCCCGCATCTGAAATCGATTTTCCAGCTGAATTACGCGCAGGTGATGCTGGTGCAGTTCGCGTTTTTCACGACGTATGCGCTGCTGGGTATTCCGTCGGGCAAGGTGGTGGAGTGGATCGGCTACAAGAAGACGATGGTGGCCGGGCTGCTGACGATGGGAGTAGGGTCGCTGCTGTTTATTCCGGCAGCGAAGGTGCCTTCGTATCCGCTGTTTCTGGGCGCGCTGATTGTGCTGGCAGCGGGGATCACGGCGCTGCAGGTGGCAGCGAATCCATATGTCACGGTGCTGGGGGCGCCGCGGACCGCGTCGAGCCGGCTGAATTTGACGCAGGCGTTCAATTCGCTGGGAACAGTGGCGGGACCGATCTTTGGGGCGTTCGTGATCCTGCGCACGGCGGGCAAGGTGCAGGATGTTTCGAAGATGTCGCCCGCAGTGCACAAGGCGTATCAGATTCATGAGGCATCGACGGTCAACATTCCGTATGTGGGGATTGCGCTGGCGCTGGTACTACTAGGCTTGGCGATTGCGATGTACAAATTTCCGCGAATCGAGACGACGAAGGATTATCGGCCGAGCGAACTGACGAAGGACAAGGGCGGAATCTGGCATTATCCGCACGTGATTGGCGGGGCGATTGGGATTTTTGTTTACGTGGGCGCAGAGGTTTCGATCGGGAGCTTTCTGATTAACTATTTCTCGCAGCCGGAGATCGGCGGGCTGGCTACGGCGCCTGGCGCAGGATTGCATCAAGTGTCGGCCAGCCTTCTTCTTTTTGCGACGAAGGTGATCGGAACCTGGGTGCCGCTCTACTGGGGCGGGCTGATGGTGGGGCGATTTATCGGGTCTGGCGTTCTGCAGAAGGCGAGCCCAGGCAAGGTGCTGAGCTTGTTTGCGCTGTGCGCGGCAGTGCTGGTGGTGGTGTCGATGCTGACGAACGGCGGGGTGGCGGTGTGGAGCATTTTGCTGGTGGGGCTGTTCAACTCAATTCAGTTCCCAACGATTTTTACGCTCGGGGTTGCGGAGATGGGGCCGCTGACCGGCGAGGCTTCGGGACTGCTGATCACGGCGATTGTCGGCGGAGCGATTATTCCGGAGCTGCAGGGACTCCTCGCGGATCGGATTGGGATCCATCATGCGTTTGTTTTGCCGATTCTTTGCTATTTGTATATCGCGTGGTATGGGGTGCGGGGGTCGCGGGTGCGGGAGCCGAAGAGGGCGTGAGGTTGGAGCTTGAGTCCAGGCCCATACCGAGAAAAATATGCGGTAGGTACTCGCGTGATGATCGCATGCTTGGATCGGCTTCGCGCGTTTGCTCGTCCTGATTGGAAATATCATCACCCAGTCTCTGTGGAGCAACTCGCATTTGCGGGAACGCAGGACTGCATTCGCTCGGTGAGTTTCTACCACGGTGGGGATGTCTTGTACGAGCTCGTCGACGGACCCGGCTTTTGGCATGAAGACTGCCTGGAACCCACTTCATGAGTCATCCACTGAATGTCCGTCTGCAACTCTCGTGGTGACCCTGCCTCTCGACCCTGCGCGCTGAACGCTGTACCCTGCTCTTCGTGATGTCGACGCCTTTGTTGCTCGCCGGTCAGCCTCTCAGTCTTGACGAAATTTCTCAGGTTGCTTTGGATCGGCGCGCGGTGGCGCTGGATCCAGCGGCGATGCCGCGGATTCGTGAGTCGCGGGCGGTTGTCGATGGGCTGCTTGCGCGGGGCGAGACTGCTTACGGAGTCAACACCGGGTTTGGGAAGCTGTCGGATGTCCGCATTGAGGCGGGTGAGGTGCGGACGCTGCAGCGAAACCTGGTGCGGAGCCATGCCTGCGGTTTGGGTGAGCCGCTGCCTGAGGCCGAGTTGCGGGCGATGCTGCTGCTGCGCGCCAATGTGCTGGCGAAGGGGTTCAGCGGCGTTCGTCTGGAGTTAGTAGAGATGCTGGTGGCGCTTCTGAATCGCGGAATTCATCCGGTGGTTCCGTCGCGGGGGTCGGTGGGGGCGAGCGGCGATCTGGCTCCGCTGGCGCATCTGGCACTGGCTTTGATCGGCGAGGGACAGGTGCTGGTGGAGGGGCGGCAGATTCCGGCAGCGATGGCGATGTTGCAGGCGGGTCTGAAGCCGCTGGTGCTCGAAGCGAAGGAAGGGCTGGCGCTGCTGAATGGCACGCAGGCCATTACAGCGGTGGGTGGGCTGGCGCTGGCGCGGGCGTTGCGGGTGGTGGAGTTGGCCGATCTGGCGGGGGCGATGACGCTCGAGGCGCTGCTGGGGACGCCGACGCCGTTCGATGAGCGGATTCACGCGGTGCGGCCGCATCCGGGGCAGATGGCGGTGGCTGCGCATTTGCGCTCGCTGCTGGCGGAGAGCGAGATTCGCGAGTCGCATCGGGAGAACGATCCGCGGGTGCAGGATGCGTATTGTCTGCGCTGCATGCCGCAGGTGCATGGGGCGGTGCGCGATGCGCTGGGACATGCGCGGGCGACGTTTGAAATTGAAACAGGCGCTGCTACAGATAATCCGTTGGTGTTTCCAGCCAACACTGGGGGCGCTGGGGGGCCGGCGTTTGACGAGGGCGAGATTTTGTCGGGAGGGAATTTTCATGGGGCTCCGCTGGCGCTCGCGCTTGATTCCACTGCAATCGCGATGACGACGCTGATGGGGATCGGCGAGCGGCGCATCGATCGGCTGGTGAATCCTGACATCAACGAGGGGTTGCCGCCGTTTCTTTCGCGCACGCCAGGGGTTTCGTCGGGATTCATGATCGCGCACGTGGCTGCGGCGGCGTTGTTGAACGAGGCGAAGGTCCTCGCGCATCCGGCGAGTGCGGACAGCGTGCCGACGTCGGGCGGGAAAGAGGATCACGTATCGATGGGCATGACTGCGGCGCTGAAGTTTCGCCAGGTGGTGGAGAATGCGGAGCGGCTGCTGGCGATTGAGTTGCTTTGTGCTGCCCAGGGATTGGATTGTCGCGCGCCGTTGAAGCCGGCGCTGCGGGTCGGGGAGGGTTTTGCTGCTGTGCGGTCGATTGTGAAGCCGCTGAAAGAGGATCGGGTGCTGTGTGTCGACATTGACGCGCTTGCGGGAGCGGTACGCAATGGGGAGTTCGATGCGTGGCGGAGTTAGTGGCATTTAGGTCAGGTATCGCAATCCCATGTCTCAAAATCAAGACATGGGGCGCCCATATTTCTGACTGCTTAATACTCGATGCCGCGTTGGGCGAGGATTCCTTTTTGGTAGGCGTGCTTGACCTCGCGCATTTCGGTCACGGTGTCGGCGATGGCAACGAGCGAGGGGTGGGCGTTGCGGCCGGTGAGGATGACGTGGACCATTTCGGGACGGGCTTCCAGGGTCTCGACGACCTTGGCGGGGTCGAGCATGCCGTAGCTGATGGCGTAGTTGATTTCGTCGAGGATGACCATGTCCCAGTCGCCGGATAGGATGGCCTGGCGTGCCTCTT
>CAZSWI010000020.1:0-26166 GCA_964610635.1 uncultured Acidobacterium sp.
GTTGTTGTGGAAATGCGGACCCGAGATAGAGAGATTTCTGATGCCTTCAGAGAGACAGGCCATCGAATCCGGCTCCGCCTCTTAGCGGCTCACCCTGCATCGATTTCCGGCGTGGCGGCTACGAGTTGGCGGGTGTAGTCCTCGCGGGGGGATTCGCAGACCTGTTCGCGTGTCCCGAATTCGACCAGCTTGCCGTTGCGCAGCACGGCTATGTTGGTCGAGAGATAGCGCACCAGCGGCATCGAATGCGAGATAAAGAGGTAGGTCAGAGAGAATTCGCGCTGCAGGTCGCGCAGGAGGTTGACGACCTGTGCGCCTACACTGACGTCGAGTGCCGAGACTGGCTCGTCCAGCACCAGCAATTCGGGCCGAAGAGCCAGCGCCCGCGCGATGTTGATGCGCTGCCGCTGGCCGCCGGAGAATTCGTGAGGATAGCGGGGCATGGCGGATTCGTCGAGGCCGACCTGACGCAGCAGCTCCTGGCAACGGCGGCGGCGCTCGGCGCGGCTGTGCTTTTCGTGGATGATGAGAGGCTCGGTGACCATCTGTTCGACGCGCATGCGGGGGTTCAGCGCGGCATAGGGGTCCTGAAAGACGGGCTGCATGCGCCGTCGCAGCGGCCGCAGCTCTCTTTGCGGAACGCCGGTGACGGGCTTGCCGTCGAACGTGACGGCGCCGCTGGTCGGCTCGACCAGTCCCAGGACCATGCGCGCGATGGTGCTCTTGCCGGAACCCGATTCGCCGACGAGGCCGACCGTTTCGCCACGCTCGATGGAAAATGAGACGCCATCGACCACTGGAGCAGCGCCTTTTCCGCCGTAGGCTTTCGAGAGATCGTGGGTAACGAGCAACGCCATAGAAGAAAAGTAGCAGCCCGCGCGAGCGATTAAAATAGAAGAAGAGCCGACCCCTTGCAGCATCTCCTCCAGAAACTCAATCCGCAACAGCGCGAAGCCGTCGAGGCGATCGACGGGCCGGTATTGATCCTCGCCGGAGCGGGGTCGGGGAAGACGCGGGTTATCACGCATCGTATCGCCTACCTGATCGAGAAGCGCGGGGTCGCGCCGGACTCGATCCTCGCGGTCACCTTCACCAACAAAGCTGCGGGTGAAATGGCCGAGCGCGTCGAGAAGCTGATTGGACATTCGTCGCTGGCGAAGCCGGTGGTTTCGACGTTTCATTCCTTCTGCGTGCGCCTGCTGCGACGGGATATCGAAGCACTGCGAATCAACAACGAGGGCCTGACGAAATCGTTCGCGATTTACGACGAGGCCGATCAGCAGGCGGTGGTGAAGGCGGTCATGCGCCGGATGGGGCTCGACGATAAGCAGCTGACGCCGCGCGTGGCTCTGTCGAAGATTTCGTGGGCGAAGAACCACATGATCGATCCGCAGGAATACTACCTGCAGTCGGCGGACCCGATCAGCGAGCGTGTGGCGCACATTTTCGAGGGCTATCGGGCGGAACTGCGCAAAGCGAATGCGCTTGACTTCGACGATCTGCTGCTCGAGGCGGTGCGTGTCCTGAAGGTCTCGTCGGAGGTTCGCGAGCGCTATAACCGGCGCTATCGCTGGCTGCTGATCGACGAGTATCAGGATACGAATCGACCGCAGTACGAGCTGATGAAGCTGCTGGCCGGCGAGGAGAAGAACGTCTGCGTGGTGGGCGACGAGGATCAGAGCATTTACTCATGGCGCGGCGCGGATATTCGAAACATTCTGGAGTTCGAGAAGGATTTTCCGGGCGCGAAGACGGTGCGCCTCGAACAGAATTATCGCTCCACGCAAATCATCCTCGAAGCTGCGTCGGCGGTCGTGGCGCATAATGCGCAGCGCAAGGGGAAGCGTCTTTGGACTTCCCGCGAAGGTGGCGCGCTGATCGGCTACTACGAGGCGCCCGACGGCGAGAACGAGGCGTTGTTCATCGCGGACTACATCCAGAAATATTTGCGCAAGGCGGGCGAAGACCAGGAAAGCGCGAAGTGCGCTGTGCTTTACCGCACGAATTCGCAGTCGCGGTTGGTGGAAGAGGCGATGCGGCGTTACGGGATCGCGTACACGATGGTCGGCGGATTTTCTTTCTACGAGCGCGCCGAGATCAAGGACTTGTTGAGCTATCTGAAGCTGGTGCAGAACCCGCACGACTCGATCGCTCTGCAGCGGGTGGTCAACACACCGGCGCGGGGCATCGGCAGAACCACGATGGAGACTCTGGAGCGGATTGCGCTCGAGACGGGGTCGAGTGTGTGGACGGCGATCAGTCTCGCCCTCGATCAGAAGCTGTTGACCTCGCGGGCCCTGTCGGCGCTGGATGGCTTTCAGAGGATCATCGGCGATGCTCGCGCAATGCTGGCTCCTGGATTTGCGGAGAAGCTCGCGGCCGATGTTGGCCCGGAAGCTTATGAGGAGGCGCCCGAGCCGGACGTTGACACGAGCTTCGATTTCGGCAACGCTTCGCAGGGGCATCTTGCGCTCAAGAATGATGGGGATGATTTCGTCACCGAAGGCACGGATTACAAACCCGCCACGTTCCGCATCTTTGATGAGGAGCCGCCGGTGGAACACGCGGCAGCGCCGGCTGCGCCTGCACCCGAGGCTGTCCCGGGTTTTCGCAAGCCGGGCGATGCGGCCACGCTGCCGGAGCTGATCAAGTTCCTCATCGATCGTACCGGCTACATTCGGTCGCTCGAAGAGGAAGGAACGCCGGAAGCTTTCTCTCGCGTTGAAAATCTAAAGGAACTGGCCAACGCGGCACAGGATGCGCAGGAGCGCGGTGAGACGCTGGCGGAGTTTCTGGACCACGCGGCTTTGGTGAGCGACGCCGACCAGTACGACCCAGAGTCGGGTGTGACGCTGATGACGCTCCACTCCGCGAAGGGGCTGGAGTTTCCGCTGGTGGTGCTGGCGGGCCTGGAGGAAGGACTTTTTCCGCACTCGCGCACGCTGAACGATCCTCCGCAAATGGAGGAGGAGCGACGGCTTTGCTATGTCGGACTGACGCGGGCCATGAATGCGCTGATCCTGACGCGGGCGCGGTATCGGCGGCGCTACGGCAACGACATGCCGGAAGCGACGATTGCTTCGCGCTTCCTTGAGGAGATTCCGGAACGGCTGCTCACAGACCTGAGCGGCGCCGGGGCGCGCTCCAACAGCTGGGGCGGCTATGCCGCCAGTTACACGCAATCGTCCTCCCGCATTGACCGCAATGGCGGTGACGATCTCGGGTCGCGCCATTACAGCTACGAGGATGAGGACCAGAGCGCACCGTCGCGATCCGGTTCGGCGGGCCGCGGCGACCGGCTGGTGAGACCGCCCGCCGGCGAGAAAGCAAACTCGGTCGACAACATCGCGCGGTTTTTCTCTGGACGCGGCGGCGTTCCTGGGAAGGCGGCTCGCCCCAAACTCGACATCCCCCAGCCCACCGGAGCTCGAGGATTCAGGAGCGGGCAGCGCGTGCGACATCCTAAATACGGCGAAGGTGTAGTGTTTCGCCGCGAGGGAGACGGGGAAGACGCGAAGATTACTGTACAATTTTCAGGATTCGGCGTGAAAAAGCTGGTGGAGAAATTCGCGCAGCTCGAACGGCTGTGACCCACAGGCCACTCAAGCCAATGAAGGGTTGAATGGGGCACCCGAGGCTCCGAGAGAGGTTCTAATGGCAAATACAAAAGCAATCGAAGACACGACAGAGCGCAAGAAACTGAAACGTGCGGCACGCAAGAAGGCCGCCCCTAAAGCGAAGCGGACCACTCCGCGCGGCTCGATGAAGAAAAAGGTCCGTAAGCTCACCCGCGGCCAGAGCAAGCGTTAACAGCGGCGGGAGAAGCTCCACGGCCTGAAAAACGACAGGGGCTGGCGAATTCTCTTTTCGTCAGCCTCAGGAACCAGTTACACTCACTTCCAATCCACCCTCCCCGCAGGAGCTGTCGTTGGCGGATCAGCCCGCGCTTCCATCTCGGCCCGCAGGGACGCAAGCCAAGTCCCAGATTTTCTCGCGCAAGTCCATCGACAAACTGATCTCCGACTCGGAGAACCCGGACCACGCTCTGAAAAAGACGCTGGGCCCGGTTTCGCTCACGGCTCTGGGGATCGGCGCGGTCATCGGTTCGGGGATCTTCACGGTCATTGGGACTGCGATTGCGGGACAACAGTTCCCTACCGCCTCGATCGAAAACACGCCGCTCATCGACTACTTCGTACGGCACACAGCGATGGTCGGCCGCCCAGGGTCGGGGCCGGCTCTGGCTCTCTCGCTCGTGCTGGTGGCCGTTGTTTGTGCGTTCACCGGCCTCTGCTACGCCGAGTTGGCGTCGATGATCCCCATCGCCGGATCGGCCTATACCTACACCTACGCGACGATGGGGGAACTGATTGCGTGGATCATCGGGTGGGACCTGATCCTCGAATACGCTTTCTCGAATATGTCGGTTAGCGTTGGCTTCGCTGCGCACATCGTCGACCTGCTCGACTGGTTTAACATCCATCCTCCCCTCAAATGGATTTCGCCGGCGTATCTCCCGGAAGGCCTGCAGGACCTGGCCGGGAACGATTTGTATCCGCCAGGCTGGCATTTTGGATTCAATATTCCCGCATTTCTCATCGTGTTCCTGCTGACGATCGTGCTGGTGCGCGGCATTCGCGAATCGGCCGAGACGAACAACATCATGGTGCTGGTCAAGATCGCGGCGATTTTGATTTTTGTGTCTTTCGGCGCGAGCTTTATTCAGCCGCGCTACTATCATCCGTTCTCGCCAAATGGCTGGTCGGGGGTGCTCACCGGCGGGTCGATCATTTTCTTCACCTACATCGGATTTGACTCGGTTTCGACAGCGGCGGAAGAATGCAAACATCCGCAGCGCGATGTGCCGATCGGGATCCTCGCAACACTTTTCATCTGCACCATTTTGTATATCGGGGTCGCAGTGGTGCTGACCGGCCTGGTGCCGTGGAAGAGCATGATGGGCGACGCGGCACCGGTGGTAAATGCACTGAAGAAGCTGTCCGCGCTGCCCGGCGGTCATCGCCTGCACTGGATTCGTCTCTTCGTCGTGCTGGGCGCGCTCACCGGAATGATCTCGTCGATCCTGGTTTTCCAGCTGGGGCAGGCGCGCGTCTGGTTTTCGATGTCGCGCGATCGGCTGTTGCCAGCGATCTTCTCGCATGTTCACCCCAAATACCGAACCCCCGCCGTGGCCACATGGGTGGCGGGTTTCGTGGTCGGCATTCCGTCTGGACTTTTCGATATTGGCACGGTTTCGAACCTGTCCAACATCGGGACGCTTTTCGCATTTGTGCTGGTTTCCGCCGGGGTTCTCATCCTTCGCTACCGCGAGCCGAACCGGCGTCGCGGATTTCGCGCTCCCCTGGGCCCGGTCTTTCCGGTCCTGAGCATCATTTTTTGCGTCGTGCTGATGATGGGACTGGAAGTCATGACCTGGATTCGCTTCTTTGTGTGGCTGGCAATCGGCCTCGTCGTCTATTTCTGCTACAGCCGTCACCGCAGCGAGTTCGCTTGCAGCAAGCGCTAATTCGATCGACGGGTGAGTTGCGGGCGCGGCGATGTTACCGCGTAATTGGCACATCCCCTTGGGCCTCTTCGTTTCATCGGCACGGCTCGGAGCGACAAGGCGCGCCTGGGTAACCACCGCGCCGGGATCTGCCTGCGTACGAGTAACCGCATCTGAATCGCGCAGTCACTCTACCCCTTTCCTGAAGAGCCATTGGATCCGTACCTCTCCCGTAACTTATTGCAGTGACGCAAGATAAGTGTAGAAAACCGAGTTTCTGTGACACACTCATCTCCATTCACCGCTCCCCCGGTGAACCCCAAATACGGGCTCGAAAGAACGGGGCTGGAGATGAAATGAATCACACGCGCATCGGTCTCGTTCTTGCCGCAGTTCTTGCCTTTTCGTTCGTTGTGCCATGCCACGCGCAGGGCTCTTCCTCGCTCGTCTCTTCCTCGCTCGTCTCTTCCTCGCTCGTCTCTTCCTCGCTCGTCGAGGCGCCGTTGCCAGCAGAATCCGGAGCCACCGCCCAACCGGGCGAGACTGACGGCGCATCGATGGGCATCTTTCCTGTCGAACGCGCTCCAGAGGCCCGCGAAAAGGGTCCCCGCCTCAACGCGCTGGACTGGAGCATGCTGGGGGCGGCTGCGTCTCTGCGGGTTCTCGATTTCACCAGCACCGAAAAGGCCCTGTCTCAGCCGCAGTTTTTTCATGAAGCGATCCTGCCCCAGGCGCTGGTGAAAAACAAGCCGGCCTTCGCGGCGTTCCAGGCCGGTACAGTGGCGCTGAATTACGAAGCCTACCGCCTGCTTGTCCGACATCGCATGCGATCACTGGCCCAGGTCTCTCAATATGTGTATGTCGGAACGATGACATTTCAGGTCGCGCATAATTATCAGCTGCTGGGAGACGCCCCGGCGAATTGATCCCGCCCCGGTTCGCCAGCACCAAGGCCTGAAAGGCCGTTTGACATCGGCCCCTGCCAGGTCCTACTCTTAAACAGATATGGTTCGTCTTTCTCACCGCGCCTGCATGTGCTGCTGCTGTTGCTGCCGCACCCGCCGGGTGTGTGTCTGAGAGAGATGAGATAAGTTCAGAATCGCTCACAGAACCCACCCGCTGCCAGATGGCCGGGTGGGTTTTCCTATGTCGCATAGAAAATCGGGAATGGCCCAGGAGGAACTTTGATGTCGCTTCGCATTAACGATGTCGCACCGGACTTCACTGCCGAGACCACACAGGGCGTTATCCGCTTTCACGAGTGGATCGGCGATAACTGGGCCGTGCTGTTCTCGCACCCCAAGGACTTCACGCCGGTCTGCACGACGGAACTGGGCGCCGTGGCCAGTCTCGAGAGTCAGTTCGCGCGGCGCGGCGCGAAAGTGATCGGCCTTAGCGTCGATTCTGTCTCCAGCCACGCGAAATGGGCTTCGGACATAAGAGATGTCGCCGGTTACACGGTCAACTATCCGCTGATTGGCGATCCGGAGCTGAAGATCGCCAAGCTTTACGACATGCTGCCTGGCGATGCGGGCGAAACATCCGATGGCCGCACCCCTGCGCAGAATGCGCCGGTACGCACCGTATTCGTGATTGGCCCCGACAAGCGGATCAAGCTGACCCTGGCGTATCCCATGACGACGGGCCGCAACTTCGACGAGATTCTCCGGGTCCTCGACTCGATCCAGCTAACAGCGAAGCATAAGGTGGCAACGCCGGCCAACTGGAAGCAGGGTGACGATGTGATCATCACCGGCGCGGTCTCCAATGAAGAGGCGGACAAGGTTTTCCCAGGCTATAAGACGGTGAAGCCGTATCTGCGGACGACCGCGCAACCGCAGTGACAGTCGAGAGTAACTTAAGCAGAATTTCCGCCGCGTCGATGGGCGTGGCGGGACAGAGCACCGGTGGCGAAGTGGCTAACGCGCTGGTCTGCAAAACCAGTATTCGCGGGTTCAATTCCCGCCCGGTGCTCCATTGGAAAATCAAGCCCTGAACCTGATCAAGCAAGGCCGTATTTTGACCTCTGCGAAAGTCTTCCAGTTCCTTAGATAACCCAGGCGAAGAACAACAGATTATCCGGGCGAAGAACAACGACGGCGTCTGGAACAACTTTTCGCCGCGCCGCCGCTCGCGCGTACCTGGTTGCCAATACATCTTATGCCATGATCACCCTGCTGTTGGGGGGCGTCGTTGCCTTCACCACGCCCCGGCCGCATCGACCGATCTGCTGGAATCGACTCGATCCGCGATGTCCTCTGCCGTGCCGACACTGCGCTCTATGTCGCCAGGAACTCCGTGCGCAACGCGAGCTTTCGAAGTGCGGGCCGCACTCAACCTCGCGACACGAAGTCGCAACATGAAGAGCTCCCCGATCGGCAAAGATTGGCAACCGCAACGCGACGGCCGACTCATTCGCCGCATCGGCCCTTCTTCAATGCGTTTCGAATCTACCCGGCTCTCATCAGTGCGCTCAGACAGGCCACCGCTTCATCCAGTTCCACAACCGGCACACATTCGCGGCAGCTGTGCGCTGTCCGCATATCGCCCGGACCGAACACAATCACCTCGTCGGCAAGTGGCGCGAATATACTGGCCTCGGAGCCGAAAGGGATGGAGATAGCTTCCCTCCCGGTAAGCGCTTCCGCCGACCGGACGAGTTCCGCGCTCGCGCTTGTCTCAAAACCAGCCTGCTGGCGCAACGACCTGATCTCGGCGCGAAAGGCCGGATCCAGACCGTGCAAGCGCTCGGCGATCTCTCCCACAGATTCGAGAACACCATTTGCCGACCCTCCCGGAATCGGCCTCCACTCCAGTTGAAAGCGGCACAAGCCTGGGACGATATTCTTTGCCGTCCCTCCTGCAATCGTGCCGATATTCATGGTTGTGTATCCTGGATCGAAGAAGCTGTGCTTCTTCACTGCGTGTTGCGCAGCGTGCGCTTCAATCGAGGCGATGAGGTGAGCTGCGTTGTAAATCGCCGAGACCCCCTGCTGCGGATGCGCGCTGTGCGCTTCTTTCCCGAAAACGGTGATTTCGGCGAGGCAATATCCTTTTCCGGCACGCGCGGGATGGAGCGACGTCGGCTCCCCTATCACCATCCGCCTTGGTCGCAGGGCGCCATCAGCCACCAGACGCGAGGCCCCCACGCAGCCAATCTCCTCGTCCGCCGTCAGCACCAGGCGCAGACCAGCCGGCCACGCCTCCGAAGCGTTCCGGTGGATTCCCGCAAGCAGACAAGCGAGAAAACCCTTCACATCGCAAGCCCCACAGCCGTGCAGATTGCCATCTCGCAGAAGCGGCTCCAGGGCATTTGTCCATTCATCTGCGAACGGCACCGTGTCTGTGTGACAAATTAAGGCCAGATTTACATCGCGGTCTGCGGGGTTCTGATCGGGAGGCGCGGCAATCATATTGAGTTTCGCTACGCCAGCCGAATCCAGATACGGCAATCCACGGGTCAACCACCCTGCACTACGCAGCACTGCCGCCGCATACTCCACAACGGGGCAATTCGACACCGCGGAATTCGAAGGAATGCGAATCAGATCCGACAGAATCTCGACAACGCCCTTCATCGCACAGCACCGCCCGCATCACGCCAAACCTTCGCGTGGACCTCTTCGTAACGAGAGATAATCTCTTCCTGGCTCGCATGCTTGCCATCGCGAACAATGAGCTTACCATTCACTGCCACGTCGCGAATGGCGGTCCGGTTCAATCCAAAAACGATCAGTGGCAGCAGATCGTCCGCGGAATGGCCGGCAATCGAAACGTCACGAAGGTCAACGGTAAAAAAGTCCGCGAGGGAACCGGCGGCCAACTCTCCCGAAGGCACAGCCAGAGCCCGCGCTCCATTCACCGTTGCGCAATCGAAGAGTCGGGCCGCGAGCCCCTGTTCCGCGATCTGGTCGAGAATTGCACGCTGCAGCCGGATGAGCCGCAGATGGTAATCGAGCTCTCGAGCATCCTCCAGAGGATCGATCTGCGCCTGGCTGTCCGATCCAAACGCAATGCGAACGCCACTTTTCATTACGTGATCCGCAGCGATAATGCCATCACCCAGATTGCGTTCGGTCGTCGGACACGAACAAATCGTGGAATCCGCATCGGCCAGCATCGCGGTCTCTTCAGCGCCGATGTGGATCGCATGGACCGCAGTCCAGTCAGAACCGAGCAGCCCCGCCTTGCCGAGCAAGGCAACGGGAGTCGCGCCGCATTCGCGCAGACATGCCTCGTTCTCCGCAACCTGCTCCGCCATGTGCATGTGCAGCGGCAGCTTTCTCTCGCGCGCCCAGGCGGCAATCTCGCGCACGTCATCGAAAGGCACAGCTCGTATGCTGTGCGGTGCTACGCCGAATTGTACCTCTGCCGAATCGCCCAGATGATCGCGACTGAGCGCGTCCATATTGGCGAGAAAGTCCGAGGTCGTTTCGAAGAACCTTGTCTGCCCAGGATTGCGTACCAGCTGGAAGCCCGAGCGCAGATAAGCGCTCCGCAACAGCACGATGCGTATGCCGATCGAGCGCGCTGCGGCAATCACCTGTTTTCCGAGCAGATTTGGGTCGTCATACGGCCGGCCATCCGGCGCGGTATGCAGATAATGAAACTCACCGACCGTGGTAGTGCCCGCGAGTGACATCTCCAGGAACGCCATTCGGGCGACGTCGTAAACCTGTTGAGGATCGAGTTGCGCCGCGGCGTGGTACATGGTGCCGCGCCACGACCAGAAATCCTTGCCGGCCACTGCTCTAGACTCGGACTTGCCTCGGATCAGCCGCTGAAACGCGTGCGAATGTACGTTGACGAAGCCTGGCAGCAGAGCTTTGCCAGGAAAATCAAGTACCGTGTCCGATTGCGCATCGGCCGTGGTGATGGCAAGGATTCTGCCTCTGTCGCTGACCAAAAGCCCTCGGCCTGCAGAGAACTTGCCTTCAGCGTAGAGAAGCTCAGGACGACACAGCGTAGTCATCGCCGGCACCCCTCATTACTCAAAGACATTCTCATCCGGCGACTCTCTCGCCGCCGATCCACACTTCCCGCACTGGATTGCTTCCCAGCGTGTAGACCAACTCGCGCCAGTCTGCTCCCTGGACCACCAGAAAGTCCGCCGGAAGTCCCGGCTCGATGCGCCCCGCGTCGGACAAACCCAGCGCGCTCGCGGCATTCACCGTTCCCGCGACCAGCGCCTGCTGGGCTGTCAGACCATTCAGACGAACGGCGAGACCCAGGGCCATCGAAACCGAGAACAACGGACTCGAGCCTGGGTTGAGATCGGTTCCCACCGCAACCGCGGCACCCGCATCGATCAATTTGCGGCCAGGCGCTGGCGCCAGCCCAAGATGCAGCGTCACCCCGGGAAGAATCGTCGCGATGGTCGCGCTCCCCGCCATCGCCGCAACCTGCTCCGCGCTGCACGCCTCCAGATGATCGACGCTCAGCGCTCCCATGCGCAAGCCGAGTTCGAGCCCGCCGACGCGTTGAAACTGCTCCGTGTGCAGTTTGATCGCCAGGCCGTGCTGTTGCGCGTTGGCAAGCATTCGCTCCGCTTCCTCTGCGCTCCAGGCTTCCTTCTCAACGAAGACATCGACAGCGTGAGCCAACTTGCGCCGCGCCACTTCCGGAATCAACGTCCGACAAACGTCGGACACGTAGGCCGCGCGCTCCGCTGCGTCGGCAGGCGGCACATGAATCAGCAGAGTAGGAATAATGCGGGCGCGTGTATGTTCGGCCAGTGCCCGGATCACCTCGAGCATTGCAATCTCAGCCTCGGGCCTGAATCCGTATCCGGATTTAACCTCGATAACGGTCGCGCCCGATCGCAGCAAAGAATCGACGCGCGGCCTGGCGAGCCCAATGAGCTCCTCCCGAGACGCAGCTGCTGTCGCGCGAATCGTACTCCAGATGCCGCCTCCTGCCGCCAGGATGCGCTCATAAGGCACGCCCGCAACCCGCGCATCGAAGTCCGCCAGACGATCACCCGCCCACACTGCATGTGTATGTGGATCGATCAGCCCCGGAACAACTGCACGATGCTGCACATCGACGGTCGCCGCGGCTTCTCCGGCCCATTCGTTCTCCGGCCCAACCCACAAAAAGAGACCATCCACGATGGCGAGTGCCCCGCGCTCAACGATCTTCAGCTGACGCATCTCCACGCCGCGCTTCGGACCCGGCGCTTCCGCAGTAACCAGCTGCGAGATTCCTCTTACAAGAAGATCGGCTTTCATCTCAGGCTGGGCATGTCCACGCCACGTTCCCTCGCGACTGCGATGGCCTTCTCATATCCCGCGTCCGCGTGGCGAACCACGCCCATGGCGGGATCGTTCCGCAAACACAGGCGCAATCGTTCCTCCGCTTCATCGCTGCCATCCGCGATCGCCACCAATCCAGCATGCTGGCTGTAACCCATGCCCACGCCCCCTCCGTGATGAAAGCTCATCCATGCGGCGCCACTGGCAATGCCGGTCGCGAAGTTCAGCAGCGGCCAGTCAGACACCGCATCGGAACCATCGAGCATCGCCTCCGTCTCGCGGTAAGGACTCGCGACCGAACCCGCATCGAGATGATCGCGCCCGATCACGACAGGCGCCTTCAGCCGTCCATCGCGCACCATCTGATTGAAGAGCAAGCCGGCCCGATCCCGCTGCCTGTAGCCGAGCCAGCAAATGCGCGCCGGCAAACCCTGGAACGCAATTTGATCGGCCGCATAGGTCAGCCATTGCGTCAGCCGCTCGTCATCCGGGAAAAGCTCCAGCAGCGCCTGATCCGTCGCCGCAATGTCGGCAGGGTCACCGGACAAAGCAACCCACCGGAACGGCCCGCGTCCTTCGCAAAAGGAATCTCGAATGAAAGCAGGCACGAATCCCGGATAAGAAAACGCATCGTTCACTCCAGCGATCTTCGCCTGCGTCCGCAGATTGTTCCCATAATCGAAGGCAATGGCGCCGCGTTCCTGCATCTTCAGAATGGCCTCCACATGCGAGGCAATCGACGCTTGCACGCGTGCGATGTACGCATCCCGCTGCTTCGCGCGCACTGTGTTCAGGTCCTCATCCGCGCGCGCAACCGGCAAGTATCCCCACAGAGGATCGTGCGCGCTCGTCTGGTCGGTCACCAGATCGGGAGTGAATCCGATCTCGACCATCTTCGGCAGGACCTCAGCCGCGTTGCCCAACAGCCCAATCGACAAAGCCTGCCGCGCCGTTTTCGATTCCCGCGCCAGAGCAATCGCTTCATCGAGCGAGCTGGTCGACTTATCGAGATATCGCGTCTCGAGCCTGCGCTGGATGCGGGTCGCGTCAACCTCAACGCAGATGCTGACGCCGCCTGCCAGCTTCACGGCCAACGGTTGGGCGCCACCCATCCCGCCCAGTCCCGCAGTGACGGTGATGGTTCCGGCGAGCGTGCCGTTGAAATGACGCTGGGCCGCACCGACAAAGGTTTCGTAAGTCCCCTGCAGAATGCCCTGCGTGCCGATGTAAATCCAGGAGCCGGCGGTCATCTGGCCGTACATCATCAACCCAGCCTTATCGAGCTTGTCGAACTCATCCCAGTTGGCCCAGTGCGGCACGAGATTGGAATTGGCTATCAGCACGCGAGGCGCGAGCCGCTGGGTTTCCAGCACCGCGACCGGCTTCCCCGACTGAATCAGAAGCGTCTGATTGTTCTCCAGCCGGTCCAGAGTCTCTACGATCTTGTGAAAGCATTCCCAGTTACGCGCTGCTTTCCCTCGACCACCATAGACAATCAGCTCTGCAGGCTTCTCGGCGACTTCGGGGTCCAGATTATTCATCAACATCCGCTTCGCTGCTTCCTGGATCCATCCACGCGCGGTTCGAGTGTTGCCGCGCGGCGCGCGAATCGAAGATTCAGGCTGATTCATCGAGGCCCCTCGAGAACACGAATTATTCTCGTTGCTCCGCACGGCGCAAAGCAAATCCGCCGTCCTATTCTGCCTTCTCTTTCTGCTCCTTCGGTTCCGTGGCGTCAGGCTTCGCAAACGGCGGCTGATCGTATTTGTAGAGCGCATTCATAAAGAATTTATAGGTCCCATGCGACTGCGCCCGCCACTGCGGCTTGAACCCAAACAAAAAGATTCGCCCGCTTCCATAAGGAACTTCCAACGCGGCGATCTTGTCTTCGATCGCCTCCGGATGCAGGAGCAACCCACTCTCCAGCGGATTGCTGTCCTTCGGATACCGCGCCAGTACGGCTCCATGAAATCCCGCCTGGGTGGCAAACGCCGGGCCCTGCTCGAACATCACGATGGGCTCTCCCGGCAGACCCCACGTCACAGGCCGGTCGCCCGAGCCCAGTTCAACACGCAGCAGCGCGCCAGAGCAGAAAAACTTATCGCTCTTCACTCCCTCCAGAACATTCGTCACCGGCAGCGAGAGCAGCGGAACCAGGGTCGCTGCCGTCTGGTTGAACGCGATCAGCGTTCCTCCGCGCCGCACAAACTCCCGAAGATTATCGAGGCCCTCCTCGCCCAAACCGCCTGAATATTGTCCGGGCACGATTCCTTCCCTATACCCCTCCATCAACTGCTGCTGGCGCATATCCGGAAGGATCAGCACGTCGACGCGATCGCGCAGCTGTCCGGATCGCATGTCCGCGTTGTAAAGGCTGATCGGCGCATATCCGTACTGTTCGAGGATCCAGCGCGTCCAGCCTTCATCGATCGAGGGGTCCCACGGACGATATAAACCCACACGCGCTTTGTGGACAGCAATCACGTGTTCGGGAGCCTTATCTGCGCCGAATATCGAAACAGTGTATTTCTTCGATAAGTCGCCGATACTTGCCCGGCTAACTCCACTCACCACAATTGCGCCCTTTTCCATGCCTTGCGATGTCTTCACTTCGTCCTGAGCAAACCCCACCGATCCTCCCGCGGCAAGGACATCGTTGATGATACGGAAGCTCGCATTCGATTGATGGCTCACTATGTAAGTCCCTCCGCTTCCCTGCACCTCCGCCGGGGAAGCATCGAGTTCACTTACAGGCTTCAGGTGTGCGAGTTGATCGTCGGTAATCGGATCGGTAACCGGATCTACGCGGACGCCCATCTGCATGGGCAACGTCCACCCTGTAACGTCGTAGGGCAAATCCACCGGCTTCTGGCTCTCAGTGAACAGCGCCGACGGATAGCGCTGCACCTCGAATAACTCCTTAGCCATCGAGGTATAGGGTTGATTCATCAGAATTACCCAGGAGCCGGCAGGATAGTCGCGGTCATTCGCCCGGAACCCGGTCTGCGACTCCCGAATCTCAATCCCGTTTTCCTGCATGATGCGCGCCAGCAGCTGCCCCTCCGGCGCGTCGGCCTGCACGCTGGGAATGACATAGGCAAACGGTGGCCCCTGCTCGAATCGTTTGATGTTATCGCGCGCCGCCTGGTAACGGTTGTAGAGCAGGGTCTCCCGATAACGGGCAGCGGTGTCGAGCACCGACATCGAACCCGCAACCATGTAATCGACGGCGTCTTTCAGCCTCCACCAGCCGCCCTGCCACGGCGTCGTGTACATGGTCAGCGCCTTCAGGTCCTGCATGTCTTTTGGAAATTCATCCACCGTGTAGAAGCGCGGCGTGGCATACCGATAAAGCGCAGTTTCTGTAAAAAAGGATATCTCGTTCCGAAATGAGCCGGCGTAGTCAACAAATCCAGGATACCAGTTATCAAACTGCGATTCGCTGATCGCCCCTGGCATCTGGCGCTCGTCCAGATAGGCGGTCATGTTCGTACCGATGACATTAAACCAGCTACGGACATAAGGGCTTATGTTTGAAGAAATAGGATCGGAAAATGGTGGGATCCAGATTCGTGCCGGAAACGGAGCGGTCTGATGCTGGCAATAAAAGATGACCGGCGAGTATTCGATTTCCGCCTTCGTTACTACCTGCGATTCCTTCATGTTGAGCATGTAGCCGTCGCGGTTATTGTCGTGGCCGACATAGTCCTGAAAAAGCCAGGGCATCGGGCTGACCTCGAAGCGCGTGCCCAGATTTTTGCGGTACCAGGAAACCACCATGTCCTGGCCGTCTGGATTCAGCGTCGGCCACAGCACCAGGATCACGTTGTCGAGGATTGCGTCAACCTCGGGATCGCCCTGCGCGGACGCCAGTTTGTATGCCAGCGCGATCGAGTGCTGTCCACCCGCCACTTCACTGGAATGCAGACCGCCGTCGATGTGCACCACCACCTTCGATGAGTGCGCCAGATCCTTCGCCTGCGCATCGTCCAGCCCCTGGGCCGCCGCCAGCTTTCTGGCGATCGACTTATACTCATCAAGCCGAGCCAGGTTTTGCGGCGAAGAAATCACCGCAATCTCGATGTCTCGTCCTTCAGTCGACTTACCCACCGTGAACATCTTCACGCGGTCGGAGTGGCTGGCGAGCTCGTGGAAGTAGTGGATCTCCTCTTCATAATTCGCGAGATAATAATCATCGCCAGGCGAATGGCCCAGTACGGACACCGGCGTGGGTGCCTGAGCCGGCGCGGAAACAGCAGCCAGGATCGAAGCAACAATCAGAAGGGGCCAGCGCATGCTGCGTGAATGCATCGATTTCCTTTCTGAACCATCAGAAGGGTGCGTTCTCCGCACCCACCGAACCCGGCTTTTGCAGCGAACGAGTAGTGTAACCACAATCCGCCGCGCAGGAAAAAGGAACGGAGACCAATCTCGATCGCCTGTGCCACGGTGCGCGCCAGACCTGCGCTCGGCCCGCGGCTGTTTACGCCGTAACCCTGGCAGAGCTATAGTGACGCATCGGCGCTGGACACTCCGCAGATCGAGTGGGTGCCGAAAGGAGCAATACCGATGTCCGATCCCAGGGAGCCGCATCATGCAGAGGACAAGAGCGAATCGGCCACTACGAGCGATTCCTTAAGAGCCGGCATCTCTCGCCGTGGCTTTTTGAAGGGCGCCGGTTTGACTGCTGCTGGAACGGCGTTGCTGGATGGCGCACAGGCCTTCAGCAGCGAAGCCAACGCCAACGTCGGCTCGATTGGCGTCACCGAAATGGGGCCTGGACCGGTCGCTGTCCGGTTGCAGGTGAATGGGACCGAGCACACCGTCGAGATCGAGCCGCGAACGACCCTCGCTGAAGCGCTGCGCATTCACCTGGGTATGACCGGCACCAAGATTGTGTGCGACCGTGGCGTCTGCTCGGGCTGCACGGTCTGGCTGGACAAGATGCCGGTGAACAGCTGCATGACTCTGGCGATCGATGCGGTAGGCCACCATGTCACAACCATCGAGGGGATCTCTTCAGAAGATGCGATGCACCCCCTGCAGGCAGCCTTTGTGAAGCGTGACGCGATGCAGTGCGGATTCTGTACGCCGGGTATGGTGATGAGTTGTGCCGCCCTGCTCGAGCGAAATCCGCACCCTTCGGAAGCGGATGTCCGCCATGCCGTATCCGGTAATCTGTGCCGCTGCGGAACATACCCAAAAATCTTTGCGGCCACGCTCGACGTGGCCGCCGGAACGCGCAACGCATAGCGGAGGAGCATCATGACCAACCGTGGAATGGAAGACGCGCTTCTCCAGCAATCTGCAGCTGACCCCACGAAGAAGACTGTCCAGATGCCCATTGGGGTTCCGGGATACACGCTCACTGACGAATCCCGCGAAGTGCCTCTCACCGAGCCCCCCGTCTGGCCAATAAACAAGGATCTGAAATATGTCGGACAGTCGATCGAGCGCTACGACGGACAAGCGAAAGCCACCGGTCGAGCGCGCTATACGTCGGACATCCAGCTGCCTGGCATGCTGTACGCCAAATTTGTAGACGCATCTGTGCCCCACGCAAGGGTCATTTCTATCGATACCACCGCGGCGGAGAAATATCCTGGCGTCCGCGGCGTGCATGTCATCCAGCACGTGCTCGGCAATGCCGTTCTGCGGAATTCGTCGCTGGAACAGGTGAAGTATCCCGTTGTGCGTTATGCCGGACAGCCGGTTGCAGCCGTGGCCGCGACAACTCCTGCCGCCGCTGAGGAAGCTGCAGCGCTGGTCAAAGTTCGGTATGAAGTCATCCCATTCGTTGTCGATGAGGTCAAAGCGCGCGCGACGGATGCACCCAAAGTCTTTCCCGGAGCGGCGGACGAGGAAGCCAGCGCCGGCGGCGGAGGCGGTCCGAGCGATGTGAAGCAGACCGGCAACATTCACGGGCCGTCGATCCATCGCCGAGGAGAAACCGACCAGGGCTTTAAAGACGCCGATGTTATCGTCGAGGGACATTACGTGACCCAGGTACAGACGCACTCCGCGCTCGAGACGCATGGCGTGGTCGCAGACTGGAAGCCTGAACTGTTGACGGTCTGGGCATCCACCCAGGGCACGGCGAGCGTCCGCGAGGAACTGGCCGGCTTCTTCAAGATCCCCCTCACGCAGGTGCGCGTCATCACGGAATTCATGGGCGGGGGTTTCGGAGCAAAGTTCGGAGCGGGCAATCCTGGAGTGGTCGCCGCGGCGCTCTCAAAGAAGACGGGGGCGCCGGTTCGGCTGATGCTCGATCGCGAGGAAGAACATCTTTCCGTCGGCAACAGGCCCAGTTCCGACCAGACTCTGCGGATTGGAGCAACGAAGGACGGCACCATTACCGCGATCCACCTGGTCGCTTATGGCACTGCCGGGTGCGGCACCGGCGCAGGCTGCTCCGGCCCCGCGTCGAATCTCTACAAGACCGCTTCGCTGCACACCGAGGAAAGCGATGTCTTCATCAACGCCGGTCCGGCGTCGGCGATGCGGGCTCCGGGTCATCCGCAGGGCGCATTTGCTCTGGAGCAGACCATTGACGAGCTGGCTGTCAAGCTGAACATGGACCCCATTGACCTGCGCGACAAGACCGACGGGCATCCGGTCCGTCGCGTGGAACGCCAGATCGTGCGCGAGAGCGACCTTTGGAAATCACGCAATCCTTTGGCGGGAGCGAGCCCGGGCCCCGTTAAGCGCGGCGTCGGACTGGCGCAGTCGGTCTGGTACCGATTCGTGAGCATGAGTTCCTCCGCCGAGGTCCGCATTCACAAGGACGGATCTCTGGAGGTGTTGTCGTCAGTTCAGGACATCGGCTCCGGCGTGAAGACTGTGATGGCGCAGATTCTTGCCGAGCAGTTCGGTATTCCGCCTGCGCAAATCGCCGTCAGGATCGGCGACACTAATCATCCTCAGGGGCCCGATTCCGGCGGCAGCGTTACCACGCTCTCTCTTACGCCCGCGGTTCGCGACGCGGCCTGGCAGGCCTCACAAAAGTTTCTGTCCGACATTGCGCCGGCTCTTGGCACAACGTCCTACGACTTGGTCCTGGTTGATGGTGAGGTTCGCAGCCGGTCGGGCAAGTTCGATCCCCTCAGCTTCCGCCGCGCGGCTGCCAAAATGACAACTTCACAAATTGCCGTGCTGGCAAAGCGCATTCCCGACTACGACCCAAAGAAATATCTCACCTATGGTGGCGTCGATGTAGCTGAGGTCGAGGTCGACACCGAACTCGGGCGCATTCACGTGCGACGCGTGCTCTCGGTCCACGACTGCGGCCGTCCCATGAATCCCGCACAGGTCATCAGCCAGATCAACGGCGGCCTCATCCAGGGGATTTCCTACACGCTGCTGGAGAATCGCCTGCTCGACCCCGTCTACGGCCTGATGGTGAACCCCGATCTGGAGCAGTACAAGATCGCCGGCTCACGCGAAATTCCCGACATCGACGTCCGCCTCGTAGAGGCGTACATCGGCCAGAGCTCAACCGACGCCTCAGGCATTGGCGAAGCCGCCGGAGTCGTCTCCATCGGAGCCGCCATCGGCAACGCCGTCTATAACGCCATCGGAGTCCGCATCCGTCAGACACCCATGACGCCTGCTGTCGTGCTGGCTGCACTACGCGCGCCCGCGCCGGGGAAGGAGCTGGCATGAACCGTTTCGCACTCGCTGACTGCACTTCCGTTGACGCCGCCTTGTCGCAGTTGAAAGACGGAGCCGTTGTCAAGGCCGGAGGAGTCGACCTTCTCGATCGCATGAAAGACGGCATCGAGCGGCCGCAAAAGCTGGTGAACATCCGCAACATCTCCGGGCTGCGCGGAATCCGCGAGACGGACCAGGGACTTACCATAGGACCGCTCACAACGCTCGCTGAGATCGGCGACCATCCGCTCATCCGTTCGCATTATCAGATCCTGTCCGACGCCTGCGGCCACGCGGCAACCCCGCACATCCGCAACATGGCTACCGTCGGCGGCAATTTGCTGCAGCGCGTGCAGTGCTGGTACTACCGCTCGTCGGACTTCCAGTGCATCCGCAAAGGCAAGGACCTCTGCTTCGCCTTCGAGGGCCTCAATCAGTACCACGCCATCATGGAGTACTCCACCTGCCCCTCGGTCGCGCCATCATCGGCTGCCGTTGCTCTGTTAGGGCTCAACGCGAGTGTGGAGCTGAGTTCGGCGAGGCGCGGCAAGCGAGCCGTCGGCATCAGGGAACTGTATGTCGTGCCCGACGCTAATCCAACGAAGTTCACCGTGATCGAGCCCGACGAACTGCTCACCGCGATCCTCATTCCGAAGCCCGCACCCGGCACCAAATCCGCCTACCAAAAGTACGGCGAAAAGGAGAGCTTCGATTGGGCCATCGCCGACGCCGGTGTCGTCCTCGAAATGGATGGTGACGTTTGCCGCCGCGCTGTCATCACTATGGGCGCTGCATCGCCGGTCGTTCGCCGGTCGCCGCAGGCAGAAGCCGCTCTTGCAGGCAAGCCCATCACCGAAGAGACCGCGCGCGCCGCTGGACAGGTTGCCGTTCAGGGGGCGCAGCCGCTTTCCATGAATTCCTACAAACTCGATTTGTTTCCGGTCGCGGTCTATCGAACCATTCTGTACGCCGCCGGAAAAAGAGATCGCGATCCAAGCGCGGCAGGCTAACAGGAGGCTGACAAAATGAGCACAATGAACGTAACCCAACCCTGCCAGTGCCTCCGCACCAAGAACCCCTACGGCGCGACGCCACAGAACGCCGAATCATGGCTGCCCGGCATTCACGCAGCCTCCAGTTACTGGTGCCTGCGTACCATGAGCCCCGCCGGCCCCGACGATCACTACGTCCATCTCGCGCGCTGCGTTCCAGGCCGCGCCTGTTATGAAGAGCGGGATCAGTAGGCTCACGTTTCGTTCGGAGTCGAAGCCTTCCCTGCCTGCTGCTGGAACGAGCTCCATTGCGCGTGCTCCTGCGACACCAGAGACTCGACACGTTCAGCGAGCATCGCGCGCGGATCGGGCACGCCTGTATATGGACCAGCATTGCCCAGATATGTAAACTTCTCGTGCTTCAGCGCCTCGCAAGTAGATCGATAAGTATTCCAGAGCTGCTGGTACTGGTTCAGGTGGAGAATACCTTCCAAAACCGTGATCAGAACGCCCAGCCCCGCGGTCACCAGGTTGGCATTATGAAAGGAAAGCGCCGCGAGGAAGGGGATCAGAGCCGCGGCCAGGATCTCCACAATCTTCATGCGCCTGAAAATTCGTTGGGCGGATCGGCTCTTGCGGTCGTACCAGTCGATCTGATCTTCCAACCGCGCATAGATCGGGTCATTGCCGGCCAGGGGGTCCGTCGTTCCGGGCATAGATGATCTCCTCGAGAGTCTGCCTGCCAAATATACAATCTTCGGATTCAATATACGGTCGGCTGCTCTTGCCTGCTCTGAATCATGATTCCGTGAGCCGGGGCCTGCTGGACAGCGCAGCCCTCGGCTGCGATCCGTCCGCATGTGATAGTCGTCTGGGCGCTGCTCTGCCCGGTGTTGCCCAATTTCCCGCTTGCGCCTATTCTGGCAACGGCTGCATGCCGCTCAATCTTCAATCCGGGGTGCTTCATGGGACGTGCGATCTTCATCAGCTATCGCCGGGACGACACCGAGGGCGAAGCGGGACGGCTGTTCGACGACCTGGTGCGGGCGTACGGCGATGATTCGGTGTTTATGGATGTGGCCGGGATCAACCCCGGCATCGATTTCCGCAAGGCGATCGACGATAACGTAGCGACCTGCGGCGTGCTGCTGGCCATGATCGGGCCCACTTGGGCCACCATCACCAACAGCTCAGGACAACGCCGCCTCGATGACCCCAACGATTTTGTGCGCCTGGAAATCGGCTCCGCGCTGGCTCGCGACATCGCGGTCATCCCGGTGCTGGTGCACGACGCCAAGATGCCCACGCCGGATCAGCTTCCGGATAGCCTGAAGAACCTCGCATATCGCAACAGCGTCGAGATTACCCATGCGCGATGGAACTCCGACGTGCAGCTTCTTACCAAGGCCCTGGGCCAGTATGTCGCGTCCTCGAGCTATACCAGCACGGAGCCCGTCCACGCCACTGTCTCGGTGCAGCTTCCTCCGCCGAACGCGCCGGAACACCAGCCGTCTCCGGCTAAGAAGTCGAAGACCCCGCTGATCGCCGGCATCGCCGTCGCCGTCGTGTTAGCGATCGTCGCGGTGCTGTTCCTTGCGGGGCACAACTCTGGCGGAACAGCCGCAACGCCGGACTCAGCGCCATCGGGCACTTCGTCAGTGCCAGCTGCGGATGCGGCCACTGCGGTCGCGGCCAGCTCCCTCCAGGCAAGATGGGAGAACTCTGCGGAAGTGGAGGAAAACGGTCTGGCGTGGCTTGACATCACCGCCTCGGGTGATCAGCTTTCCATCCACGCGTGGGGAAACTGCCAGCCCAACCCCTGCGACTGGGGCGAGCAGACAACCACCTTCGATGGTCAGAAAGCATCCGCGACCTTTAGCTTTACCCAGACAGAAAAAAACAGCGGGAAGGAAAAGTCGCGCGTAGCAACCATCACCGTCGCACCCGCCAATGAAAATGCCCTCCAGGTGAACGTCGACAGCACAGTGGAAGGCAAGCCCGAGACCCAGCACGAGTTCACATTCACTCGCTCGAAGTGATCGCCAATCGAACCTGACTTTCGGCCTGCAGCTGTCCACCTGAACGACGCGGCTTTGCTACCCTCAAATCATGGCTTCGTCGCCCGCCACGGGCATCGTCACCCTGCATCCCCGCGGCATTCTCTTCGACATGGATGGCGTACTCGTCAGCTCCCTCGGTTCAGTCGAGCGCACGTGGGAGACGTGGGCGAAGAAGCACGGCGTCGATCCGGCGGTGGCCCTCCGCACCGCTCACGGCCGCCGCGCCATTGAAACCGTCCGCCTGCTCCGCCCCGATCTCAACGACCACGAAGAACTCGAGTGGCTCGAGCGCATGGAGATTGCCGACAACGTCGGCATCGAGATGCTCGCCGGCGTTGAACCAATCCTGAATGGGCTGCCGGATAAATTCTGGGCTGTCGTGACCTCCGCCACCGAACGCCTTGCGCGAAGCCGCATGGAACATGGGGGCATCCGAGTGCCGGCGCGCGTCGTTTCCGCCGATATGGTCACGCGCGGCAAGCCCGATCCCGAACCGTATCTGAAAGGCGCTGAACTGCTCGGCCTCACGCCCTCCGAATGTCTCGTCATCGAGGACTCGGCCTCTGGTGCGAGCGCAGGTCATCGGGCCGGATGCATGGTGTTGGCGACGCTCTTCTCCCACTCCGCCGAAAGCCTGCGCGACGCCGACTGGATCGTGCGTTCCCTCGAAGACGTGCACGTGCAGGTCGTCGCTGAAGCGCTCGCGGTCCAATTTACTCCCATCGAGCGCGAGACCTCTCTCGCCGCCCACTGACCCGCCACACTTATAATTTCCCGGACTGCCATGGCCATCCCCGTTCGAGTCGAATACGCCTACCAGCGCAAAATGCGCACGCGCAATACCGCTGGCTATCGCGCCGCTCACTGGCCCATCTGGATCTGGGTCTTCTTCCTCGCGCCTGGTCCACTCACCTTCAGCCTTTTCGACGGGGGAGGCAGCGCGAGCAATTGGATCTGGCTGGCCATCGTGGTGGTTCTCACCGGCATCGCCGCGTTCTTCGGGCAGCTTCCGGGCGCAGAGCCCGCCCCCTACATCCTGCGCTTCGATGAGGATCGCCATAACCCGCGCTATCGCCGTATCTGCTACACCTTCGCCTGGAACGCGCTGTTGAATTTCGCGCTGCTCAATCTAACCGGCCTCGTCTGGGCCGCAGCCACAAGCCAATGGCGGATGAAGCAGATCTACGCGCATGGCTATACGCCATTGCTGATCTTCATTCTCGCGCTGGGTGCGTTAGGAATCCCGCCGCGCGTTCGCCGCTCCACCCAGGGTGAAGGCTGGGAGCGCCGCTACTTCTATGGAACGGTCTGGTCCGTCACGGCAGCGCAAACCGTCCTGCTGATTCTCTGGAAGACTCTGCCGAAAACCCACGGAACAGATATCGCAAAGCTTGCGATCTACTGCGCCGTTTTAATCGTCATGGGCGCGCTCGCCGCCCACGGAGTGCTTCCACGCACCAGACCTATACTTCCGGGCGAGCTTATGGTGGCGGACTGATCTGCCAAATTCGCCGGGTTAGAGATTGCCTCTGGCTTCCTGCTCCCGCTCGATCGCTTCGAACAGCGCCTTGAAGTTCCCCTTGCCGAAACTGCGGCTACCCTTGCGCTGGATAATTTCGAAGAACAACGTCGGCCGATCCTCAACCGGCTTGGTGAAGATCTGCAGCATGTAGCCCTCGTCGTCCCGATCCACTAAGATGCCCAGCTTCTCCAGCTCCGCAATCGGCTCGTCGATCTTCCCCACGCGTCCCTCAAGCTCGGTGTAATAGGTGTGCGGTACCGTGAGGAACGCAATGCCCTGCTGCTGCAGCTTCGCCACCGTGTGCAGGATGTCGTTGGTCGCCAGCGCGATGTGCTGCACGCCCGGACCGTGGTAAAACTCCAGATACTCCTCGATCTGCGACTTCCTGCGGCCCTCCGCCGGCTCGTTGATGGGAAACTTCACGCGCCCGTTGCCGTTGGCCATCACCTTCGACATCAGAGCCGAATACTCCGTTGAAATGTCCTTATCGTCGAAGTGCTGGTAGAGTGAGAAGCCCATGGTGTTCGCGTAGAACTCGACCCACCGATTCATCTCGTTCCAACCCACGTTGCCGACCATGTGGTCGATGTGCAGCAGTCCCGTGGGCCGGGCCAGAGGATCCTCCGGCAACGCCCGATACCCAGGCAGGAACGGGCCTTTGTATTCGCCCCGCTCCACAAACGAGTGAATCGTGTCGCCATAAGCAGCAATGGATGCGATCCTCACCGTCCCCTGCGCATCTTTCAGCTCAAAAGGCTCGCGCACACTGCGCGCGCCGCGCCTGGTAGTCTCTTTCCATGCCTGGCGGGCATCGTCCACCCACAAAGCGACATCACGCACGCCGTCGCCGTGCACGCGCACATGCTCTGCGATGTCCCCGTCGGGGCGCAGCGGCGTTGTCAGCACAAACCGGACCTTCCCCTGTTCCAGCACGTAGGAGGCTCGATCGCGAACGCCTGTTTCTGGCCCGGCATAGGCCACTAACCTCAAGCCAAACGCCAGCCGGTAGAAGTAGGCTGACTGACGAGCGTTACCGACCCAAAACTCGACATGGTCGGTGCCATTCAGCGGCAGAAAATCCTTCTGTGCCGCCATTTCCGTTTGCACCAAACTGGACATAGAAACAGCTCCTGGGGTTACGATGCCAGCGCCCAAAATCGGCTCCTGAGCACACGCGAGCTTTACGATATACCTCCGCTGAGGGGATTGACCAGTGATGCAAATGCAAAGATTCGCGCACGACCAATCGCCCAGGATGGCAACCGTCAGGCAGGCGTCGCCAGGGAGCAGGCAGGGGAGCCAGGCACGCGCCGTAGTAACCTGATCGCGCATAGCTTCCAAAAGGAGCGCAACCTCGAAATGCCCGCCATGCCCCCAATGAAGGACCTGTGGCATCATCTGGCGCCCCTCGCCGGAAGCTTTCACTACTTCTTTGCATTCATCATTGGCGCGGCCGCGGTCGCCGTCCGAAAATATGCGCAGCGCATCCGCGAGAACCGCGCAGCCATGTGGCCCAGCGCCGACGGCCAGGTGCAAACCGCAACGGTAAAGAAGCAACAACAGGGCTGTTGGGTCGAGGTCGCCTACCGCTATTACGCCCAGCAGGAGTACCGCTACGGCACATACCGCCGGCATTTCGCCCGCAAAACCGCCGCCGAAGCCTTCGCTGAAGCCATCCGTGGCCGCAACGTTCAGGTGCGCTACCGTGACGACAAACCCAGCGAGTCGATTCTTCTGGAGCAGGATCTGCAAATGACCGGCGTGCTGCAAACGGGCTGAAAAGCAGCCCTCCGCGCCGCACCCGAATCCGACTCCACAGAGGCGAAAAGATGCCGAAGAAAGCCGCCAAACGCGCAGCCACGCACACCGCCCAAAAAGCCGCCTCATCTTCCAAGGAGGTCGACCAGCAACTGGCCCGGTATCGCGCCATGCGCGACTTCGCCATGACCGCAGAACCCAGCGGCTCCTCAAGCGCCAAAGGCAAGCCTAAAGCAGGAGAAGCCGCCCTCCCCTTCGTCGTCCAGAAGCACGCCGCCACCCGCCTGCACTACGACTTTCGCCTCGGCTGGCGCGGTGTTCTCAAAAGCTGGGCGGTCACCAAAGGCCCCAGCTACGTCGTCGCCGACAAACGTCTCGCCGTTGAGGTCGAAGATCACCCTATCGAATACGGCGGCTTCGAGGG
>CAZSWI010000021.1:0-25834 GCA_964610635.1 uncultured Acidobacterium sp.
AGATCAATTTTGAGGCTAACTTCGAAGGCGAGCGAATTGCGCGTGAAGGGTGGCACTCAACTTACCCGGCAAAGCTCTCAGCGGCTAAAGCCGGACTCGGAGGAGCGGACGGTACGGAAGTACTTGGGGTCGGGGAACGGACTGGTAGTCGGGCTCGCGTTTGGAGAAAGTCAGGAATTCACTGCGCCCTGGCGGCGGTGATCTGGGTGGCTTTGGCGAGGAGGGCGTCGAAGCGGGGATCGCCGTGGAGGGACTTGAGATCGGGGTCGTCTCTTATTGATACAGGATTGCTGGACCCGTGAGCGATCGCCTGTCCGAGATACTCGAACGCGGCATCGCGATGGCCAGCGGCGGCCGCTGCGCAGGCAAAGGACTCCCAAGCCGAGCCCAGCTCCCACGTCGGCTGGTTCGCTTTGACTGCAATCTGGATCGCTTTGCGAAACTCTTTTTCCGCGTCGCCGTAGTGCCCTTGATAGCTCACATTGACAGCTTCAAGCATGAGGGTGCCCAGGGTCTCCGGGTCCTCCGGGCCGACGACTCGCTGCTCGTCCTCGATTGTCTCGTGGAGCAACTTCCCTGCTTCGACGTACCGGCCCTCATATGCAAGATCCTGCGCGAGGCAATCCGCGATCTCCCAGGTGGTCGCGTTGCCCTGACCGAAGGCTCGGCGGACGACACCGAATTCCTCGCGGTACAGCTTCTCCGCCTCAGCATAACGGCCTTCCAGTGTCAGAGTGGACCCCAAAAATTCCGCGCCCTGGATGGTGTTCGGGTTACCCGGGCCAAGCACCCGGTCGGCCACAGCAAGATGGTCAAGTGCCAACTTCTCCGCTTCCGGGTATCGGCCTTCGTCCCTCAGTACACCTGAAAGCATGCGCATGGGCTCCAGGGTGACCGGGCTTTCCGATCCCAGTACCCGACGCTCTACGTCGAGTGCCTCGCGCAGCTGCCTCTCGGCCTCGCCGAGGCGGCCATCCTGGTACGAAGCAGCACCAAGTTCGTTCTGGGACTGGAGAGTGTCTGGGTTTTCAGAGCCAAGCACCCCGCGCTCTTCATCCAGCGTCTCGCGCAATAGCTTCTCAGCCTCGTCATACTGGCCCGAGCGACTGAGCACAGAGCCCAACATCTCCTTAGAACGCAGCGTGGAGAGGTTTTTCGGTCCGAGCACCTGGCGTTGGGCGTCGAGCGTGGCGCGTGATAGCTTTTCGGCTTCGGCGTAGCGGGCTTCGCCCCTCAACGCCCATGCGAGGCCATATTGCGACTGCAGCGTTGCCGGATTCCGAGGTCCGAGGAATCGTTTCTGGATATCCAGTGCGCGTTGATACAGAGCGTGAGCGGAAGGGAAAAGGCCCAGGTTCCGATAGGTGTGGGCCATGGTATCCATCATCTCGGCCTGCAGCACCGGGTCGTCTTTGAGGCCGGTGTCGATGTCTTTCGCGCCTTTGTCGAGGATTTGCCGGGCGGTGATGGTTTTGCCGAGGGCCTCGCTGGGGTCCGGAACGACAAACAGGTTGGTCATGAAATCGGAGATGCGGTCGGCGCGGTCGCGTTCTCTGGCGATGCGCCGCAACTCGACGGCCTGGGCGACGGCGAAGCCGACCAATAAGACGGCTCCTATCCCCGCAATGGAGACGCCCAGGCGGTGTCGACGGATGTATTTGCGTGCGCGATAGGCGGCGCTGGGAGTATGGGCTTTGACGGGCTCGTTGCGGAGGTATCGCTCGATATCGGCAGCGAGTTCGAGAGGTGTGGCGTAGCGGCGTTTTCGGTCTTTCTCCAGGGCTTTGAGGGCAATGGCATCCGGGTCGCCGCGCAGCTGTCGCGCCAGCGCGGGCAACTCGGTGCTTCGGTTCTTTGCGGTAGTGGTGGACGACTCGCCTCCTGTGCTCAGCTTCGTACTGGGCCGCGGCGCATCCTCGTCGCGCAGGCGGCGCAACACTTCGTCCCAGGCAAGCTTTTTGAAGTCCAGCGGCAGCGCGCCGACCAGCAGCTCATACAGCACCACTCCCAGCGAGTAAACGTCGGTGCGGGTGTCGATGTCCTCGCCCTGAGAATCGGCCTGTTCGGGGCTCATGTAACCCAGCGTGCCGATCATGGCGCCCACACGCGTATACATGGTTCCCGCGCTGAGCTTCTGCGATGTTGCCTTGGCGACGCCGAAGTCGATGATCCGCGGAACGGGCTTGCCATCGATCTCGCTGACGAGGATGTTGGAGGGCTTGAGGTCGCGATGGATGATGGCTTTCTGGTGAGCATGCTGCACGCCTTCGCAGGCGAGGATGAAGAGTTCCATCCTTTGCCGCGTGGTGAGCTTGTGCCTGTCGCAGTATGCGGTGATGGGCATGCCGGCCACGTACTCCATCACGAAGTAAGGGCGGCCTTCGGTGGTTGAGCCTGCATCGAAGACCTTGGCAATGGCGGGGTGATCCATCAGAGCCAGGGCCTGGCGCTCGGACTCGAAACGCGCTACGACTTCGCGTGTGTCCATACCTGCCTTAATTAGCTTGATGGCCACGCGGCGGCGTACTGGTTCCTTCTGCTCGGCGAGCCAGACCTCGCCCATGCCGCCTTCGCCGATCAGCTCGAGCAGATAATAGGGGCCGATGAGCCGTGCGGTGGTAGTCGATTTGGGAACGGCACCCGTTTCAAGACGGCTCTCTGGGGTGTCGACAGAGGCCGCAGCACCGGCGGCGACGCGACCCGCGTCCTGATCTCGTTCTTTGGGTTTCTCAGATGGCATTGCTACGCCTTCAGGAATTGCACTGTTCGAACGGCCCCGGGCGCGCTGTTGGTCCACCGCTGGATTGAGTGTAACTATACCCGGAGATATGCTGAACAGGAAGAAGATCAATTTTGAGGCTAACTTCGAAGGCGAGCGAATTGCGCGTGAAGGGTGGCAGTAAAGGCTGGCTGTGGGGTTTCTCGGGAGCTTCTGATCAACTTACCCGGCAAAGCTCTCAGCGGCTAAAGCCGGACTCATTTCGTAGCTTACGTGGCACAGCTGAAGCTGCGCCCTTTCAAAACAGACCGGATCGGGGATTTGGGAGGTAGAGCCGCGCCTCCATGGCCTGCTTAGTGACTGGTTGGCGCTGGACGGGGGCGCATTGCTGAGTGAGAATGGGCGGTGGTACGGGGGTAGTTGGCATGCCGACGTTACGGGACGAAGCGGTACGGGGTGAGTTGGGGGAGCGGCTGGGACGATTGACTCCTGGGTCGAAGGCGCGGTGGGGGAGCTTCGATGCGCCGCGGATGGTGTGTCATTTATCGGATTCGCTGGACACGGGTTTGGGGGGAGTGCCGATAGCGACGACGGGGCCGTGGGTGCTGCGGCGTTTTCCGATGAAGCACCTGGCGTTGTATGTGATCCCCATGCCCAAGGGGGCGAAGGCGCCGCGCGAATTGTTGAAGACGGCGCCTGGGGATTTCGAAGCGGATCGGAGGGGCGTGCTGGAACGGATGGAGCGTCTGGCGGGGCTGCCGCGGGGGGAGGGTCCGGATCATTTTATATTTGGTTCGCTAACCAACGATGAGTGGAATGCGCTGAACTGGAAGCATATCGATCATCATTTGCGGCAGTTTGGGTGTTGAGAACTGGTCTTACTATATACAGCGCGGCTTTGGGCGGGCTGCGTGAGTCCCGCTTCGATGGCAGGTCTCCCACGCAGTATCGCGGGTGGCATGAGGTTAATGAGACCAGTTAGAGAGATGGACACCCGCGCGGAAAGCGTTCCGCAGCATTCGCGGCTGGGACGGTGTTTCGGCTGACGGGGCGGCGGGCGGCGAGTAGTTTCAGTAAGTGGGTGGCTTATGCATTCGTTGAGACATTCCGCGAAGGCTCTGCTGGCTTTTGCGTGCATCCTGGCGCTGAGTAACGCTTCGCCTGGGGCGGGGCAATCGTGCGGGTCCACGGGGCTGGCGGTGCAGGTGCTGGGGTCGGGCGGACCTGAGCTGCAGGATAAGCGCGCGTCGACGAGTTACCTGGTTTGGGATCGCGGTCGCGCGCGCGTGATGGTGGATGCCGGGGGAGGGAGCGCGCTTCGTTTTGGAGAAAGTGGAGCGCAGATGTCGCAGATGGATGTTTTGCTTTTCAGCCACTTTCATGTGGATCACAGCGGCGATTTTCCGGCGCTGATTTTTTCTTCCTGGTTCGAAGACCGATCGCGCCCGCTGCCGGTGTTCGGCCCGATGGGGAACGAGTACATGCCTTCGACCACGGAGTTTGTACATGACTTATTCGGCGATCCACATGGGGCCTGGCGTTATCTGAGTGAGTTAGTCGAACCGGGACAGGGAGGAAGTTACCAGTTACAGCCGCACGATGTTGCGGCCGGCGCTGCGCCCGTTCCTGTATGGCACAACGGGGAGATTGCGCTTTACGCGGTGCGCGTAATTCATGGCGTGTTTCCGGCGCTGGCGTGGCGAGTAGAAATGGGCGGCAAGCGGATGGTGTTCAGCGGAGATACGAACGGAGAAGGGGATGGGCTGACGCAGCTGGCCATGAACGCAGACTTATTCGTAGCACATAATGCTGTGCCGGAGGGTGCAACCGGGGTAGAAAGACGACTTCATATGCCGCCTTCGGCGATCGGAATGACTGCTGCGAATGCTCATGTGAGGCAGTTGGTGCTGTCGCATCGCATGCTGCGGACGCTGGGTAAGGAGAATGAGACTCGGGCGGAGATTCAACGCCGCTATTCGGGGACCATCGCTTTTGCAAACGATCTGGATTGCTTTCCGGTGCAGTGACGCGTTCCGGCCAAGCTGTAATAATCGACGCAACCCATGAATTCATCCCAGGACCGACTCATTCGCCTGGTCGCGGCATTCAAGCTACTGAAGGCGGCTCTGATGATCGTCGGCGGCTTCGGCCTTCTGAAGCTGATGCACATGGATTCGGCGACGCAGATGGACCACTGGATCGCAAGGCTCGGCCTCGATCCTGGCAGCCGCTACGTGAATCTGGCAATTCAGAAAGCCACGAATCTTTCTCCCCACAGAATCAGGGAGCTTGGGCTGGTCAGCTTTGTTTATGCTGCCCTGTTCCTCACGGAAGGGATCGGGCTGTGGCTGCTGCAACGGTGGGCGGAGTGGCTCACTGTCGTCATCACCTCTTCGTTGGTGCCGCTTGAGATTTACGAGATCCACCGGCATCCGACCCCGATCAAAATCATCGTGCTCCTGATCAACATTGCTATCGTGGGATACCTGCTCTATCGAATCGCCAAAGAGCCGCGCAATCGCTGAAAGCTATTCACCTTTCATCCTCCGGGATGGAACACTCTCTGTTGGCTCACGGCTTGTCCATCTCCCTGCTTCAGGCTGCGGAAGACAATCGTCGAGAAAACCGTGAGGACACCGAGAGCGACCAGCGCTTTGTGAACGCCATGGATCATATCGACCGGATTCGACTGGCCATGGCTGGGCACGAAGAAGGCAGTGGCGAGGCCAGCCGTCGCCACGCCAAAACTGATGGCCATCTGTTGCATGGTGCTGGCGATGGAGCTTGCGGCACTGGTCTCTTCGTCGGTGGTGTCGGCATAAACCAGGGTATTCATGCTGGTGTACTGCAGGGAGGTAAACGCGCCGTAGAGGAAAGCCTGCAGCACGATGATCCAGACCGGGGTGTGCAGACCGATGGTTGCAAAGAGGAGAAGAAGAAGACCGAGGACAACGGTATTCGAGACGAGCACCCAGCGGTAGCCGATGGCGCGCAGGAGACGAGGCATGACCACCTTCATGCTCATGGCGGCCACAGCCTGGGGCATGATCAGGAGTCCGGACTCGACAGGAGTGAAGCCGAGGCCGACCTGGTACAGCAGAGGGAGGAGGAACGGGACGCCGCCGATGCCGAGGCGTGTGAAGAAGCTGCCGCTGACGGCCGCACGGAAGGTACGAATCTTAAAGAGGCCCAGTTGGAGCAGCGGAAAAGGAAGGGTCTTCGCATGAATCCAGTAGCCGAGGAGCAGTGCGAGAGAGACCACCAGGAGGCCGGAGATTTCGGCCGGGCTCAGGGTGTGCTCACCGAAGACCTCGAGCACATACGACAGCAGGGCGATGCCGGATCCGAAGAGGATCAGGCCGACCACATCGAGAGGATGGGTTTCCTCGCGGTAGTCGGGCAGATGAACGTACACGAGAATGAGGCCGATGAGGCCGATGGGAATATTCAGGAAGAAGATGACCCGCCAGTGGAGATAAGCGACGACCAGGCCACCGGCGATCGGACCCAGCATGGGAGCGACCAGCGACGGGATGGAAACGAAGCTCATGGCGCGCAGCAATTCGGATTTGGCGAAGGTCCGGACCAGAGTGAGGCGGCCGACTGGGACCATCATCGAGCCGCCGCAGCCCTGCAGGATCCGGCAGGCCACGAGCAGATGGATGTTGCTCGATATCCCGCAGAGGAACGATCCCAGCGTGAAGAGCCCGATGGCGGCAGCAAATACGCGGCGAGTGCCAAACCGATCGGCCACCCAGCCGCTGATGGGAATGAAGACAGCGAGGCTCAATGTATAGCTGGCCAGCACCGCCTTCATACTGAGGGGGCCGACGTGGAGCGCCGCGGAGATGGCCGGCACCGCGGTGTTCAGGATGGTGGTGTCGAGGGATTCCATGAAGAACGCCACCGCCACCAGCCAGGGCAGCAAGCGCTTGCTGACGCTCGATGGGGAAGAGGAGGGAATCCCAGGGCCGCCTGGGGCATTGGCTGGATTCATAGGCAACGGCGCAAAGACTCTCTCGTCACTTTATCTGACGCGATTCAGTAAGTGCCGGGCTTGTCGATGACGGTTCACCCTGTTAGCCGTTGCCGGAGAGAGGGCGACCGAATTTCGTCTTGACAAGCCGCTCATACTTGTTTAGTCTAGGCCTGTAGTGAACAAGCCTATGGCAGAGAGCAACGCACGCGATTTGTTTCCCGGGGCGCTGGAGATGATGATCCTCGAGTCGCTGCGCCGCCAGCCGGCTCATGGCTACGCGCTGGTGCAGCACATCCAGCAGCGCTCGAACAATTTGTTGCAGGTGGAAGAGGGCTCGCTTTATCCGGCGCTGCAGCGATTGCTGAAAGCGAAGCTGGTGAAGGCGGAGTGGGGCATCTCGTCGACCAATCGGCGCGTGCGGACGTACCAGATTACGGCTGCGGGCCTGCGGCATCTGGAAGAGCAGATATCCAGCTTCGAGCGCATGTTCGACGGCATCTCGCTGGTGCTGAACCCGGGCAGGGCCACCACAAGCTAAGGGGCCATTTGAAAGAGGTTTCCGATGAACTGGATTCCGCAGATCTTCCGGCGCCACAGTATTTACAGCGATCTCTCTGAAGAAATCCGACTGCACATAGAAGAGCGCAGCGAGCAGCTGATGCGCGAAGGCATGAGCGCAAAGGAAGCCGAGCGGGAAGCGCGGCGCGCCTTCGGCAACCGTACTCTCGTGGAGCAGCGCAGCCGTGAAGTGTGGCAATGGCCGACGCTGGAGTCGATCGCATCCGATGTGCGGCTGGCGGTGCGGCAGTTGCGCAAGTCTCCGGGGTTCACGATGGCTGCTGTTTTAACGCTGACGTTGGCCATCGGGGCAAACGCGGTGGTGTTTGGCCTCCTGGATGGCCTGGTCCTGCGGCCTCTGAACGTTCCGCAGGCGGAGAGCCTCTACGGAACTCACTACGGGGACAATCCGACGTGGCAGTCGTATCCCAACTACATCGATCTGCGCGATCGCAATCGCAGCTTTGAGGATCTGGCGGCATTCAACATGGTTCTGGGCGTGGGATTCGATACGGGCAAGGATCCGATTGCCGCAAACGGCTTCGCGGCGACAGGGAACTATTTCGATGTGCTGCGCATACATCCGTGGCTTGGCCGTTTATTTCATGCATCCGACGAACACGGCCCCAACAGCGCTCCGTATATTGTGCTCACCTACGCGTACTGGCACACGCGGTTCCACGACGATCGGGGCGTAGTGGGGCGCACGGTTGAAGTCGACAAGCACCCTTTCACGATCATCGGGGTGACGCCGCCTGGGTTCCAGGGAACGATTATGTTCCTTGCGCCGGATTTCTTTATGCCCATCGTGAACGAGGAGGAGATGGGCGCGCCGAGCCTGAAAACGCGGGGGACCGAGCATGCACTTTTTGAGTCGCTGGGACACCTGAAGCCGGGAGTGACTCCCGCTCAGGCGGTGGCCGATGTGGGCGCGGTGAACGGATACCTGGAAAAGGCTTATCCGAGAGAGATTGTTCACCACGACACGGCGCTGTCGAGGGAGGGCCTGACTTCGTTTGGACCGGCGGTGCGGGCCTTCGTTGCGGGATTGATGGTGCTTTCCGGGCTGATCCTGCTGGCTGCGTGCGCCAACCTGGGGAGTCTGTTTGCGGCACGCGCCGCGGACCGCTCACGCGAAGTGGCTCTGCGTCTCGCGCTTGGATCGAGCCGCAAGCGCATCCTGCGAGGACTGCTAACCGAAGCGCTGGTGATTTCCCTGGCCGGCGGGGCGGCGGGACTGTTGGTCAGCTTCATGCTGTTGCGCCGGATGAGCGTTTGGCAGCCCATTCCCGGGGTGCCGCTCCATCTTCCGGTTACTCCGGACGCAATGCTTTATTTGGTTGCATTGGGATTGGCATTGCTCAGCGGATTCCTCTTCGGCATAGTGCCGATACGGCAGATTCTCGGCGCCAATCCATACGAGATCATCAAGGCAGGATCGAGCGCGGGGACCGGGCGGAGGCTGACGCTCCGCGACGTGCTCCTCGTGGCCCAGATTGCGATCTGCGCGGTTCTGGTCACGTCTTCGCTGGTGGCGGTGAGAGGGCTGGAACGGTCGTTGCACAGCAAGTTCGGTTTCGATCCGCGCGACACGATGACGGCAGGCGTGGACCTGGCCACGGCCGGTTACAGCGCCGACAAAGTGCCCGCTATGCAGAGGCGGATGATTGAAGCGATGGGGACGATCCCCGGGGTGAAAGCGGTCGGACTTGTCAATGGTTATCCTCCCCTGGTCTATACAGCGGGCAACCGGGCAGATGTGTACAAGGAAGAAACCAGGGAGCTGAAGCCTCGAAACGCCGCTGCCATGCCTTTCCGGTACGAGGTATCTCCGGGATATTTCGAAGCTGCAGGGACAAACCTGCTGGCGGGCAGGAGCTTCACCTGGCAGGACGACAAGGGCGGCCCCGCCGTAGCGGTGGTCAACAGCGATTTCGCGGTCAGGATGTTTGGCTCGGTCACGGGCGCGGCCGGCAGAAATTACAGGCTGCAGGACGGAACCCTTGTCCAGGTTGTGGGTGTGGTGGAGGACGGAAAATACATGTCGCTTACTGAGCTTCAGCAGCCGGCGATGTTTCTTCCGTTTCTGCAGTCGCCTTCGAGTGCGGCCTATCTGGTGGTGCGTTCGAAGCGCGATCCGCAGCAGCTTGCGGCGGCCATGAGGAGAAAGGTGCGCGAGCTTGACGCGGGACTGCCGGTGGATACGCAGACGTGGAGCCAGATGCTGGAGGTGGTACTGTTTCCAGCGCGAGTGGCGACGATGGCGCTGGGGGTGCTGGGGCTGATGGGCGCGATGCTGTCGATAACCGGGATCTTCGGGATGGCGGCGTATTCGGTGAGCACGCGGCTGCGCGAGCTGGGCATACGCATGGCGTTGGGCGCGGCGCAGAAAGAAGTGCTGCATACGGCGCTGGGGCGGCCTTTTAAGTTACTAGCCATCGGGTCTGCGGCGGGGCTGGCACTGGGGTTACTTGGCACGCGTGTGCTGGCTTTCATTGTGTATCAGGCGACGCCGCGCGACCCGTTCGTGCTGGCCGGAGTCGTGGTAGCGATGGCCTTGCTGGGGCTGCTGGCCACGTGGATTCCGGCGCAACGCGCGCTTTCGGTGAATCCTCTGATCCTGCTGCGCGAAGACTGAGTTACCGGGGGTAATTGGCAATAACCCTGGAGCTGCCAGGATTCATCGGGTTGAGAGGCGAGTACTTCTCTTTACAGAGGTTGTTTTCAGGTTATATGCTTTCGGCTCCGTTTACAGAGACGACGAAATGGGCGAGGAACCTGATACCGACCTTCACGACGCGCGCAAGGTTCTTGAAGAGACGCATCAATATTTGAGAAAGAACATGACGCTCTGGGTTCAATGGTTCACGTTTTTCATCACCGTGAATTATGTGGGAATCGGGTGGTTTGCTTCGGGGATTCGAGACATGAAGCCACTCCATTATGTTGCATTTCTGCTTATCTCCCAATGCATTCTGGGCATTTGGGTTTCTATGGTATTGCGAAAATGGTTTTTGGATTCAGAGAAGCATCTGGCAGATCAATATAGGGCTTTGCCGACTCCGCTGTCGTTGCCGCCATCGTCGGCGCACTTTTATGCGACAGCAATCGCACTCGCGTGCATTGCATTGGCCACTTTGATAATAGGCTGGGGATTTCTGGCGTTTAGACCTTAGAATCAGCCATCAATGCGCTACACTGTTGCGCATGAACATTCCTGAATTGCTTTCCCAGATCGAAGCCGAGATTTCACGCCTCCAAGAGGTTCGTTCTTTACTCGCCGGCACCAGCCGCGGCGGCTGGGCCTCCTCCGGTAAAAAGAAGCGCATCATGAGCGCCGAGGCACGCGCGAGGATCTCGGCCGCGCAGAAGAAGAGATGGGCGAAGCAGAAGAAGGCGGCGAAGTAGCAGCGCCCGACCGATTAAGTGAAGCGCTGCCACAAAATGCCTACATAATTCGAAGGTAGGCTTCGAAGCGTGAGACTCACGCGGGCGTTGCACTGCGAATTGTACTTACTGATAAGTTCGCACTCCACATCTCTCCGCTCCCGATCAGTTTTTCCGATGGTCAGGCAGCAGGCCTGTTGCCGACTGGGTGGCAGGTCCAGAGACTGAAAGTTCCAGTGCCGATGTTTGTGCGCTTCCCCACGTTGGACCTGCGTCCCTACTGCTCCGCGCCGATGATGGCTCTTGAAGCCGTTGCCCTTCAAAGCCCCGGAGCCGGGCGGGCTTGACCCCCTGCGCAACACCGGGCATGAATGGGCACCCCTCACGCTGGGCCATCCGGGCAGACGTGAGTCTGTGAAAATGACTGCCGACTGTTGTCAGGAATGCAAAGTGTTTTTTGGCAACGGCTAGTTTGGAATGGGGTGTGGGGTTGCGCCGAGGGAGCGGGCGGTGCGGCGGGCTCCAATGGCGATGAGGGCGATGGCTGCGGCGAGGAAGACGGCGTTGCCGATGCGGGCGGCGGGGCCTGCTCCGATGACAGGTTTCTGGGTGAAGGCATGCAGGCCGTAGGCGAGTGCGCCTCCTGCGGCGAGGCTCAGGGTGTGGAGGAGCGTCCATGAGATGCGCTGCGAGAGAAGGCGCACGAAGGCGAGGAAGGCGAGGTCGATGGCGAGGATGGCGGCGACGGCTCCCCAGTTCCAGGGAGGGGGAGTGAAGAGGACAGCGAGGCCGAGGATGAGGGCGGCAGCTCCGGTGATCCATGGAGAAGGCGAGGAGCCAGGGGCGGTATGGGGACGCCGGCGTGGGAGCAGGAATGCGGCAACGATGAAGGCGAGGGCGGCGAGACCGGCGCAGAGGAATTCGGCAGGGGAAGAGATGAAGCGATCGCCCCTGAGGGTGATGGCAGTGCCGATGGCGCATCCGGCGAGGAAGAGGAGGGCAACGATGGAGAGGCCGAGGCGGCCGAGCCAGGGCTGCTCGGCGCGGGCGGGGACGAGGGCTTCAATGAGGGCGATGGAGACGGAGATGCTCCAGAAGGTGTGGAGGTTGAACATGAAGAGGGTCCACCAGGCACTGATGTGGAGGGCCGGAATGAAGGCGTGATCGAGAAGATGCATGTGCAGCCTGAGGTAGTCGGGATTGAAGAGGGATTGGGTGGTGAAGCCTTCTTCGATGAGTGTGTAGGCTGCGCCGAGGAGGAAGATGCTGGGCCATCCGCGGCCGGCGCGGCGGACGGTTTCGCGGATGAGGAGGGCACCGCCGCCGTACATGGGAGCGAGTGCAATGAGTGCCGCCAGCATTTTGATGGGTAGATCGCCGAGGAGGAATTCGGCGACGAGGGGCGCGGTGAAGATGAGGGCTATGGCGGCGGGGATGCTTCTTTGCGTGCGGGTCATGGGCGAGGTTTGCTGAGTGGAAGTAGTGTACGCGGAAGAGATCGATTTTCTCGTGGAGACGGGATCGGGCCTGGGGGGCAGGAGACGGGGAGGCGGGATGAAGTGGTAGGGTGTTGGGATGAAAAATTGGCTGGTGGTGCTGGCGTTGGTAACGGCTGGGGTTGGGAGTGCGGTCGCACAGGATATGGGATCGGCGGCGGGGACGCCGTTGGTTGGGACGGCTCAGGATGGTTATGAGTCGGCGCATAGTCTGGAGCTGTATCGCGAGAGCCATGTTTCGATGTTCATGAATGACTATGGGCAGCTGGCCCGGTATCACGACGCGGATGCCACGGTGGGGGCGCCGGCGGCGGGGGAGCAGCGGGTGGTGTTCTTTGGGGATTCGATTACGGATATATGGAAACTGGATGATTCGTTTCCGGGGAAGCACTACATCAATCGCGGGATTGGGGGGCAGACGACTCCGCAGATGCTGGTGCGGTATCGCGCGGATGTGCTGGAGCTGAAGCCGGCGGTGGTGGTGATTCTGGCGGGGACGAACGATATTGCGGGGAACACGGGCGAGGAGACGCTGGAGCAAATTGAGGGCGACTACGCGACGATGGCAGAGCTGGCGCGGGCGCATGGGGTGCGGGTGGTGTTTGCTTCGGTGATGCCGATCAATGACTACAATCCGACGGCGTTAAAGTTTTTTCTGCAGCGGTCGCCGGAGAAGATACTCGCGCTGAACGAGTGGCTGAAAAAGTATTGCGCGGAGAATGGGTTGGTATATCTGGATTATTTTTCGGCAATGGTGGATGGGCGGGGGATGCTGAAGGCGGAGTTAACCGGGGATGGGCTGCATCCGAACGCAGCGGGGTTTGCGGTGATGGCTCCGCTGGCGGAGATGGCGATAATGCAGGCAACAGGCAACAGGCAGTAGGGAACAGGGAACGGTACCGGAGCAGTGCTATGGGCGGGACAAACTACTTCAGATCGTCGAGGGCCAGGTTGAGTTCTAAGACGTTGACGCGGGGTTCGCCGAGGAAGCCGAGTTGGCGGCCGTGGGTGTGCGACTCGACGAGGGCGCGGACGGTCGTTTCGGGGAGATGGCGGGCGGCGGCGACCATGGGAATCTGATAGAGCGCGTCGGCGGGCGAGATGTCGGGGTCGAGTCCTGAGGCGGAGGTGGTGACGAGGCCGATGGGGACAGGCTGGCCGGGATTCTGCTTCTGCCAGGTGGCGACGTCGCCATCGATGCGGGTGATGAGGGCTTTGTTCGAGGGAGCGAGGTTGGAGCCGCCGGAGCTGGTGGCGTCGTATCCGTTGCCGGCTGCCGAGGGGCGCGAGTGGAAGTAGCGGGGGCTCGAGAAGGCCTGGCCGATGATGGCGGACCCGATGATTTGGCCGTCGCGCGTGATGAGTTGGCCGTTGGCCTTGTCGCGCATGGTGAGTTGCGCGAGGCCGGTGATGACGAGCGGATAGACGATGCCGAGGAGGATGGTGGTCACGATGGTGTAGCGAAGGGCGATGATGAGGGTGCGGCGCATGTTTATTTCTCCGAAGTGCTCAGGGCTGTTTCTCCAAACTGCTCGGCGCGGTCTCTTAAACTAACTGCTCATAACTCCGTACTCAGGCGAGGTGCAGGCCGTTGAGGGCGAGGTCGATGATCTTGATTCCGATGAAGGGCACGATGATGCCGCCGATGCCGTAGACGATGAGGTTGCGGCGCAGGAGGGCCTGGGCGGACATGGGTTCGTATTTGACGCCGCGCAGGGCGAGCGGGATAAGGGCGACGATAATAACCGCGTTGAAAATAACCGCGGAGAGAATAGCGGAGTGGGGAGTAGCCAGGTGCATAATGTTCAGCGCATTCAGTACGGGAAAGACACCGGCAAACATCGCGGGGATAATGGCGAAGTATTTGGCAACGTCGTTGGCGATGGAAAAGGTGGTGAGGGCGCCGCGGGTCATGAGGAGCTGTTTGCCGATTTCTACGATCTCGATGAGCTTGGTGGGATTGGAATCGAGGTCGACCATATTGCCGGCTTCTTTGGCGGCCTGGGTGCCGGTGTTCATGGCCACGCCGACGTCGGCCTGAGCGAGAGCGGGGGCGTCGTTGGTGCCGTCGCCGGTCATGGCGACGAGTTTGCCTTTAGCCTGCTCGCGCTTGATGAGGTCCATTTTGTCTTTGGGTTTGGCTTCGGCGAGGAAGTCGTCGACACCGGCTTCGCGCGCGATGACCGCGGCGGTGAGGGGGTTGTCGCCGGTGATCATGATGCTGCGAATGCCCATGGCGCGGAGGCGGGCGAGGCGATCTTTGAGGCCGCCTTTGACGATGTCCTTGAGGTAGACGACGCCGAGGGCGGTTGAATTTTCGGCGACGACGAGGGGCGTGCCGCCCTGGCGGGCGATTTCTTCGACGCGATCGGTGACCTGGCGCGGCATGCTGGAGCCCTGCTGCTCAAGGTAGCGGGCGATGGCGTCGGCCGAGCCTTTGCGAATTTTGCTGCCCGGGAGATCGACGCCGGACATGCGGGTTTGCGCGCTGAAGGGGACGAATTCGGCGCGCATACCGCTGAGGTCGCGACCGCGGAGATTGTATTTTTCTTTGGCGAGAACGACGATGGAGCGGCCTTCGGGGGTTTCGTCGGAGAGGGAGGCGAGCTGGGCAACGTCGGCCAGGCGCTCGGTGCTGATGTCAGGAGCGGGAAAGAATTCTGTAGCCTGGCGATTGCCGAGTGTGATGGTACCGGTCTTGTCGAGGAGAAGAGTGTTGACGTCGCCCGCAGCTTCGACGGCGCGTCCGGACATGGCAAGTACGTTGTACTGGACGAGGCGATCCATGCCAGCGATGCCGATGGCGGAGAGGAGGGCGCCGATGGTGGTGGGGATAAGGCAGACGAGAAGGGATACGAGGACGAAGATGGTTTGCGGTGCGTGCGAGTAGATGGCGTAGGGCTGCAGCGTGGCGACGGCAAGCAGGAAGATGACGGTGAGTCCGGCGAGCAGGATGCTGAGGGCGATTTCATTGGGGGTCTTCTGGCGCTCGGCGCCTTCGACGAGGGCGATCATGCGGTCGAGGAAGGTTTCGCCGGGGTTGGAGGTGATGCGAATCTTGATCCAATCAGAGAGGACGCGCGTGCCGCCGGTGACAGCGGAGCGATCCCCGCCTGCCTCGCGGATGACGGGGGCGGACTCGCCGGTGATGGCAGACTCGTCGACGGAGGCAACGCCCTCGATAACTTCGCCGTCGCCGGCGATGAATTGGCCGGCTTCGACTTTGATGATGTCGTCACAGCGCAGGGCTGAGCTGGAGACGGCTTCGAGGGAACCATCGGAACGGAAACGATAAGCCATGGTTTCGCCTTTGGCCTTGCGCAGGGTGTCAGCCTGGGCCTTGCCGCGGCCTTCGGCGATGGCCTCGGCAAAGTTGGCGAAGAGCACGGTGAACCAGAGCCAGAGGGTGATCTGAAGGTCGAAGCCGATGGGCTGGTGGCGAGCGGCTTCGTCAATGAGAAGCGCGGAAGTTACGACACTGCCGACTTCGACGACAAACATGACTGGATTCTTCATCATGAGGCGCGGATCGAGCTTGGTGAAGGAGTCGATGATCGCCTGGCGAAGTATGTCGGGATTCCAGAAACTTTGCTTTTTAGCCATAAGTGCTTTTTCTCTGACCTAGGAAAAGAGGGTGCCGTGCTGCAGAAGGAGATGTTCAAGGATGGGACCAAGGCTGAGCGCAGGGAAGAAGGTGAGCGCGCCCACGATGAGAATGACGCCGGTGAGCAGGACGGCGAAGAGCGGCGTGTTGACGGGGAAGGTGCCTGGGGAGGGAGGGACACTTTTCTTGCGGGCGAGGTTTCCGGCCAGCGCCAACATGGGGATCATCATGAGGAAACGGCCGATGAGCATGTTGAAGGCGGTGCTGATGTTGTACCAGTGGGTATTGGCGTTGAGTCCGGCAAAGGCCGAGCCGTTATTGCCGGCCGTGGAGACATAGGCGTACAGGATCTCGGTAAAGCCGTGGGGACCATTGTTGGCGAGGCTGCTGAGACCCATGTGAGACAGCACGGAGACGGCGGTAAAGGTAAGGATGACCAACGGGAAGATGAGAACGTAAAGCATGGTCATTTTTACGTCGTAGGATTCGATTTTTTTGCCGAGGTATTCCGGGGTACGGCCGACCATCAATCCAGCGATGAAGACTGAAAGCACGACATAGATCAGCATTCCGTAGAGGCCGGAACCTACGCCGCCGAAGATGATTTCGCCGAGCATGATGTTGATGAGGGGAACCATGCCGCCCAGAGGCGTGAAGGAGTCATGCATGGAATTGACGGCGCCGCAGCTGGCGTCGGTGGTGATAGTGGCGAAGAGGGCGGAGTTAGCCACACCGAAACGTGTCTCTTTGCCTTCCATGTTGCCGCCGGATTGCAGGTTGCTCACATTTTGGTTGACGCCATGAAGGACGGGGCTGGGCTGCGACTCGGCCCAGTAGGCGACGGTGAATCCTGCGAGAAAAAGGACCGACATACATGCAAAGACGGCCCAGCCATGGCCGGGAGAGCCGGTCATCCGGCCGAGGGTGACGGTAAGCGCGGCACCGATGAAGAAGATGGAGAACATTTCCATGAAATTGCTGAAGGGGGTGGGATTCTCGAAGGGGTGGGAGCTGTTCGCGGCAAAGAATCCGCCGCCGTTGGTGCCGAGCATCTTGATGGCTTCCTGAGAGGCGACGGGTCCCTGAGCGATGGTTTGAGTTTGGTGTTCGAGTGTGTGGGCGACGGTGTAGGGGTGGAGGTTCTGGATAACTCCCTGGCTGACGAGAGCGAGGGCGTAGACGATACAGACAGGTATCAGGACATAGAGGCAGGCGCGGGTGGTATCGACCCAGAAATTGCCGATGGTCTTCGATTCGCGGCGGGCGATGCCGCGGACTAAGGCGATGGCGACGGCGATACCGACGGCGGCGCTGAAGAAGTTGTGATAAGCGAGGCCGGCCATCTGGGTGAAATAGCTCATGGTGACGTCGTTGGTATAGGCCTGCCAGTTGGTGTTGGTTGTAAAAGAAGCGGCGGTATTCCACGCGAGCAAAGTATCAAGGGAGGGCAGGTGCTGGGGATTCCAGGGCAGGAAGTGTTGCAGGCGCTCAATGAAGTAAGTGACCACCAGGGAGACGAAGCTGAAGAGGAGCATGGCAACCGCGTATTCGCGCCAGGTCATTTCCTCGTCGCTGCGGACGGCGGAGAGGCGGTAGATGAGGTTCTCGGCGGGGCGGAGAAAATTGTATTTGCCGGAGAAGACGCCGGCCATATATATCCCCAGGGGGCGCATACAGACCAATAGCACCAGAAAGTAGACGAGGAACTGGAACCATCCGTTCGGGGTCATGTCAGAACTTCTCCGGGTACAGCAGGGCTACGATGAGGTAGCCGAGGAGAAAGACGGTGATGAGGAGAATTATCGCTGTTGTCGTGTGCATGATAACTACCTCAGTTTCTCGCATGCGGCAACGTAGAGGAGAGCGATCGCGAAAAAGGCGATGGAAAAGAGAATCATCAAAAGGTCCGACATGAGGGGTCCTTCCTACCAGGATCCTTGCTTGCCGCCATACCACCAGACCACGCCGAGGAGGGCGGTATCCTGATGGCTGGAGGGTGAAGTTGGGTTACTTGTGACAAAGTAAAGCCGATTGCTCCAGTCGCGGCGGTATTCAAGAAAGGCATCGAAGCCGTCGGCAAAGTTGTATTTGTAAGTGCCGGTGGCTTCTTTGAGGGCCTGGTTTTGGTTGCTGAAGAGGCCTCCGCGGTCGGAGAGGTATTCAGTGCGGGCAGCGAGAGCGACCTTCGGGTTGAGCTGATATTGCGCGTAGGCGACGCCGCCATCTACGTGAGAGGGAGCGGAAGACTCACCGGGGGCGGCGTTGGCCCAGAGTCGCTGGATGACGTAGTCGCCCTCGATGGCGAAATTGAGCTTTGGTGTGGCCTGCCAGGTGGCATAACTGTCGAAGATGTGTATTTTGCCATTGGGGGCGGGGGTGAGCGGGGCGAGACAAAGGCCGGGCTGGACGGGGACAGTGCAATTCGTGGCCGGGACGGTGTCGGGGTGTTCCTGGCCGTTGTAGTAGTTGAAAGTCCAGCTCACGGACTTGACCGGTTGGAGAACGAAACCGAATAGCTCGTCTTTGTAACCGTTGGTGGGCTCGGATTGGTTGGTTCCGTTATCGATCCAGTAATTGGCGGTGAATTTGTCGTTGAATTTGTAGCTGGTGCGAATGCCATTATGGTAGAAGGGCAGGTAGTAGAAGTAGTATGAGCGGGTGTAGTTCTGCTGGTCTTTGGTGTAGTTGCCTTCGATTCCGAGAGAACTGGCCCACTTGCCAAAGTCCATGTCGATGCCGTGACCGGCCGGGAAGATGTAGGAGCCATAGGCCTGGAATATGTTGCGATAGATTTCCGGGCGGGTCTCGTTGGCTGGATTGCCCTGGAGCGTCTCGGTGGCCTGGCCGAACTGGAGATCGATGCGGAAGCCATAGCGGCGATGGAGGGTTAGGTCGGGGTCGAGGTCAAAGATGAAGTCGGCCTGATTGATGCTGAAGACGTTGCTAAGGACGTCGTAGGCGCGGAGATCGTTGACGCGACCGATGGGGTCGTTGAAGTTGTACTCGTAATAGCCGTCGAAGGTGTAGTTGAGGGTTGCGCCGCCGGGGAGGGCACCGGGAAGCGGTGGTGCGGCCTGCGCCACCGGGGTTGCAGAGATCGTCTGCGTCTGCAGGGCGGATGACGAACCGGGGACACGGAGCTCCTCGCTGGCGCGGACGAGGGCAGCGGCAGCCAGGGGACCGGTACTTTCGGCCGGGGCCGTCAGGGGCGGCCGCAAAGTGCGATTCTCGTGTTCGAGCTCTCCGACGCGCTGCTCGAGATCGAGTACCATCCGCCGGAGCTGCTGTACGTCATCGCTGGTGGACTGGGACTGAGCGTTGAGTTGAAGGGCTCCCGAAGCCAGGAGGAGAGCGGGTGCAAACGACAGAGGGATGCGGTAATCCATAAGCCGGTTCGAAGCCTCCCTCAGGAGAGCGGGGGAGGCGTACCGAAGGCATAAAGATTTCGTAAGGGAATCGTAAAGAAGGCCCTCACCGAGTACCAGGGAAAAGGCTTCGGGACCGGGTTGCGAACGAGAGAGCATGTGCGAGGCGGTCAGAACTTGACCAGAATGGCGAAAGTGAGGATCTGCTGGTCGCGACGCAGATCGGCCTGCCAGAGAGAGGGGTAAGCGGAATTTGCAGCGCAGGCGGCTTTGGCAGCGGCGATGTTGGCGGCGTACTCGTGGTTGTAAGTCAGGTTGGGCATGGTGGTGTATCCAATGCCGGAGTCGGCTGAGGTTGACCCGTTCGTGCAGGTAAAGTCTGCCGGGTTGCCAATCGCGGTGTAGGTGTTGCCTCCGGGAGGAGTTGAGCCACCACGGCCGGCCCAGTAGGGCACATCCGAGTGACGATAGCTGTACTCACTGCGGAAAGTGACGTACTGGCTGGGCATGTAGTCGTAAGTGATGGTACCGTCGGTGCCGTGGAAGGGTTGGCCCGGATCCTCCGGGAAGTAGGCGCTGCCGGTAACAGCTGTGGCTCCGTTGACAGGGGGAAGAAGGACGAGATAGCGGCCGGGGTTGTCGATCTGGCCGCCGCCAATGGTAAGGCCGTATTTATCCTTATCGAACCAGAAGCGGTTATAGAGCATCCAGCCCAGAAAGCTTTGCTTCTGGTAGTAGACGGCGGGGGATGAGGAGGTAGCGGGCGAGAAGATTTTGCGATCGGCGGAACCGGTGCAGGCCACTCCGCTGCCGCTTTCGCAGCCGGCGTCCCCGGTGAGCGAGAAAGCCATGCGGTCGAGTTTGTTGTCTGGTTTGTCGTAATACTTCAGCTCGAAGCTGTTGTCGGTGTGGAAGCGGGTACGGCCGTGGATGCCAAAGTCATCCTCGCCGTAGCCGTAATTGTTGGAGATGATATTGATGTTAGTGGTTGGGGTCCACTTGATCTGACCTCCGAGGCCGGGCTTGGTGCCGAAACGCGCATAGGACTGCCAGCCATTGATGAACCAGGGCTCGATCTTCAGGTGTTGGGTAGGGAAGACCTGGACTCGCGCTCCGTTGAAAAACCAGGGCGTGTTGGAAGAGACGAACGAGGGCTGATAGGCCCAGTTATCGAAGTTATAGAAGCTGAAAAGGCCGATGTAGGAGAGGAAGATGCCGCCATCGAGGTTGACGCCGTGCAGGACGTCCCAGTGATAGCCGCCGTAGGCCTCGGAGACGTAGCGATAGGCATCGTCGAGGTTCCACTGGCCGCGAGAGGCGCTGGCGTCGTTGCGCGGCGTAGTGACTGAATACATGCCGAGCTGGGTCATCAGGCGGGCATGCACATGGTCGAGCAACAGGTCGCCGCCGACGCCCATCTGTTCCAGCTGAATCTCCTGGGCGCGGAAGACCTCGCTTGATCCGTTGATGGTGTCGTCGGCGGGGTGGTTGAGGTCGAGGTTGTAGTTTGTATCGACGCGGATTTCCGGCGTGAAGTATTTGCTGCACAGGGGGCAATCGACGGTGCGGGGATTGCCATTGAGCCAGCCCCACCAGGCATCGGCAAACGGCGTCATCTTGTCGACTGTGGGAGGCCTGGCTGGCGTTTCTGTCGATGCGAAGTCGGATGCTGTTGCGGGAGCAGCGGGAGCGGAATGAACAAGGCTGCTGGAGGCGGTTAACGGAAGCAGGTTCTGCCGTGCGGATTGGAGCGCTCCGGCGGTTGCGTTAGTGGTGTCGGCAGATTTCCGGGCGTCGAGCTGGGCCTCGAGTTCGGCGATGCGCTGCTTCATGGCGGCGAGTTCGCGGAGGATGGCGGCGTTGTCAGTGGCGGGCGCAGCGGCGGCGCTTCCGGGGGTGGTGTCAGAGCTGACCTGAGAGGTGGGAGTGGTTTCCAGGGTCTGGGCCGCGGAGATACCAGGAATCGGAATGAAAGGCGCCAGCACGATTAGGAAATATGCAGCGGTGCGATATGCGGCGATCTGTCGACACACGAAGAATGGAGGGATTAGCGACATGGGTAATCCTTTCGGCTGCACTATAGATGCCCGGAGTGAGGCATGGGGTCGCAGCAGCCTGCGGCCAACTTCAAAGATTAGGGCGGGAACAAGAAGGGAAGGCGAAGGAAGTCGTTAGGGATTCATAAAGGCCGCATTCTCAGTCAGGCAAGTGCAGGCTATTCAGGGGCGCCTTCGGGAAGGAATCGGTAACCGACCCAGGGTTCGGTCTGGATGTATTCCTTCTGGGCATCGCCCTGGAGTTTCCTGCGCAACTGGCCGACGAAGACGCGGAGGTATTCCGGCTGTTGGGCTGATTGGGCACCCCACACGTTGGTGAGCAGGACGCGGTGAGTGAGGACCTTGCCCGCGTTGCGGGCGAAGAGGAGGAGCAGCTCAAATTCCTTGGGGGTGAGATGCACGGTGCGGCCGGAGACGGCGACGGTGTGGGCACCTGGATCGACGAGAAAATCGCCGACCTCGATCGCGGCGTCACCGGAACGTTCGGGTGCGCGGCGGAGATGAGCGCGGACCCGGGCGAGGAGTTCCTGAATGCTGAAAGGTTTAGTGACGTAGTCGTCGGCGCCGGCGTCGAGAGCCTCGACTTTGGCGTGTTCCTGATCGCGGACGGAGAGGACGAGGATGGGCGTGTGAGATTTGCGGCGGACGGCGCGGCAGAGATCGATGCCGGTCATGCCGGGCATCACGAGGTCGGTGACGATAAGGTCGGGGTCCCACTCCTCGAAAAGGCGGAGAGCTTCTTCGGGATCGTTGGCGGTGCGGACGTCGTAGCGCTGGGCGGAGAGGGAAGCGCGGAGCACACGGGTGATCTGAATCTCATCGTCCACCACGAGGATACGTTCGGTCATCCGGCAGCTCCGGGGTATGATCGGCTTTCATGAAGAAGGATACGCCGCGAGTAATAAAGATTTTGTTGCGGTACACGGTGCTGACGGCGGCGGCGCTGCTGCTGGTGGAGTTGTTCAGAAAGGTTATACCGGCGAATCAGACGACGATTGCGCTGAGCTTTCTGATGCTGGTGCTGGTGACGGCATCGCGGTGGAGGCTGGCTTACTCCGTCTATCTGTCAATCCTGAGTGCGCTGTTGTACGAATTTTTCTTTCTGCCTCCGGCGGGACATGTTGCGATCGCCGACCCGGAGAACTGGGTGGCGCTGGGAGCGTTTGTTTGTTGCGCTGTACTGGTGAGCCATCTGGCAGAGAGAGAGCATCGGCACGCGGAGACCGCGGAGAAGCGGCGAGAGGAAGTGGAACGGCTATACGAATTCAGCCAGCAGTTACTGCTGCAGGAGGATTTGCGGGGGCTGGCCCGGATTACGCCGTCAGTGGCGGGCGCGGTGTTCGGATTTCGCGCGGTGGCGCTCTATGTGCGGGATGCGGACGTGGTTTATTACTCAGACGCGAGGAAGGAGTTACTGGCGCTGGCGGATATGAGGCTGGCGGCGAGCCAGACGGAAGCGGGGATCGTGGCGCGGGAGGGGATTGAAGTGATTCCACTGCGACTGGGGATGCGGTCGCTGGGAGTTCTGGCGGTGACTGGCGGCGGATACTCGCAGCAGATTTATGAGGCGATCGGGAGCCTGGTGGCCATTGCGCTGGCGCGCGTGGCGGCGGTGGAGCAGAGCAGCCGGCTGGAAGCATCGCGCGAGAATGAGCGGCTGCGGATTGCGCTGCTGGATTCCGTGACGCACGATCTGCGCACTCCGCTGACGGCGATACGGGCGGCGGCAACGACGCTGGTGAGCCAGCCGGATTTGCCGCAGGCGGAACGGACGGAGCTGGCGGCGGTGGTGGATGAGGAGAGTGCGCGGCTGGACCGGCTGATCGGCCAGGCGGTAGAGATGGCGCAGCTGGACGCGGCAGCGGTGCAGATCCACGCGCGGCCCCAGGACGTTCGGGAGCTGATTGAGACGACGTTAGAGGAGATGGGGCCGGTGCTTCGGGATCGCGCGGTTGAAGTCGAGGTTGGAGAGGGGTTGACACGAGCGCCGATGGATCGGGAGCTGGTGCACAGGGTGCTGCGGCATCTGATCGAGAACGCGGCAAAGTATTCGCCGCGCGGGTCGGCCATCGGGGTAAGTGCGGTGAAGGATGAGGATCGGCTATCGGTGACGGTCGAGGATCGGGGAGTGGGGATCGAGCCAGGGGAGCAGCCGTTTGTATTTGATAAGTATTTTCGCGGCAGGAAGCAGCGCAACCGGTCCGCGGGGACGGGCATGGGGCTGGCAATTGTGAAAGCGATTTTGGAAGCGCACGGAGGGGGTATTGAGCTGGCGAGCCAGACCGGGAAGGGGACGCGGTTCACGTTTTGGCTGCCGCTGGCGGGCGCGAACTGAAGGGGCCGTTCGACCACGCGATGAATATAGAAAACCAAGCGAACTTTTCAGGGTTTGGTTCGTATACAGGGCAGGGGTTCCTGCGCTTGTAGTCGCATTTTATAATCAGTGGAGTTACCCCTTCCGCGAGGTGCTCGCATGCTCGATCCTCTGCGTCGCAGAGCCGATGCTTCGGTTCTGACGATCTTCTGCCTTCTTCTGATCGCCGGCTGTCTGGCTGGAAACGCGCAACGCGGAGGCAGCGGGAGCCGTGCACCGAACAGCAGCGCGAATAAGTCTACTTACACAATCCCAGTGACGGTGCGGCGTGTGGTGCTCGATGTGGTGGTCACGGACTCTGAGCACAACGCGGTTCGGGGCCTGACGAGTAAGGATTTCTCGGTAACCGAGAACAGCAAGCCGCAGACGGTTCGCTCGTTTGAGGAAGTGGACTTCGATACGCCGTCGAATTTCGTTGCGCCGAAGTTGCCCCCGCTGCCCCCGGATACTTATGTGAATGTGGCGACGGAGCCGGAGCGAGGACCGCTGTATGTGATCGTGTACGACGCGGTGCATATGGATGGGTTCAATCCGATGAGCGAAACCGATCAGGGGGATGCGATTCAGGCGAGGAAACAGCTGGCGGCATTTTTGGCTAACAAGCCGGCTGGGACGCGATTTGCGTTGTTCCTGCTGGCGGACGATTTCCGTTTGGTGCAGGGATTCACCACCGACCCCAATAAGCTGCTGCAGGCTTTCGACGTGCATCGCAAGGAGGGTCACATTCCGTGGAATCTTCTGAATGGGGGCAATTTAGGCAGGGACGATACGGGAATGCCGTTCGAAGTGATGACCTTTATCAGTCACTATCTGGAGGGTCTGCCGGGGCGGAAGAATTTGATCTGGATGTCGTCGGAGTTTCCGGCGGCCGTACCGATGATCGGAGTGCAGGCGACGGCGGTGGGCAACGTGATGTCGGCGGGCGCGGGATCGCCGCTGCAGGCGCAGGGATTCTCGGGCAGCGATGAGACGACGATGGGGGACAGCTGGAGCGCGAAGCTGATGCGGAAGGCGATCGACTCGTTGAATGCGGCGCAGGTTTCGGTTTATCCGGTGGACGTGGCGGGGCTGAAGACGAACAAGGATGGGATCGATACTATCGCCCAGCACATTGCCGACGCTACCGGAGGGCAGGCTTATTACAATACGAACGACATCAGCGGCGCTATTACGAAGGCGACGGAGAATGGGTCGAACTATTACGAGATCAGTTACGCACCGAGCGATTACAAGGAAGACAGTAAAATACGGACAATTCGCGTAGGCATCGACCGCAAGGGTTATAACCTGGAATATAGGCGGTACTACTATGCGGAGGACCCGGACAAGCCGATTTGGGAGGACGAGAAGCGGGCGGCAGTTGCGGTACAGGATCAGGTAGTAGCGCATCTGCCGGGGGACTCGATGTACGCGTACATGCAGCATGGCGCGCCCGCCGACCACGATGTATTATTCCGGGCGCAGTTCCACGCGGGGCCGGCGGCGATGGCCACGCCGGACCAGATGGCGAACCTTGTAGAGCAGCCGGCTTATTTTGTGGTGAGAAAGAGTAATAAGCCAACGAAGCTGCCGGCGCCGATTCCGCTGCGGCCGTACACAATCGACTATCTGGTCCTGGATCAGAAGGCAGCGAGCCAGCCGGGCGGGCAGGTGCTGGAATTTGCGGCGGGAGCCTTCGACCGCAACGGCAAATTGCTGAATGGTATTTCGCAGAATGCGGTGAGGACTCAGGCGGCGGCGGGAAGCACGGGGCAGCGGCCGTTCTTCCGGGCGGCGCAGAGGCTGGAAGTGCCTACGACAGCGGCGTGGTTGCGGGTGGCGGTGCGGGACGTGGCGACGGATCGCATTGGGACGCTGGAGATTCCGCTGCCGCTGAGTCAGGGCGCAGAGCTCAGCGCTCAGGGCACAGAGAACAGGGCTGTGCCGGGCAATCCACCTTCCGATCACTGATTGCAGGTTGAGCAAGAACGGAGCGCTTTGGGCAATCCCCATGTCTCAAGAGCGAGACATGGGGCACGCGTCTTGGTTTGACTTAGACGGCGGCGGTTTCTAACTCGTGTTGTTTCGCGCCGTAACGGTTGCGGACGTAATCGTCGAGGATTTTCTGGAAGTCCTGGACTATGGTGTCGCCGCGCAGGGTGGTCATGAGGCGGCCGTCGACGTAGACAGGGGCTTTGGGTTCTTCAAAGGTGCCGGGGAGCGAGATGCCGATGTTGGCGTGCTTCGATTCGCCGGGTCCATTGACGACGCAACCCATGACAGCGAGCTTGAGCTCTTCGACGCCGGGATACTGGG
>CAZSWI010000022.1:0-24847 GCA_964610635.1 uncultured Acidobacterium sp.
CGACCTGATGAAGATCGTCTTCAAGATCAAGGAAGACGATGCGCGCAACCCGGGTGTGATCGCGGACTGCACAGGCGACAACGCGGGCGACTCGGTCGGTCCGAGCGCGGATGGCTTCGAAACCTACGGCGTCACGGGCGTGGCGCTGATCGTATTCATTTTGCTGGCTGTCAAGAGTCCGACCACGCAGGTGGAACTGCTGGTCTGGATCTTCGTGATGCGCGTGGGCATGCTGCTCTCGAGCGCGGTGGCCTACTTCCTGAACGGCGCAATCGCTCGCGCGAGGTACGCGGAGAAGGACGAAATGGACTTTGAGTCGCCGCTGACCTCTCTGGTCTGGATTACGTCCATCATTTCGATCGCCCTGACCTACATCGTTTCATGGGCAATGATTCCCACCCTTGGCGACGGAACGGTCTGGTGGAAGCTGGCTTCCATCATCTCGTGCGGAACCCTGGCGGGCGCGGTTATACCCGAGTTGGTGAAGGTTTTCACTTCAACGAGCTCGAGCCACGTACAGGAGATCGTAACGTCAGCCCGGGAAGGCGGGGCTTCTCTGGGGATCCTGTCGGGGTTCGTCGCCGGCAATTTTTCGGCCTACTGGCTGGGACTTTGCATGGTTGCGCTCATGGCAATGGGCTATTACTTCAGCACCGGCCCGTCGATGGCGGTCCTGATGCTTGCGCCAGCGGTGTTCGCGTTCGGCCTGGTGGCGTTCGGTTTCCTGGGCATGGGTCCGGTCACGATTGCCGTGGATTCCTATGGGCCGGTCACCGACAATGCTCAATCTGTCTATGAGTTGTCGCTGATTGAAAATGTCCCCGGCATCGAAGGTGAGCTGAAGAAAGACTACAACATCGACGTGAAGTTCGAACTCGCAAAACACCTGCTGGAAGCCAATGATGGAGCCGGCAACACGTTCAAGGCTACGGCCAAGCCGGTGCTGATCGGCACCGCTGTGGTAGGCGCAACCACGATGATTTTCTCCATCATCATGGCTCTTACCGGCGGTCTGACCCATAACGTTCAGGACCTCTCTCTTTTACATGCGCCATTCCTGCTCGGGTTGATCACGGGGGGGGCGATGATCTACTGGTTTACGGGCGCGTCCACCCAGGCGGTCACGACCGGCGCTTACCGCGCAGTCGAGTTCATCAAGGCGAACATCAAACTCGAAGGCGTGGTGAAGGCGTCGGTCAGCGACAGTAAGAAGGTGGTGGAAATCTGCACGAAGTATGCGCAGAAGGGAATGTTCAACATCTTTCTCGGCGTCTTCTTCGCGACCCTTGCGTTCGCATTCATTGAGCCGTTCTTCTTTATCGGCTATCTGATTTCGATTGCAATCTTCGGCCTTTACCAGGCTATCTTCATGGCCAATGCCGGCGGCGCATGGGATAACGCGAAGAAGGTCGTCGAGGTTGACCTGAAACAGAAGGGGACGCCGCTGCACGACGCAACCGTGATCGGAGACACCGTGGGCGATCCTTTCAAAGACACTTCGTCGGTGGCTATGAATCCGATTATCAAGTTCACGACGTTGTTCGGGTTGCTGGCGGTCGAGCTTGCCGTCACGCTCAGTTCGAGCAATCCGGTGCTCACGCGCACGCTGGCAGTGGCTTTCTTCCTGGTGTCGGTGTTCTTCGTGCACAGATCGTTCTATGGAATGAGGATTGAATCGAAGACGGGCAGCTGATTTCTGTCGTTGTCAGGGAAAACGCCGCCCATTCCGGGCGGCGTTTTCTTTTGCGCAGGCAATTGGGCAGTGGTCATCCCGATGGCGGCCGGGATGGTAAGATCGTCTTACCATGCAGACGACGGTTTCCACCAAAGGCCAGGTCGTCCTTCCCGGGCCGCTGCGCCGAAGTCTGGGCATTCGGGCCGGTGATCGGCTTGACGTCAGCGTCGAATCCGATAAGATCGTCCTCACTCCGCGCCGCAAGCGGACACGTAAAGCGCGCATCGTCAAAGACCCTGTCACCGGCTTCTCCGTGATAGACGCCGGACCCGGCGCACCGATCCTGACCCATAAACAGATCCGCGAGATGCTCGCCGACTTCCCATGATCTGGCTTCTCGATGTGAGTGCGCTCCTGGCATTCGGTTTCGCGCAGCACCAGTTCCACAAGCCAGTGGCTGCATGGGTGAGGAGTCAGCAATCGCTTACGCTTGCCACCTGCCCCCTCACGGAACTCGGTTTCGTGCGAATTCTCGCGCAGACACAGGCGTATGGTTTGTCCGTCAAAGAGGCTCGCACACTGCTTCTTCATTTGAAGACCCGGGAGAAGCTCGCCTTCTTCCCCGACGATCTTGACGTCTCGCACTTGCCCGCCTGGGTGAAGACCTCTGCTCAGTCGACCGATGGCTACCTTGTTCAGCTGGCGCGCTCGCATGGCGCAACCCTCGCGACACTGGACCGAAGAATCCCAGGCGCATTCGTCATCCCGTTCGCGTGACGGCTCTGGGCGGGTCCTTGCGCCAAAGGGGCCTGCGTCCGGACGGCCAGTCCCTCGTCCCTCCTGGATGGCCAGTCCTTGGTACCCTCAAAGCATGATCAAGGGCATCACCTTCGTTCGCCCCTTGCACTCGCCCGCTCACTTCGACGAGTTGGTGAGCTTCTTTTCCGCGCTGGGCTTTGAGCCCGGACGCGGATGGGACGAGAACGCGCGACGCCCCGGATCCGCAAGCCGCGGCCGTCCATTCCTGGCGCCGCTCGGCAACCTCGAATTCGTGGACGGCGAGCCTCCGACGCCTGGCACAGATCTCCTGATCGAAGTCACGACCCTCGACGCGCTGCATCGGGTTGCGCGCCAATGGCTCGAAACAAACTCAACCCCTGGCGCTGCGGCAAGCTTTATCACCTCCATCGAAGACACACACTGGAATTCCCGCCTCTTCACGGTTCGGCCGGTCCCAGGCTTTGCCGTTGCGTTTTGGGAGTGGCAGGACCCGCTGCACGGCAAGGCCGTCGCGCTGGAAGGCGATCTCAGCGCCACCGGAATGAGCTTCGCTATCGTGGTCGCTCGCTGGAACGCCGTCATCACCGAGCGCCTGCTCCAGGGATCTCTCGATGCACTGCTGCGCAGCGGCGCTCAGCGCAAGCACATCGAGATCGCTCGCGTCCCCGGTTCCTGGGAAATCCCCGCCGCCGCTCGCCAGCTCGCCGAAACCCGCAGGTTCGACGCCATCGTTACACTCGGCTGCCTCATTCGTGGAGAGACCGCCCACTACGAAGCCATCTACAACGAGGTCGCCCGGGGCATCGGCCAGTCCCAGCAGGATACCGGCATCCCGCACTCCTTCGGCGTCCTCACGTGCGAAACCCTGGAGCAGGCCCTCGACCGTGCGGGTCTGAAGAGCGGCAATAAAGGATTCGAAGCAGCCGCTGCCGCCATCGAAATGGCATCCCTGCATCGGAAAATCGCCGGGGAATCGCCGAGGGCCCGGGCATGACGCTGGTCGGCAAACGCCGCAAATCCCGCGAACTCGCCATGCAGATGCTCTTCCAGGCCGACGTCGGCCGGCAAACTCCCGACGAGGTCCGCAACACCTTCTGGCAGGCGCGCGAAGAGGGCGACGCCAGCACCCGGGGTTTTGCCGAGGATTTGTTTCGGGTCGCGACCGCTCGCGAATCCGAAATCGACGCGCTCCTCGAGCAGCACTCGAAGAACTGGCGCTTGACCCGCATGCCCGCCGTCGATCGCAATCTCCTGCGCATGGCCGTCGCGGAGTTGCTGGGTTTTCCCGGCACCCCCGCTCCTATCGTCATCGATGAGGCGCTCGAGATCGGCCGACGCTACTCGGCTCCCGAATCCATCGACTTCCTTAACGGCGTCCTCGACGCGATTGCCAAAAGCCGGCAGTAAGTCGAACCGGATCGCGCTATGCTTACCGCAGCATGAAGCTTCTCGCCTGGCTCACGGAATCCTTTATAACGACCTTCGGCATTACGCGCCCCCGGCCAGAACAGCAACGCACCGCACAGTTCCTCATAGGAGGATTCCTGCTCGCCGTCATCCTCGGGGTCGCGGCGGTCACAACGTTTCTTCTTGTCGGGATTCGCGCCGCGCATTAGAGCCGGCAAAGCGCGCCCGCGAAGATCCGCCATTCTCTCCATCTCGAAAATTCCAATAGAATTCCAGCGTGGGCCCCCGGCTCAGTTCCCCGGTCAGCCTGCAGCGAAGATCTTGATGTGGATTAGGAGGACTTTTGCATCTGGTCTTCTCGATCGCACACGGGATCCTGAATGCGACCAGGGCGCGGCGCAGGATTCCAGCAGCGCTGTTACAAAGATTTCGAGATACTGGAGTTTTCGGTTTCCCTGGCGCAAGCGCGGCGATTGGTTCATTGAGGAGCCCTCTCGAGGTTGCAAAGGCTCTTATGCGGGGCGTAACTTGGCGGGACTCGTGATTGTCGCCACCAGGGGGTCTGCGTCTAATGTCGTGGCATCCTTCTTTTTTTAGGCTGGCACGCGATATCAGAGAGATGGTACAGCCGTATGTTTCAGCAGGTGTATGAGAAGGTTCTGACGGTCAGGAGAGAAAGAGTCAGACGTCCAGCGGAGCCGCCTGCTCGTGCGCCGGACGCGCCATTGCTCCGGCGTGTATCCTTTGCGTGCGCCCGTGCTGTCTACAACAATCGACTGGTTCTGTTTCGGTTCGGGATCCACATGATCATGCTGCTGCTGCCAGAGCGGTGCTGGTATCCCGCAATATGGCGCATCAGCAAACTGCAGGCGCTCGTGGTCCGGCCGCTGATCGGGCTTCCAGTTCTCCGTAATGACTTCCGACGGCATGCGCTGGGCGGATGGCTGGTGAACACCTGGCTGAAAGTGCTCGCGTCGATTCACCCCCGGTTTCCACTTCCGATTCGGGTCAAAGGTTTGGAGACGGTTCTGGCAGCGAGCCGGAATCCGAAAGGAGTGGTGATCTGTTCCGGACATCTGCCGCTGGTGGATTTATGCCTGCCGCCGCTTGTGGAATCAAACTGCCGCCCGACGGTGGTCGCTGCCTATACTCCTGAGTGGACCGACGGTTATCCCGTATGGGGATTGAGCGAGCGCTTGCCCATCATTGAAATGGACGGCCTGGTGCTGGTGAAAATGCGGAGCATTCTTCGCAAGGGCGGATCGGTGGCAATTTTGATCGACACTACCTCTTGCTGTAAAGCCTATTCTTCCAATACGTTCCGGCTAGCTCAGACGGTTGGGGCCGAAGTGGTGTTCATGGTGGCCGAGCTCCGGAAGGACGGGCAGATCCTGGTAGAGTATCTTTCGCCTCCGGATCCCTATTGCAGGAGCAATGAGTCGATGCGGCGGAATCTCGAGGCACTGCAAGCAAGGGTCGACAGTATTCTTCAGACTCCGAAGTACAGCGCAGGGCGCTCGATCGAACAGACCAGACGGCTGGGCCAGAAGTTATTACATGAGAAACCGCGGAAGAAGTCGGCTTCTCTTTCCTGATCGGGTTTCCACGTGCGCCTGAAATGGAGTATGCTGGACGGCATTTCAGTGGGCACGCTGAAAACGGAGCCAGGCGAGCAACGATTCCGCGGGCGGCGAATCTAAGCTGACGGGTTCTGCGCACTTCAATCCAGGAGGCAAATATGAAAACTATCATGGGTCGTTTGCTGATTCCCGGCGGTCTTTTACTGGGAACTATGCTGGCTACCCCGATTCACGCTCAGACATACCTGTACATCGCACATGCAGCGTCTGGCCGGAATATCTCGGCCACCGCGAACCCGGCATATCCGATCGATATCTCAATCGATGGGAACTGCGTGGTGAAAGGTCTCACCTTTGGCGAGATTACCGGCCCGTTGAGTGGCGCGGCCGGAAGCTATCACTTCGTGATCAGCCCGGCAAACACCGGAAGCCCCTGCGCCAGCCCCGCGGTATACAGCGTCGAAAGCGCGCCACTGGCCGATGGCACCACTTACTTTGGGATTGTGACGCTGGACTCGTCCAATGCCCTCATCGGACAGATTTACGGGGCTGACTTCTCATCGATCCCGATCGGCCAGTCGCGCGTTATGGTTGCAAATGCGACCGACCAAAACCTGTCTGCTTCTCTTAAGGACCATCCAGGGCAGGATCATCATCGGTGTAAGCCGAACGCTAATGTCGATGTTGCCGCGGATTCTATTGCGGAAGCTGATGCGCCGAGCGGAAGCTACGAAGGATCGATCTATCTGAGCGGAACGGACACATGGGAAGCCGGACCGGTATCGACAAACCTGCAGTCGAGAGACCTGTATTTCTATGTGCTGGCGGGGTCGACTTCCAATAACTCGGTGCAGATCATCGGACCTAAAGTTATTAAGGACGTTTTCTGACTTTGACGATCCACGCATGGCAACCATGAGGCGGATTTCGGAGGGGGACGGGTGGGCCGACTTTAATGGGAGCGGGGGAACCAATCCAATGCAGTCGGGCCGATGATTGGCGAGTTGCCGCCACCAAGCCGTCTCCTCCTCGAGATTTGTACCCGACATCAGGACCAGGGATGGACACGAAGGCGCACGCGATACGGATTGGACCAAAGTATCCCATGGCGGGTCTCAGCGAAATCGGACTGATCGGCTAAAGGCGATTGGGCTCCAGGCCGCGTCTGCCTCCTCCGCGCACGTTGGCTTCCCCCGTTCCGCCACGGCCTGTTAACACCATTGGGATGGATGGCGTTCCATCGCCAAAAGCGCGTGCGGGGGTGGAAGCCGGAGAGACCGGGCGGATCTTCCTCATTTCTGTCGCCGCTGCCCCCCCAGGCGGCGTGGAGGGCAGCCGAGAGAGTCGTTCCACGCGCTATTAATAAATTCCCTGTCATTCCCACTCGCCAACGATGAAAGATCTCTCGCGATCGCAGATCAGGGCGGCGCGATCCAGCTTCGTGGTTCAGTTGTCAGGGTTCAGTGGTCAGGGCTCGGTGGTCAGGGCTCGGCGATCAGGGCTCGGTGGTCAGGGCTCGCGGTCTCGCGGGACCGATGATCGAGGCCGGGAATGCCAGCGGATGTGGTCGCTGGGCAGCGGCTCTGGCGGCCAGGCGCGTTGACTGAATGGCTTGCGTGGCGGATACTGGAGGGCATGGATTCCTCGCTCCGTCGCGGTCACTGTATGGACATGTGTACCAAGGCCGTGCGCGGAACAGGACCGATGCGTTAGCAGCGAGTCCTAAAAAGTTCCGCGGCCCACGGTCATTCGGCGATCGTGGGCCGTTTTCATTTTCGAAGGGCCGATAGCCGCGCACCTCCCGGCGGCAACCGATAACGAAACTAAGGAGCAGGCACATGGCGGAAGAGCAGAAGCAGCAGCGGCTGGCCACACTGGCAGTACACGGGGGGCAGACTCCCGATCCCACCACTGGGGCCCGGGCAGTTCCGATTTACCAGACGACCTCCTACGTCTTTACCGACGCGGACCATGCGGCGCGGCTTTTCGGGCTGCAGGAATTCGGCAACATCTACACACGGATCATGAACCCGACCACGGATGTTTTTGAGAAGCGCATCGCGGCGCTGGAGGGCGGAGCGGCAGCTCTTGCGACAGCTTCGGGGCAGGCGGCCGAAACGCTGACCATCCTCACGCTGGCCAGCGCGGGCGACGAGATTGTCTCAACCACTTCGCTCTATGGTGGAACGTACAATCTGTTCCATTACACACTGCCAAAGCTGGGCATCACCGTGCGGTTTGTGGATGCGGACGATGAGGCGGGACTGCGCGCAGCGATCGGCAGTAAGACGCGCGCTGTGTTTACCGAGACGCTGGGAAATCCGAAACTGGATGTGGCCGACGTGGAACAGCTGGCCCGCATCGCCCATGAGCACGGGCTGCCGCTGGTCATCGACAACACCAGCGCGACGCCTGCGCTGCTTCGGCCTATCGAGTGGGGCGCGGATATCGTGGTCGAATCGGCAACCAAGTTCATCGGCGGCCACGGGACCTCGATCGGTGGCGTCATCGTGGATGCCGGCCGGTTCGACTGGAAAGCTTCGGGCCGGTTTAAGGATTTTGTCGAGCCCGATCCGTCCTATCACGGTCTCTCCTTTGTCGATGCTTTCGGGCCGCTGGCTTTCATCCTCAAAGCTCGGGTGCAGGGACTGCGCGATACCGGAGGCTCGCTGTCCCCGTTTAATGCGTGGCTGTTCCTCCAGGGACTCGAGACACTTCATCTGCGGATGGAGCGCCATTCGCAGAATGCGCTGGCAGTGGCAAAACATCTGGAGGGGCACCCGGGTGTGGAGTGGGTGAACTATCCGGGGCTCGCGTCCAGCAAATACGCGGCGCGCGCGAAGAAGTATTTGCCGGATGGCCAGAGCGCGCTGCTGACCTTCGGTATTCAGGGCGGCTACGAGGCGGGCAAGACGTTCATTAACTCGCTGAAGGTCTTTTCCCTGCTCGCCAATATCGGTGACGCGAAATCGCTTGTCATCCATCCGGCATCGACCACCCATCAGCAACTGTCAGGGGAAGAGCAGACGGCGACCGGCGTCACCCCGGAGTTGATCCGGCTCTCGGTCGGCATAGAAGACGTGCGCGATCTGATTGAGGATATCGATCAGGCGCTGGCCGTTGCGGTGCCGAGCCCGGAGCTGGTCGGCGCGCGATGAGCACGGTTGCACGGCGCACGCTGCAGATGAGCCAGGCGATACAACCGGATTTCGAGGGGGACTATCGAATCGACGAGGTGGTCCCGCTCGAGAGCGGCGAGGTGCTCGTGCGGCCCACGCAACGCTACGCCATGTACGGCCGGTTGAACGCGGCGCGGGATAACGCCGTGCTTGTTTGCCATGCGCTCTCCGGTAACGCGGAAGTCGCAACCTGGTGGCCGCAGCTTTTTCGCAAGCCGGGCGGCCTGCTCGATCTCGAACGGGACTGCGTGATCGGCATCAACATCTTCGGCTCGTGTTATGGCTCAACCGGACCGCAATCGATTGACCCGGAGACGGGCCGCCGCTACGGCCCAACATTTCCGCTGATCAACGTGCGCGATATTGTACGGGCCCAGGCTGCGCTTATTGACTCGCTGGGAATCCGAAGACTGAAGCTCGCTATCGGCGCATCCATCGGCGGCATGCAGGTGCTGGAGTGGGCTGTGCTGTTTCCGCAGCGCGTGGCGCGGGCCGTCAGCATCGGCGCCGCCCCACTCGGCGCGATGGGACTGGGCCTGAACCACCTGCAGCGGCAGGCGATCATGCTGGATGCAAAGTGGGCGGGCGGTTTCTACGAGCCCGAGGACGAACCGCGCGACGGTCTTGCCATTGCGCGGGCGCTTGGCGTGATCAGCTATAAGAGCGTACCGCTTTTCGAGCACCGCTTTGGGAGAAAGCCGAATCGCAACGGAGAGAATCCGTGGATCTCCACTTCCGCAGGACAGAATGGCAGGTTCGATATTGCGGGTTTTCTCGATTATCAGGGGCACAAATTCAACGATCGCTTCGACGCCAATTCGTACATCGCCATCACGCGCACCATGGATACGTTCGATCCGGTCCGGGCTCACGAAACGCCGCTGGCGGCCTATAGCCGGGTCACAGCGCACTTAACTCTGGTGGGCATTTCGACGGACTGGCTCTTTCCTCCCGAGGATGTGCGGTCGCTCGCGGCGATCATCGGAGCAGCGGGGGCGCGTTGCGAGTACCGCGAAATGGCATCCCTGCATGGGCACGACGCATTTCTTGCGGAGCCTGACCACCTTGTGCGGCTGCTGACGCCGGATTAATGAAGCCGGGCGCACAGCGCCTGAATCACCTGGGAACGAGCGGCTTGCCTGGATCTGCGTATCCCGTCATCTCCAGATACCCGACTCCGTCGAGGGGTAGCTTATCGCGGACGCCACTTACATCGATGGCCCCCTCCCAATAGCCTGGTCCAAATCCGCCGCTCAGTTCCTGGCTCTTCAGCGGCGTGGAAACATCGAATTCAATCTTCAGGCGCGGGATGGACACATGCCACCGCACCGGGTAATGCGCCCTGGTCGACGGGCTGGTCCAGGTCTCTCCCGCCGGCGTCATTGCAAATTCGCTCGCGCCCAGAAACTGAGACGTACCGCTTGCATCGACATAACTACCTGAAGAGTAAGAATCGATGCCGCCATCCTTGTGGCGCAGCCGATAGAGCATGAGTTCGGCGCCGTCTGCGGTCTGGACGCTCAGCCAGTCCCAGCCAGTTTCATCCGTTGCCATCGACTCGGTGAAGAACTCATGATCCATCCAGGATGTTCCTTCCACGGTGTAGGTGCTTCCCCCGAGTTCGATCGATCCCGAAGTCAAAAGGCGCGTCAATGAGAAGTAGTGCGAAGCATGCCCGGCGCCCTCGGCCTTTTGGCTGACTCCGTTCTGGCCCTGGATCACGGGCCGCTTCACGGGGATAAGCTTCAGCGACAGGCTGAACTTATCGGCAACGCCGCGCAGCTCTTCCTGTTTCTCCGCAATGCGCGCCTGCCAGTTTCCGTTCCACACGAGCCCGCCTGGGGCATCTGCACCGGCCAGGCCCGGGCCGGACCGATTGAGCCGCTCCTCGGAATAAAACCTCTGTCCGCCGATGTCGCTCAGCGCGATGTGCGCCATCCACAGGTCGCGCACAAACCATGGGCTGTTCCCTTCGGCACGGGAAACGCCCTGGCGGAAAAACGTCAGCTCATAACCGTACCGATGGCCGTCCGCCGACCTTATGTTTCCTGTGTAATACCACCACTCGGTCTGGTAATCCTCATGGTTGAAATAATCTCGTGGGAACTGGAAATCGTATCCAGGCTGAGCGATCTTATAGTCCTGCGCCGCGGCCCAGGCTGTAATGAGCAGAAGATACGCAATCCACTTATTCCTCACGCAGCACCTGCATGGGATCTAATCTCACTGCAAGCCGCGCCGGATACAGGCCCGCCAGCACTGTGGCGACATACACCCCGCTCAAAGACGCCAGCAGCACTGCGACGGGCCAATGAAAGCGAATCGTCCAGCCAAAGGACTGCTTATCGATCACGTAAATAAGCACCAGTGAAAGCACATATCCCAGCGCGAGTCCCAGAATGTTCGAGAGGATCCCAATGAGGCCGGCCTCCACGAGGATCAGCTTGCGAATCTGCGCATTCGTTCCGCCGAGGAAACGAAGCACGCCGAACTCGCGTCTTCGGTCCATGACAATCGAAATCAGCGCGCCCGAGATTCCCCCGATCGCCACCAGAATCGAGATCGCCTCCACCGCATAGGTAATGGCGAATGTCTGGTCGAATACCTGCATGGCCTGGCGTCGAATCTCGCCATTCGAAAGCAGCACCAGGCTTCTGTCGGCAATGGCCTTTCGAATTGCGGAGCGCGTCTGCTCCGGATCAGCTCCTGCGGCGAGGTAGACAGCAAGGTTGGTTGGTGCGGTCTCCGGCAGATAACGGAGCATCGTGTTCCAATCCAGCAGAACGAAGCCTGCTTCGCTGCCGTAGTCGTAGAAAATGTCGATCACGCGAAAGGCGACTCGCCGATCGCCCAGCGGGAGCGTGATGGTATCGCCAGCCGCCAGGCGATGCTTGTTGGCGAACGGTTCGCTGACCAGAGCATTGTTGCCGGCGGCCAGTTCTCGAAGGACTCCCCTGCTCGAGCGCCCTGAAAAGAAAGCCGGGCCCTGGCGAAGCGATTCCGGGTCGTAGGTCGCGGCGGCGACGGATGCGGGCAGCCCCTCGTACTGAATCTCGAAAGCGCGGAAGCGGCTCACGCTCGCGACACCCGGAATCTTCGCGATACGCTCGGCCACCTCCGGCGCAATCGTCGGATGCAGATCGCCACCGATGGCTCCCGCGGGGGCCAGATAAAGGTCGGCGGGCAGTTCGCCGTCCAGCCAGGTCAGCACCGTTTGCCGGAAGCTTCCCACCATAATGCCCACCGAGGTCATCATCGCGATCGCAGTGGCCAGCGCAGCGACCAGCACCGCAGTTCTGCGCAAGGACCCGCCCAGGCTGCGAGACGCAAGCAGCGCTTCGACTCCGAGCAGGCGGCGCAGCCCGCCCGATGCAACCGATACGGCTTCATGCACCACCAGCGGAGAGAGCAATGCGGCGGAAGCGACGAACAGCAACGCCGATAAGTATCCCAGTAAAGGCTTCCCGTCGATGGCTGGCGCCTGCGCCGCGAATGCGCCGAGTACTGCCAGCGCCAACGCCAGGACAGCATCGCGCTTGCGTTCCACGCGCACCTCGAATTCGCGCCGGCCCTGCGCCATGGCTTCAGTGGGGGAAATCATGCTCGCTTCCCGCGCCGGGGCCAGCGCGGAAGCCAGGGCCACGCCGATGCCCGCAACCAGCGCAAGAATCACCGAGCCCGATGAAATATGCATGACGCCTGGCTGGCTGGAGACGTAGAGTGCATTCACTGTGGTCGACAGCATGCCCACGGCTCCCGCGGCGAGCGCCCGCCCGAGGGGCAACGCGGCCAGCGATCCCGCCGCGCCCAACAGCGCAGCCTCGATCAAAAACGCGCTCACCACTGCGCCGCGGCTTGCACCCATGGCGCGCACAGTCCCGATATCGGCGCGCCTGCGCACCACCGAAACGGAGACGGCGTTGTAGATGAGAAATGCGCCCACCAGCAACGCGATGCCGCTGAGCATCTGCAGATTCCATCGGAATGCAGCCAGCATGCGCCGATTCGCGGCGGTCTCCGTGCCCTGCGCGTTCAGCAGCGTGCCCGCGGGCAGCGCCCGCTGCAGCCTGCTTCGCCAAATATCGAAATCGTTTGCGTCGGGAATCCTGATGAGGATCCGGTCGACACGTCCGGACTTGCCGGTCGCCAGTTGTGCCGCCCCAATGTCCATCAGGATCGCATTTCCGCCTGTCCGTGCCGAGTCCGGAATCAGGCCGCGTACGACGTACTCTCGCGCCTGGTCGTCGATCAGCAGGTCGATCTTGTCGCCAGCGGCTTTTCCCAGCCCGCGAGTGGCCCATATCGCATCGGGATCGTCGATATGCTGAAGGCCTTCGCTCGAAGCCGCGTCGCCGATTATCGTTCCCGCTTGATTCCCCTCGGCAACTAAGTCGGTTCCGATCAGGGGAACTGTCTCGCCGGTTGCAACCAACATCGCGTGATCTTCAATGCGCGGGGTAACGCGCAGCGCGCAGGGCAGTGTCGCCAGTCGTGCAACCAATGCTTCGGGAAGTCCGCCCGCCGCAGTGACTTCAAAATCATCTTTCCCGGCCAGCGTTTCCATCGACGAATGGAAGGAGCCGGCGGCGGCATCGCCCGCCAGATCGATTGCGACGACGGCTGCATCGCCGAGCGCCACGGCGAAAAGTATCAGCAGAGCCCGTCCCGGCTGGTGGAAAAGAGGCCTGAGGATCAGCCTATAGAGAAGAGTCAGGCGACCCATTTCAAGCCTGCTCCTCGACGATGCGTCCATCGCGCATGCGCACGATGGTGTCGGCCAGAGCAGCTGCCTCCGCACTGTGCGTCGCCATCAGGATGGTTACTTTCTGATCGGAGCACACGCGCTGCAATAACTCGAGAATCGCGTTGCCGGTCGCGGTGTCGAGATTGCCGGTCGGCTCGTCGGCGAGAATCATGCGTGGGTTATGCACCAGCGCGCGCGCGATGGCCACCCGCTGCATCTGCCCACCGGAAAGCTGGTGGGTCATGCGATGCGCAAGCTCCGCCAACCCCACATCGGCCAGCCGCTCCGTGGCCCTCGGACGCGCATCGGCTTCGTTTGCGAGGAGCAGGGGAACCTCGACGTTCTCGACAACACTCAAGGTATGCAGCAACTGAAAAGACTGGAAAACGAAACCGGCATTGTCGCGACGCAACCTGGTCAGCCCTGCTTCACTCAACCCATCGGTGGCGGCGCCATTCAGCAGCACATGGCCGGCGGTGGGAAAATCCAGAGCGCCCGCCAGATGAAGGAGCGTTGACTTGCCGCATCCGCTCCGGCCCATGCACGCAACGAATCGGCCGGATCCAATCTCAAGCGAAACGCTGTCGAGCGCACGCACTCGCTCGCCTGCGTTGGTATAGTCCTTGACCACGTTGTCGAACGAAAGCAGCGGAGCGGCTGTCTTCGAAGGATTTTGCAAGAAAGCTCCAGGCTCAGGAATGACTTGGTTGGACGGTTATTTGGATGCGCCGAGCGGGAATGAAATCTGCGGAGAGATGCGTCCTGGTTCAATGGATCAACGTTATCGCATTCAGCTGAGGTCCGGCGATGCGTCGCCTGGCGGCTATGTTCGGGGCCGGAGGATCAGACCCACATCGTGTGAGTCCGGTCAGCCCGATAACGGCCTTCGAGTTCCTCTCCAGTGTGTCCCGGGCTGGTTTCCGCCAGAATCCAACAAAGCCTCGGCCAGCTGGCCCGCACTTACCGGGTCGCGAGGACCACCATCCACCGCGTTCTGGCGGACAGGAACCTGACCGTCGACGCTGTTTCAAAGGGCCTCGAAAAGCCACCCGCCTGAGGTCACGAAACAACCCAGCCCGCCCCTACCATCTTGTATGCTGGCTCATTTGATGGTGCAGGTATTTCACTCCCTCAAAGGTAAGTTCCTCGGGCGAAACCTGGGGGTCACCCCAGATTGTGCCCAAAGCATCCGGGTTGCCGGGCGAATATCCGAACCCCTCAATCATCAGGCGCCCCTCATAACCAGCCGTGCGCAGAGCTGTAAGAATCGCCGCGAAGTCCACATGCCCGGAACCCAGTAGCCCGCGATCGTTCTCGCTCGCATGGACGTGGAACAGGCGTTTGCCGGCAGCCAGAATCGCCCCGGCGATGCTTTTCTCTTCGATATTCGCGTGAAAGGTATCGATCGTGATGCCGATGCGCGGGTGGCCGGCAGCATCGCAGAGGGCGCGAGCGTCGGCAGCGGTTCGGAGGAAGAAAGTCTCCGCGCGATTGACGGGCTCAAGGCAAAGCGTCATCTGGTTGGCGTCAAGCGACTCTCCCAAATGTTGAAAGCAGTCGACACCCCACTTCCATTCGTCCTCGCTACGGCGCCGCGGGGGAAGATAACCGATGGGAGCATACAGGGGCCCGCCGATGAGCCGCCCTCCCAGTTCGGCTGTCGTCTCGATGCATCGGATCAGGTGCGCCAGAGCCTCCTTCCTGGTCGCGGTATCGGGGCTGATGGGGTTGATGCCGGGAGGAAGAATGGCACAGACGGTGCATTCCAGCCCCGCTTCTTCGAGAGCTTTGCGCAGCGGGGCGGCACTGATCGCGCGCGGGTCGAACATGGGAATCTCGAAGACCGAGATGCCATGCTCCCTCAGGTCTGGGAGAATGCCGAAATATCGGCTGTCGAAATCAGAGGTCCATGCGAATGCGCTTACGCCGATTTTCATGCTGGTCCTTCCATTTGTGCTCCCCCGGCTAATCTGTGCCGAGCTTCACCTGTAACTGCTCCAGCGTAGCGCCCCTGGTCTCGGGGAAGAAGAAAAGAACCAGCAAAAACTGCAGCGCCATCATGGCGCTGAAAAAAATGAAGGGATAGGCATTGGAGCGAGCAGCAACGGAAGGGAAAATGGCGGCGATCAGGCCGTTGGTGATCCAGTGAGCCGAAGAGCCGATGCTTTGCCCGCGCGACCGCACCCGCGTCGGAAAGATTTCGCTGATGTAAACCCAGATGACAGAACCCTGAGAGAACGCGAAGGAAATAATGAAGCCCACGAGCAGCCAGAGAAGCGCGGAAGAATGCTCGTGGCGGGCGAACAGCCGCGCCACTCCCGCCAGACAGATGACCATCCCGACCGATCCGGTGAGAAGCAGCGTCTTTCGGCCCAGTTTGTCGATCAGCGACATCGCGACCAGCGTGGCGCCGAGGTTGACGGCCCCGATGATAACTGCCTGACCGTCGCTCGACAGGCGGCTGAAGCCCGCCGCGAAGAAGATGTCGTTGATGTAATACAGAATCGCGTTGATGCCGGAGAGCTGATTGAACATGCCCAGGGTGAGCGCAAGCAGAATGGGAAAAAGGTACTTGCTCGAAAACAGACGCTCGTGACGATGGGCGCGATCGAGATGGATGGAGTCCACAATCTCGCGCAGCTCCGCGTCAGAGTTGGGCGAGCCGATCAGCTCCAGCACCTGGCGCGCCTCCTCCGTGCGGTTCTGGGTTATCAGCCACCGTGAACTGCGCGGAATCGTGAAAAGCATGATGAGAAAGAAAAGCGCGGGAACGGCTGCGATTCCCAGCTGCCAGTGCCACAGCGCGCTTCCAAAGTGCAGCTTGGCAAGGAGGAAATTGGAGAGATAAGCAAGCAGTATGCCTACCACCACGTTGATCTGGAACATGCCGACAAGGCGGCCGCGCCATTGCGCCGGGGCGATTTCCGCGATATAAACGGGCCCCAGAACCGAAGATCCGCCGATGCCGAGCCCGCCGATAAAGCGGAACACCAGCAGAGCAGGCCAGCTCCAGGCGACGGCGCATCCCAGAGCTGAGAGCAGATAGAGCGCGCCCATGATCCGCAGAGCGCCGCGCCCTCCCAGTTTTTCTCCCAGAACTCCGGCGCCCAGCGCTCCCAGCACCGTGCCCCAGAGCGCGATCGAAACCGTCGTTCCCAGTTTCCCCGGCGTCAGAGCAAACGTGGCGGTGAGGGCGCTGGTCGTGCCGGCGATCACAGCGGTGTCGAAACCGAAGAGCAACCCGCCCAGCGCTCCCACCACCGCGCTCTTCACCAGATAGAAATTGAGCCTCACGATGCCTGACACCTCCGAAGATTCATGGCGAGTTGGAATTAGTTCGAATACACCGGATCAGGTGGTCAGGCGGTCCCTCGAAATGGGTGATATTTGCCACACCGACAGTGCCGACAAGCTTTTCCACCCAGCCGCGATTTTCACGCCGATGGGAGCCGCCGTCGAACCTGAAAGATAGAAGCGGCTGGTCAGCGCCCCCGCGGAGTTAGCAAAGGTCTCGATCACCGAGCCATCGATGAAGAAACGAAGCTCGATCGGCCCTGCGTCTCCAACGGGAACAGCCTTATCGTCGATCAGAATTACGCCCGGGCGGGAAGGATCGTAGCGGCAGGTGAGCAGGGCTTTGTCTTTGTCCTGGTCAGAGAAGAGCGAAACTTCACACGGCTCCGCGCCTCTCCGCAACGCGCAGGCAATCTCCCCGCAGGCATTCTCGAGTTGCAATTCCGGCAGCCGCCGGCGGTCCTCATCTTCCTGACCGGTGAGCTTCAGCTTCCGCTCGCTCTGGCGCAGTTTTTCTACCTGCGCAGCCACCTGAATCCGAAGTTCGCCGCTCGAGTCCAGTGTCAGGACGCGCGGCAACGACATCAAGCCGGCCCAGCCGGCTGCCCGATACTCCGCCTCTGGCCGCGTCTCCGGGATCCAGCCCCAGAGAATGCGGTTCTGCTCATGATCAAGCTGTGTCTTGGGCGCATAGAACGATCCGAAATCGAGGACCCCTCCGCGCTCCGGATGAAAGACGAGTGCATCTGTATCGAACGATCCGCTCTGCCAGTACGCCTTCCCCTGCGTCGAGTGAATCAGCACGTGCTTATCGCCCAGCGCGAAGAAATCGGGGCACTCCCACATATCTCCGGAATCGACGGGGTTTGGCGTCTTATCTCCGCTGCCCGACCCTCCGGCCAGCAGATGCAGATACTCCCAGTGACGCAGATCGTGCGAACGATACAGCAGGACCGCGCCGCCTTTGCCTCGGATGCCCGATCCCACCGCCATCAGCCATTCGTCGCCGTGCTTCCAGGGAGCGGGATCGCGGAAGCCTGCAACATCGAGGCCCGGGGGAGGATCGGCAATAACGGGCGTGGAATCCTTCGACCAGTTCGTAAGGCTGGCCCCTGTGCCAAATGCGAGACATTGCGATTCCCGCAGGCTGTGTACGCCATCGCGAATGGTGGCGTGGTCTTCAGGCGCGGGAACCACGCCGGTGTAGAGCATCGCAACCCGCCCGCTGCCGTCGGAGAGCGCGGTGCCGGAGAAACATCCCCCCGCATCCGGGCCGCCCGGTGTGGGCGCGAGGGCGACGGGAAGATGCCGCCAGTGCACCATGTCCGGACTCGTCGCGTGGCCCCAGTGCATGTCGCCCCAGTAAGCGCCGTTCGGATTGTATTGGTAGAACATGTGGTACTGCCCCTGCCAGTAGATAGGGCCATTAGGATCGTTCATCCAGTTTGCCGCAGGCAGCAAGTGATACTGCGGGCGGCGCGGATCTGCGGCGAGTTGGGTAGCGAGTTCGGCAGGCGATACCGATGCGAGAACCGGCCGGAGGCCGGACAGCCCACATACCGTCCTGCCGGCGGCAAGGGCTGCAATGCCCGAGATAACCTGGCGGCGATTCAGGTTCATAAGTGTTTTTCCGAAGTTCCTTGAGTCATCGAGTGAACGCAATCCGCGAGTCAGCAACTCCTGCACAAATCATCCGTGTGTTACATGACGAGACCAGCGCCCTGGGCGCCGGCCTCGTCGTCTGTCTACTTTGTTCCGCGGAAAATCAGAAGGTCACCCGCAGAGCAAATTGCACTGTCCGGGGCAGGTTCGACTGTTGCCCCACCTGACCGAATCCCGGAGAAGAAAGGTTAGCATTGGGTAAAGCCCATTGCGCATGATTGAACAGATCGAACATCTGCGCGCTGAACTGCATCCTGGCTCGGTCCGTCACGTCGAAGAACTTGCTCGCCGCGAAATCCCAGTTATCTTCACCCTCCGCCCTCAACGCGGAATCCACGCGGCTCTCGTTCCCGAAGGAAAATACCCCCGGCTGCGTAAAACACGCCGTGTTGAACCACTTGTCCGCCCGCGCATCGGTATGCGGCGCCCCGGAGATCTTCCTTTCGCATCCGCTCGTGTAGTTCGGGCGGATCGGACCCGTGCCGAACTGGCTCAGGTCGTTTCCGGCTGCCTGCAATGCGATCGGCAAACCGCTGCGGAAGGTTGTGATCCCATCCACACGCCACCCGCCCAGAACCTCGTTGCCTATACCGTGCAGGTTGCCGAGATACATCTGCCCGCGCCCGAAGGGTAAGTCGATTCCGTAGTTGACGACCAGGATGTTTGCCACGTCCTGCAGGCTGAGTGACTTTTCCGCCTTCAGGTTAGTGTTGTCCTGGATGTTGCCGAGGCCCCCCTGTCCGTCCTGGAACGAACTGGTGTTATCCGTGTTGCTCAACAGCTTGCCCCAGGTATAAGCGCCCTGAACAATACCCCCATGACTGAAATGGCGGATATAACTCGCCTGCAGCGCATTGTAAGTGGAGTTGCCATCGCGCGGAACCACCTGATAGACGCCCGAATACTGCGGATGTGGCTCCAGCAGGTAACCCTCCGCGATCGTGGGAGCGCCATAGGTCGTTCCCGCCGGCAGAATTCCATAGAACGGGTTGGGCACCTGTTTTAACAGCGTTGCGCCCAGCGAATCGTACTGGTCGGGCAGCTGATTCAGATTCAGGCCTGTCCCTGTAAAGCCCTGCGAGAGGACGAGGTGCGTGCCCTTCGAACCCGCATAGGCCAGGGTGACTGTGCTGTTTTTCCCCACGCCTTGCTCGGCGCCCGCATTCCACTGCTGGACGTAACCATAAGACTGGTCCGGAATGCGCCCACCGATTCCCTGCCCCAGCGCCGCGTTCAATCCGGCCTGCGTTCGGCCGCTCGGCAAATTGATGCCGTTCGGCAGCGGGTTGTCGACGGTCGTCAGCAGAGGTTGTCCCACTGTGTTGCCGATGCCAGTCCCGGCGGAGTTGATCGGGCTGTTCCCGGGTGAGTCGGCCGTCAGCTCCGCAGGCAGGAAAGAAACTCCGTAACCCATGCGCAGCACCGTTTGCGGGGTAACCCGGTATGCGGCGCCAAGTCGCGGAGAAAAGAGATCCCAGTGCAGAGACTCTTCGCGGCGTGATCCGTACTGCGGGCTGTCGACAAACGCCAGCTGCCCGGTCAGCGGCACCGCCGCACCCGTAGCCGGATTGGTAATCGATGTCAGACCGCCAATCGATACCGCGGCATTCGGTTGCAGCACGGTGTCGAGGTTTCTCTCCTCAGAGTAAGCGCCCGGCTGCTCCCAGCGCAGTCCCGCATTCACCGTCAGCTTCGTATTAACCTGCCAGGTGTCTGTAACATAAAAAGCGTAGTTATGCAGAAAGGCATGCCAGGTTCCCACTGAACTAATGCCGGCATTCGAGTTGATGCCCAGCAGGAAAGACGCCAGAGCATTGCCGTCGTTCGCGTCCGTGGCACTGGCCGAGGTGAAGAAGGGCGACGCGCCCATTCCCAGCCCCTGGCTGTTGCCATAGTTCTCCCACAACACCTGACGCCACTGCGCGCCGGCCTTAAGGGTGTGCCGCCCCAGGATCTTGGTCAGGCTGCCGCTGATCGCCCAGACGTTGTTGTTCCAGTAAAGCTGAGACAGCTCGGCGCCAATGCCGTAGCCCTGAATTCCCAGACCCGGTAGTAAGCCTTCTTTGTCCTGGCTCTCCGCCTGGATCGCCCCGTAAGTGGGGCTAATCGAAGACATATTGAATCCCTCGCTCAACGGGTACTGGAAGTTATAGTTTTCCAGATAGGAAAGATGGAGGTCAGCGATGGTGTTGGCATTGAATACGTGGCTGCCCCCCAGCACGCCTTCCTGGGTGTAGTTGCCGGTCGGGCCCGCACCCGTCTTCGTCCCAAATGGATCGCTGTCTCCGTTGTGGGGATTCCAGAATGTATACCGCGCGAAAATCGAATCGGCCTGCGTGGGGTTGATATCGATGCGCGCGTTGTACTGGTCCTGAAATCCCTCGATCGGTGCCGACGCAAAGAAGTTCGTCGTGTAAGGTGTCTGATTCACCCTGGCTTCGTTCGGCGTCTCGAGTTCCAGAATCTTCTGCGCCACCGAGTCGATCCGGTACGAAGGAATCATGTTGTGCGGAAATGGCTTGCCGGTGGTCGGATCGTAGATGATCTGCGGGTCTTTGGAGAAGTCTCCGTTCAGCTCCGCGGTCGTGGGTACTGTCGCATTGATCGGGCTGGCCGAGATCAGCGACTCGTGTTCCCAGGAGAAGAAGAAGAATGCCTTATTTCTCCAGATAGGTCCGCCGAGATTGGCGCCGTATTGGTTCTGGTGCAGAACGGACTTACCGAGCCCTTCGTGATTGCTGAACCAGTCGTTGGCATCGAGAGCTGTGTTACGAAAATATTCGTATGCATTGCCGTGAAACTGGTTGGAACCGCTTTTCGTCGAGATTTGCACGACGCCACCGGAGTAGCCCCCGAACTCGGCGCTGATATCGTTGGTCGAAACGCGAAATTCATGCACCGCGTCCTGTGTCGGGACAAGAGTGTTGACATTGTTCTCCGCGATATTCGACCCCACCCCGTCGATGAAGAAAAGGCTCTGGCCGCTGAAGCCGCCGCCAATCTGATAATTGCCGTATGCAATGGCCTGGGTCTGTCCACCTGCCTGGAAATTTCCGCTGCCCCCGTTGGCCATCGTGCTGCCCTGCGTTCCTCCGCCCGGAACTACGCCGGGAATGAAGTCCAGAAGGTTATTCACATTGCGGCCATTCAACGGCGCCTGCACTACCTGCTCCCCTTCCACCACTCCACCGAGCGTCGCGTTGTCGGTCTGCAGGCCTGCCTGCGTTGCCGTTACCGTTACAGTCTGCGCAACATTGCCCACCGCCAGCGTTACATTGATGCGCGTCGACCCGCCGATCTGGACATCCACGTTGCTTTGCGTGACGGACTGGAAGCCGGTGCGCGTCACCGTAATGTCATAGGTTCCAGGGATCAGGTTGACGATGGTGTAATCGCCGCCGCTGCCCGTCGTCACCGTCTGGCTCACGTTCGTCCCGTCGTTCCTGATTGTGACCGTGGCTCCTCCAACCACCGCCCCGCTCGAATCCGTGACCGTGCCCACCACGGTGCCGAAATTCGCCTGGGCTCCCAGCGGAAGTGTCATCACGAGCGCCGCCAGCAGAGCGAGCGCAGTCAAAGCTGTATCCCGCAGCCTCCCAGGCCGCCCGCCAAACCCAATTCGCCCCCAAAAAGCGAGCCGCCCCCTCAGCGATACGCTTCTTTTCTTGTCCTGCGACGAACTGTCCACGGTAGCCCCAATCCAAAGGGGAACTCTGTTTTGCATTGCTTGACGCATTTTGCCTCCTTTAACCTGACTGGAGGTTTGTAGCGATCCGGACTATACATTGTCAAGCCAGATATCCATTAAGCTGTATAGCCCGATTAGCAGACCCGGCCCTTCCTCGCTGACCCGCGATTCGCCCCTAAGCGTAAGTCTCTCGATTGAATGGAATTACGGAGCCTGCTGTCCTCGAAGAGCAGCGGGCGCTTCCCCCGCCGCCGCGCTCCCGCAAGACTTGCGCACCACCAGCCGGCAGTCCAGCAACACATCCCGCGTCGGAAAATCCGGGTTCGCCAGCCGGTCCAGCATCGTCGACATCGCCACCCGGCCAAGATCGAAACAGGGCTGGTGTTGCGTAGTTAACGGAATCGGCAGCAGGCTCGCATATTTCACGTCGTCAATGCCGACAATGCGAATGTCTTCGGGAATGCGCCGCTTCAGGTGTATGAGCGTTTGCATCAGATTCGCCGCGGTGTGATCGTTCGCGCAGAGAAACGCGTCGGGCTTGTGCGTGCGCAGAATCGATCGAACCAGATCTTCGTCGGCCGGATCCCCACGCGTTACCAGGTCCTCATGCCGCAGCAGCCCGTGAGCCCGCAGAGCCTCTCGATAGCCGGCGATCCGCGCGTCGACCGTCGAAGCGGAAAGCTGCTTGCCAAGAAAAGCGATCCGCTGCGCCCCCGCGCGAACCAGATGCTCCGTCGCAAGGTACGCAGTGCGGCGGTTGTCGATGCCCACAAGGTCATACTTGCTGCGCATGGGATAAGGCAGAAAACAGCGGTCGAGCAGGAGCACGGGAATCTTCGCCCGATCGAATGCAGCAACGATCCGGCGATTCACCTCGTCTTTGGCGGGCGTCAGCTCCAGAGGCGCGAAGAAAACACCCGCCACCCTCTGCCCGATGTACTGCTGGCAAAGCTGCTCGGCCACTTGCTCCTTTGGCTGGTTCTGGTCTGTCGCCGCGCCCCACAGCAGCGAGTTGCTCGCTGCAAACGGGGTGTTGGCCATCCCCCGGCAAATGGGCTCGAATATTTCCGTCTGCCCCAGCTCCGGAATCAACAGTCCAAAGAATCGGCTCGTCTGCTCAGCCCCGGATGCCGTGTACGTCCCCGACCCCACCCGCCGCACCACAAGGCCCAAAAGCTGGAGTTCCTTGATCGCCTTAACGATGGTCATCCGCGAAACGCCAAACCGCCGCACCAGATCCGTCTCGCTCGGCAAGCGGGCTCCGCGCCCATACTCCCCCGCCAGGATGCTCTCCTTCAGATTTTCGAAGATCACACGGTACTTCGGCCCGGCAGCCGGAGTGCCCGCCTCCAGAGCGCTCCTCGTTCTCTTCAATCGCTCCATCGCCTTGTTCATTTAACAGGTACTCCGATGGGAGTGCAATTCCGGGCAATCTCCGCATCATTCCGGAAAATGTGTAGACAGCTCAAGCACGGGTAGCATATACCTCTTTAGGTTAGATTTATACAGAACTTTCCGGCCCCTTGCCTAAGGAGACAGTCGTGAACATCGTAAGTATCGGGGAAGTTCTCTGGGATGTGATCGGCGAGCAGGAGTACCTCGGCGGCGCCCCCCTCAACTTCTCCGTCTCGTCACAGCGCCTCGGAAATCAGGTCGCGCTCATCACCGCTGTCGGCGGCGACCGGCGGGGCGAACTTGCCCTCCAAAAGATCCAGCAATTGGGGCTCAATACAGGGTCGATCCGGATCGTGGAGGGATGCGCAACCGGCGCCGCAATCGTCTCGACCGACATCGCCGGCAACCCGACCTTTGTCATTGACCGTCCCGCCGCGTTCGATTTCATCGAAATCGACGGCCCAGCGCTCCGTGGGATTCAGAAGATACGGCCCGACTGGATCTACTTCGGTACCCTGGCGCAGACCACCGCACGCAACGAGGATATGCTCCATCGCCTGATCTCCGCAGTCCCGGCGGCGAGACGCTTTTACGATATCAATCTTCGCGAAGGTCATTGGAACCTTCCGCTTGTACAGCGTCTCTCTCATCTGGCTTCCATGATCAAACTGAATGAGTCGGAAGCCGAGGTGCTGTTTCGCAACTTCTACGCGGATCAGTTGTTCTCAGTCGAAAATTTCTGTCGGAACTGGTCTGACGATGTCGGTGCCAGGACGATTTGTGTAACCCTCGGCGAACGGGGGTGTGCTCTGTGGGTAAATGGCGCTTTCCGAACCTTTGCGGGATTCTTCGTGAAGGTCGAAGACAGTGTCGGCGCCGGAGATGCGTTCTCGGCCGCTCTCCTGCATGGCCTCGAACTCGGCTGGCCCACGGAGCGCGCGGCAGCCTTCGCAAACGCGCTTGGCGCATTGGTTGCGAGCCGCGCCGGCGCCACCCCCGCGTGGACCGTCGAGGAGTGCCTGTCTCTCGCCGATCGGCAAAGAGCCAGGCGGACACCATCAGCTAAGCCAGCATAGAAGAGGGCAGCGACGGGCTGGGTTGTTTCGTACCCACCCCTCCTGGAACGGCCGGATGGGTGAGAAACGGCCCTTGCGCTGTCCCTGGCGCCGTGTTCTGTTGGTCTTCATACTGTTGCCTCACGCCGCTCTCGATCGGAACGGCTCAGATTGTCACGGTGGTTTAATGTGGTTTGCTTTTCTCAGTCCACAGTCGTATATAGTTGAAAACAAAAGTGGCCCCGTAGCTCAGGTGGATAGAGCAGCAGTTTCCTAAACTGCGTGTCGGAAGTTCGAGTCTTCCCGGGGTCACCACAGTTCTATCTGGAGTTAAGCAGGAGATCCTTCGCTGGCGCTCAGGATTTCGGCTGCGGGCTCGGACGCCCGC
>CAZSWI010000023.1:0-15602 GCA_964610635.1 uncultured Acidobacterium sp.
TCGCCGGAACCCGCTGCACCCGATGCACCCCGCTCTCGTATTTCATCTGCGAGTAGACGCGGTTCCCCTCGATGATCGCGATCACTTCCTTCAACCCGCCCACCGACGACTCCGACGCCGAGAGCACCTCAACTTTCCAGCGGTGCTGCTCGGCAAAGCGCGAATACATCCTGAAGATTTCCGCCGCGAACAGGGACGCCTCATCGCCGCCGGTTCCCGCGCGAATCTCGAGGACGACGTTCTTCTCATCGTTCGGATCTTTCGGCAACAGCAGCAGCTTCAGCTCTTCTTCGATCTTCGGCTCGCGCTCTTCCAGCTGCGCGAGCTCTTCTTCGGCCATCGCGCGAATTTCCGCGTCATTCTCGTTCAGCATTGCCCGCGCTTCGGCAATTCCCGTTTTTATGGTGCGATATTCACGGAATTTCTCGACGACGGGCTCGAGATCGCGATGCTGCTTCGCGATCTTTTGATACTGAGCGTGGTCGCCGAGGACGGCCGGATCGGCCATTTGCCGGGCTAACCCCTGATATCGAGCTTCAATTTGTTCCAGACGATCGAGCATAAAAATCCTCCCGGCGCGTGACCGGTTGCGTTGCAATCCAGATTTATCGGAAAAGGCGCGGTTTTGCGTGGCGGCGGGAGCCGCTAGAGGAGAACGCCGAGGATGATTCGCCGCTGCATCGCTTCCAGTTTACCGCAATCTTTCCCGGCTGAAATTTGCGGAGGGTGGGGGTGGGGGGTGGTGTGTGCGGTCCGGTTATTGATTCTGCCGGGCTTCGGGTGAAGGTAACTTTCGTGACCTGGTCGGCCTGCTGAGAATTTGTCACCTGGACACGCTTCTCCGGGTTTTTGTTTTTTCTTCGCACCAGGGCCTCGCACCAACGCAGAAAAAGCCGCCCGAAATGGCGGCTTTTTCTTTTCTTACTCTATAACTTCAGAATAGCAGGTTCGGAGAATAAAACTGCCAACTTTCTTTGCGTGTTTTGGCGGAGAAGTGGTTTGGAATGTGGGGTCGTTACTTTGGATTTTCGGATTGGCCTTGACAAATTTTCCACATTTAACGGTTACCACTAAATACGATGAATCCATGGGAAGCAGAATGAGCAGAAAGGGCCTTACTCCCGGACGCCTGGAGGCATTCTCCGATGGCGTCATCGCGGTCATCATTACCATCATGGTGCTGGAACTGAAGGTCCCTGGGCCGGACGGCGTAGCCGGTCTGCGCGCGGTATTGCCTACGATTTTTCTCTATCTGCTGACCTTCGTGCAGATCGGGATTTACTGGGTGAACCATCATTATCTCGTGGACGAGGTGGAGACGGTGAGCCACGGTATTTTATGGGCCAACCTGATGTTTCTGTTCTGCCTCTCACTGTTTCCGTTCGCCACGGACTGGATCGGCATCAAGGGGTTGTCATCGTTCAATACGGCGCTCTACGCGGCGGTCAGCATTTTTCCCGGGCTCGGATATATGGCGCTATGGAGTCAGATACGATCACAGAGCGCGACGCCGGCGCGCGCCGGCTGGGGCAAGCAATTCTCGTCCGTTTTGCTTTATCTCACGGCGATTCCCGTGGCCTGGTACCGGCCCGCCGCCTCTCTGGCGCTGATCGGGATCGTCGCAGTGCTGTGGGTGCTTCCACCTAAGGCCGAGTCCCCGGCGGAGTGAGATCGCTCCGGAGGAACGGGCCCTTTGGCTCCGCATGCGGCCCGGCAACTGGAGAAAAATGCAGGTCGATATCTGTTGTTTACAGGGTGGCCGGTCCGATGAAGCGCTCCTAACCTTAGGCAATCCGGTCTGGATGTCGCAGAGCCGGTAATCCAATTCCCTAAGTAAAGGAGACAAGATGTCCGATTCCAAATCGATTGTTCTCGTGCACGGCGGCTTCGTCGACGGCTCCGGGTGGGAGGGCGTGTACCAAATTCTCAAGAAGGACGGCTTTGAGGTCCTCATTGTGCAGAATCCAACGATCTCTCTGGCGCAGGACGTTGCCTTCACGAAACGAGCCATCGCATCAGCCAGGGGAGAGGTCGTCCTCGTTGGCCACTCCTATGGAGGCGCCGTCATATCGGAGGCAGGCAACGATCCGAAGGTCACCTCACTGGTCTACATCACCGCGTTTGCTCTGGATAAAGGTGAGTCGGTCTCGTCGTTACTTGCCAATCCGGCGCCAGGCGCCCCTGTGCCGCCGATTCTGGCGCCAGTCGATGGCTACTTGTTTCTGGACCGGGAAAAGTTCGCTGCTTCCTTCGCGGCCGATGTTCAGCCGAACGTGGCTTCGTTCATGGCGGATTCGCAGGTTCCCTGGGGTCTGGAGGCCTTGCAGGGCGCAGTCAGCGAACCGGCCTGGCGCTCGAAACCCACCTGGTATCTCATCGCGACGGAGGACAGGATGATTCCGCCGGCAGCGCAACGCGCAATGGCAGGCCGGGCCGGCGCCGAGGTAACGGAAGCTCCGGGCAGCCACGCCATCTATGTCTCTCACCCCGAGGCAGTCGCCTCGGTGATTCAGCGAGCGGCGGTGGGCGCGGCAGCTCTCGCTCGCTAATTTTGTTCCAATTCGAGTGCGCCACTTCGTTCGGATGTCATCGAGCGAATGTGGCGCGCTTTTGGCAGAGGTGCAGTTTGAATTATTCGGTGACGGGAAAAACGCTGCGGTGGAGCGGCGTTTCCAGGACTGTTTTCCTATGTTCCTGTGTTCCTTTGCTCCTGTGTTCCTTTGCTGCCCAGTTCGATTCCGCGTTGGCTGGTAATTCGCCAAGGGCATTGCACATTGAGCCACAGCCGTCCGTCAAAATTGAAGGACCACGAATTGGGGGCGTATAGTTCCACACTCGTACACTTCGCCCCTTTAGCCGAAGCGAGCTCATGAAGTACTTCGTTCTGGGTCACAGCGAGGCCGGTGCAAAGCATTGCAAACCACGATACCGTTCTCCGCCACGGGACTTAACGCGGACCCGGCAGATTGATGGCAACTTAGAAACAAACAACGGCAGATCCTTCCGCCTCGCTATGCGAGACGTCAGGATGACGGCGCGTGAGTCGCGCCCTGTACGACGGCTTTTTATGGGCCGATCGTGGGGAGCCGAGGAGAAAACCATTGTGACGAGAATTTTCGGTGCAGCGCGATTGATCCTGATTTGTGCCGTGCTCATAGCGGTCGCACGGCCATCCGACAGCATTTCGTGGGAAATTGGACCGTTCACCCGGCCGGCCACCGGCAATCCTGTGATTGCACCCGATACGGCGGCGGTTTTTGCGGATCCGATCCGTGGGATGCCCGTGCATTGGGAGGCGCTCCACACGTTTAATCCGGCGGCCGTGGTGCGGAACGGGGTCATCGATGTGCTCTACCGGGCGGAAGACGATACGGGTGCCATGCAAATAGGAATGCACACCTCGCGCCTGGGTCTTGCAGAAAGCTCCGACGGCATTCACTTCACCCGCCGCGCGGCCCCCGTCTTCTATCCATCGGAGGACAGCGAAGAATCGCGCGAATGGCCAGGCGGCGTTGAGGATCCGCGGGTTGTGGAGGCGGAAGATGGCACTTATGTTCTGACTTACACGCAGTGGAACCGCACAACGTATTCCGTGGGCATCGCAACTTCACGCGATCTGGAGCACTGGATCAAGCACGGGCCTGCTTTTCTGGAGGCGGATGGAGGAAAGTATGCGCACCTGAAGTACAAATCCGCGGGCATTGTGACTGTGCTCCACGAGGGAAGGCTGGTTGTGGCGCGCATTCAGGGCAACTACTGGATGTACTGGGGCGAGGGCGCCATCCATCTGGCCCGGTCCTCCGATCTCATCCACTGGACGCCGGTGGAGGGATCTGACGGCGAAGCTGTGGAGGTGCTCGGGGCACGCCCTGGGCGCTTCGACAGCTCCTTTCCGGAGACGGGGCCGCCGCCGGTGCTGACGGACCGGGGGATCGTGATGATCTACAACGGGAAGAACGCGGGAACGGGAGGCGATCCGAATCTGTCCGCCGACACGTATGCGGCCGGCGAGGCGCTGTTCGATGCGCGGAATCCGGCGAAGCTTCTGGCGAGGACCGAGAATCCGGTTCTCGAGCCCACGCTTCCTTACGAGAAGAGCGGTCAATACACGGCCGGAACGACCTTTGCCGAGGGATTGGTATATTTTCAGGGTCGTTGGCTTCTCTACTATGGCTGCGCGGATTCGCTGGTGGCGGTTGCCGCGGCTCCGAATAGGTTTGTAGCCCATTTGCCCTAAGGAAGTTCTGATTTAGGCTCAGGGCTTGCCCAGATTCATTTTGGGCGCTTCGTGGCACGGCCGAAGCCGTGCCCCTTCACTATTCATGCCAACTGGAATGGCGATGTCGAGGGCTGGAGCTCAGGAGTGCGGAGACCAATTCTAGCCGCGTTCGGCGGCGGCCAGATCGGTCACCTTGCGGTCGTAGACGCCGATGAGGGAATTCCAGCGGACGTAGAGCAGTTCTTCGAGCATCTTGATGCCGTCGCGGAGGTAGCTCATCCGCGTGCGCTCGTCGTGCCCCCAGGTTACCGGAACTTCCTTAATGTTGTAGCCGCGCTTGAGGGCGATGAAGAGTATCTCCGGGTCAAAGCCCCAGCGCTCGATGCGCTGCAGCTGGAAGACGGTCTGGGCGGCGCTGCGGCGGAAGGCTTTGAAGCCGCACTGGGTATCCGCAAAGGGCAGGCGCATGATCATGCGGGTGACCACATTGAAGCAGCGGCCAAAGAACTGGCGGTAGAGGGGCTGATGGATGGTCTGGCGGCTGACTTCGAGCCAGCGGGAGCCGATGGCTATATCCGCGCCGTCGCGAATGGCCGCAAAGAGCCGCTCCGCCTCGCCCATGGGCGAAGAGAGATCGGCGTCGGTGAACATGACGATGTTGGCGCTGGCGCGGAGCATCCCGTTGCGCACGCTGTAGCCCTTGCCGCGATTGGTGGGATTCTGAATCAGGCGGACACGGGGATCTTTGGCCGCGAATCCCTGAATGATAGCTGCCGTGTCGTCGCTCGAGCCGTCATTAACGACTAACACCTCTGCATCCCAATGCTTCTCGTCGAGGGTACGCAGGACTTCGACGAGAGCCGGCCCGATGCGGGCGCTTTCGTTGTAGGCCGGGATGACGATGCTGTATTGAGGGTCCACAATAAGCTCAATCGATTCACTTGCCAGACAAACTACCCTCGACCGGGCCTGTTGCGGGCCGCCCGATTAGAGGAAAACAGTGGCTGACAGGGAAATCCATTTTAATGATAAGCGCATCGAACGCTACCTGCCAATAGTTATTTTGTCCCACGCAGGTGTTACACTCGCCACTATGGAAGAGCCATACGGACCGGTCGCTGGCGCACCTCAAGGCCCAACGCAACCCCTTTCGCCTCAATACCAAAAGCCTCGCCGGCGGCTGTGGATCTGGTTCGTCGTGGGTGGCGGGCTGCTGGTCGGGTTTATTGCCGTCGCCTCGCTGCTCATCTACGCCGCGGCACGCTCTTTCGGCGGCTCCGACGACGGGTTCTCCCCGCTCAGCGACAACATCGGCGTCATCGACATCGATGGCGAAATCCTCTCCGCGGAATCCACCATCGATCAGCTGCGCAAGTACGACGAAGACAGCTCCGTCAAGGCCATCGTTCTGCACATCGACTCGCCCGGCGGCGCCGCCGCGCCGTCCCAGGAGATTTACCACGAGGTACTGCGCATCCGTGAGAAGCACGACAAACCCATCGTCGCCTCGATTGAGAGCGTAGGGGCGAGTGGGGCTTACTACATCGCCTCCGGAGCCAGCAAGATCTACGCCAACGACGCCAGCGTGGTGGGGTCGATCGGCGTCATTATGGAGTGGACCAACTACGGGGATCTGCTGACCTGGGCGAAGCTGAAGCCCGAGGTGATCCACGCTGGTACGCTGAAGGACGCCGGCGACCCATCGCACGAGATGACCCCCGAGGAGCGCGTTTATTTCCAGGGATTGGTCGACAATATGTACGGGCAGTTCGTAGCCGATGTGGCCAACGGGCGTCATTTACCCGCCGACCGGGTTAAATCCCTTGCCACGGGCCAGGTTTGGACCGGCCAGCAGGCGCTGCCGCTGCACCTGATCGATAAGGAGGGCGGGTTCCGCGACGCGCTTCTTGAGACGGCCAAGTCTGTGGGCATTTCAGGGGAACCCAGCGTGGTCAAGCCCGTCATTCGCCACAAGACGCTCCTCGATCTGCTATCCGATCCCGACGACCTGCTGCACAATCCGGGAAAAGTGCTCGAGAGGCACGCCGGCTTCTATTTTCTCTGGCGTTAAGACGACCGACAAGCCTCGGGGCCGGAACTGCTTCTCCGGCCGTTCGGCTGTTGGGAAGTGCAAAAATCCCGCAACTGCTTGACTTTGCAAGCCAAAGAGATTGCATCTACTATGGTGAACAGAGGGCTAACCCAAATCGGAGCAACCCCCACCATGACGAAAGCCGACCTTGTTGAGGAAGTGACCAAGCTGGGCGATCTGACGCGGCGCGACAGTGAGACCATCGTCGAGACCATCTTCGATTCCGTCATTGGTGCGCTCAAGTCGGGTGACAAAATTGAGATTCGCGGCTTTGGCAGTTTCCGCATCCGTCAGCGTAAGCCGCGCATCGGACGCAATCCAAAAACGGGCACCAAGGTCGAAGTACCAGCGAAGAAGGTTCCCTACTTCAAGCCCAGCAAGGAACTGCGCGATCTGGTGAATCCCACAGGCAACGCGTCGCGGGCCCAGGAAGCTTCGGCAGGCAAAGCTGAACAGACTGAACCGAAAGCCGAACCGGGCGGGACCGCTGCGTAATCGACACAAGCAGCCATGCCGGATCGGCTCTTACCTTTCTGCTTATCGATTTCATTTGTAGATCAGACAGCTTCACTTATAGATCAGCTTAATCCCGATCTCCGTCGCCGGACATGCGACCGGGACCGAAGCGGCCTGAAACGACGGCGCCGACAGCACCACCCGCGGATTGTTGGCAAATCCGAAACCCTCCTTCGGAATACCCAAAAAATTCCGGTCCAGCTTCATGTTGGAGTTTTCATCGTGGATCACCACAACCCCGTAGCGCCCCGGAGGCACCTGAAACCGCTCGGTCGCCTGCTTGCCGGCGATCGGAAATCCTCCCTGCACCACGGCTTTTGTCTTGTCTTCCGGCCAGCCAACCGGAGAGCTGAAAACCAGGCCTCCCGCCGCGCCGCGGTCGTCGCGGAAACCGCTAACGTGAACCTGAAAGGTGCAAAGCGGTTTGCCGGTCACGGGAGCCGCGTAGTGACCGCGCGGATCGCGCTGCTGGAGCTGGCCCGGCGCAAGGAGAAAAACGGCAGCCAGCGGAACGGCGAATTTGGGAAAGGTCATCGTGCTCTTCCGAGTCTCACAGCGATCGGGCTGCATTCAAAATCCATTCCCGATCGGCACTTGTTTTGGACGCTTCCCGCCTGCGCGAGGTTATGCGGAGGACGGAATCGGGTGGGGTTGAGTTGACTTCGCCGGTCTCTGAGAGAATCTTCCCATGCACGCCTCATCCGTTGCCGACGCCTCTTCACCCGCCGCTGCCCAAGCCGTAGCCTATCCAATTCGCCGCATCGCGGTGCTGGGGGCAGGAACCATGGGATCGCGCATCGCCGCGCATATCGCCAACGCCGGGTTTCCCGTCCTTCTGCTTGACGTCGCTCAGCCCGGCGATCCCGATGGTCTCGCCACGCGGGCCGTCGAGAGCTTGAGAAAATCCAAACCTGCGGCGCTGGCGTCGCCGGAGTTCGCCGCCCGCATCACCACCGGCAATTTCGACGACGACCTCGCGAAACTCAAAGACTGCGACTGGATCATCGAAGCGGTCGCTGAGAACATAGAGATCAAGCGCGGCCTTCTGGCTCGGGTCGCGCCCCATTTGCGGGCGGACGCTATCTTCACGACGAATACCAGCGGTTTGCCGGTCAACGACATTGCGCAGGGGCTCCCGCATGATCTTCGCCGGCGCTGGTTTGGCACCCACTTCTTCAATCCGCCGCGCTACATGCAGCTGCTGGAAATCGTCGCTACTCCCGCGGCCGATCCCGCCGCCGTCGCCTCGGTGGCGCGGTTTGCTGAGACCTATCTTGGCAAATCTGTTGTCCCGGCCAACGATCGCCCGAACTTCATCGCCAACCGCATCGGCGCGTTTGCCATGCTGAACACCATCCGAGCGATGCAGAATCTGGGGCTGACGATTGAGGAGGCCGATGCGCTGACAGGAAGGCCGCTGGGCTGGCCGAAGACCGGCACGTTTCGCCTCGCCGATATGGTCGGTCTCGATGTGCTGGGCAGCGTCGTTCGTAACTTCACCGCAAACACCAGAGACGAGCGCTCCGACGTGCCGCTTCCCGCGTTTCTGGAAACCATGCTGGAGCGCAAATGGTTTGGCGACAAAACAGGCCAGGGCTTCTATCGCAAGCAAGGTGAAGACCGTCTTGTTCTGGACCTCGGCACGCTTGACTATCGCGCCGCGCTAAAACCCAGGCTCCCGGCGCTCGACCTCGCGAAGCAGATCGAATCTCTTCCCGAGCGCATTCGCACGCTGCTCGGAGGCAATCCTGAGAAGGACAAGGCGGCGGCTTTTTACTGGCAGATCCTGCCCGATCTTTGGCTCTACGCCGCCAACCGCATCGGCGAAATCAGCGACAGCATCGCGGACATCGATCGCGCCATGCGCACTGGTTATAACTGGGAGCTGGGCCCGTTCGAAATGTGGGACGCGGCTGGAGTTTCCGACACAGCGGGGAAACTGCGCGCGCAGGGGACCAGACTGCCCGATGCACTGGAAAAGCTTTTGGAGTCTGGGGGAAAATCCTGGTATCGGGAGGGCGGCGCGGAATACTTCGACCCGCGATCGTCGACGTGGCTCGCGGTCGAATCGTCCTCCGCTGTCATCACCCTTACTCGCGCCAAACGCTCCGGCGGGGTCGTCGCGGAGAATCCTGGCGCGTCGCTGATCGACGTGGGCGATGGCATCGCGTGCATCGAGTTCCACACCAAGATGAACGCCCTCGGCGGTGACATCGTAAATTTCGTTCGCCAGACCCTTCGGTCCGACAGCGAGCATGTCCGCAATTTCCGCGGCTTCGTGATCACGAACGATGCGACCAACTTCTCTGCCGGCGCTAACCTCGTCCAACTTCTTCTCGCCGCACAGGACGAAGAGTGGGACGAGATCGACCTCTACATCCGCGCCTTTCAGGAGATGACCCAGGCGATCAAGTTCTGCCCGTGCCCGGTGATTGTCGCTCCGTTCGGCCTTACGCTGGGCGGCGGCTGCGAAGTGAGCCTGCACGGAGCGGCTCGCCAGCCGCATCTTGAGCTCTATATGGGCCTCGTCGAAGCCGGGGTCGGCCTGATCCCCGCAGGCGGAGGGTGCAAGGAGATGACGCTGCGCGCCGTTGAAATCGCGACTGCTGCGGCGCCTGCAGCGTCGCGGTCCGACTCTGTCGAACTCCACCACACGATGCGTACCATATTCGAAAACCTCGCCCTGGCGAAGGTGTCGACCTCAGCTTACGAAGCGCGCGATCTGCGCCTGCTGCGGGCCTCCGACCACATCACCATGAACCGCGAGCGGCTGCTGCACGACGCAAAGTCTCGCGCCCTCACGACTGCTGAAGCCGGTTATCAGGCTCCATTGGCTCTCACCAACATCCCCGCTCCCGGCGACAGTGTGCTTGCCGCACTCCGTCTTGGCATTCACATGATGCGCGAAGGCGAGTACGCCACAGATCACGACGTGACTGTCGCCAGGCACCTCGCTGAGATCCTGTGCGGCGGCAACGTCACGCCTGGCACGCCGGTCAGCGAGCAGTATCTGCTCGACCTCGAACGCCAGCATTTCCTCTCGCTGTGCGGCGAACGCAAAACGCAGGAGCGGATCGCGCACACCCTCAAAACCGGTAAGCCGCTGAGGAATTAGTAACAATAGTGAGCACATTATGACTGAAGCCGTTATTGTCAGCGCTGTCCGCACCGCGGTCGGGAAGGCCCCGCGCGGAGCCCTTCGCAACACCCGCCCCGATGACCTCGGCGCCATTGCGGTCCGCGGCGCGATGGACCGCGTGCCCCAACTCGACGCACACGAAATCGACGACGTCATCCTCGGCTGTGCCATGCCGGAAGCCGAACAGGGGATGAACCTCGCCCGTATCGTGGCCCTGCGGGCCGGCCTGCCCATCGAATCCGCAGCGATGACGGTCAATCGCTTCTGCGCGTCCGGGCTGCAGGCGATAGCCCTTGCCGCCGAGCGCATCCGCGGAGGAGGAGCGGAGGTCATCGTGGCCGGCGGGGCGGAATCGATGTCGTTTGTACCGATGGGCGGGAACAAAATCGCCGTCAATCCATGGCTTGTCGAACATTATCCGGGCTCGTATCTGAGCATGGGGCTGACTGCCGAACGGGTTGCGAAGCACTATGGTATTTCGCGCGAGGATTCGGACCGATTTTCTCTCGAAAGCCACCAGAAGGCTCTTGCCGCCATTGAGCGCGGAGACTTTTCCGAGGAAATTGTGCCGGTATCTGTGACAATTTCATCGCCGCATGGCAACGGCAAGCCCCAATCCGCGATCACCGAATTCCGTGTCGACGAAGGGCCTCGCGCCGACTCCACGTACGACGCCCTTGCGAAACTCTCGCCGGTGTTTCACGCCAAAGGCGTAGTGACAGCGGGCAATTCCTCGCAAACCTCCGACGGCGCCGCCGCCGCCGTCGTGATGTCCGCCGATCGGGCCGCGCAGCTCGGCATTCAGCCCCTCGCGCGCTTCGTTGCTTTCGCCTATGCAGGATGCGATCCCGAAGAGATGGGCATCGGCCCCGTCTACGCGGTACCGAAAGCGCTGAGACTCGCAGGCCTGACTCTCGACCAGATCGACGTGATCGAATTGAACGAGGCGTTTGCCGCCCAGGCGCTTGCGGTTATTCGCCAGCTTGAGCTGGATCCGGCCAAAGTTAACGTGAACGGCGGCGCCATCGCGCTTGGCCATCCGCTTGGCTGTACAGGCGCAAAGCTCACCGCAACGATCCTGCGCGAGATGCAGCGGCGTAAGGCGCGCTATGGATTGGTGACGATGTGCGTTGGCGGTGGGATGGGGGCTGCCGGGATTTTCGAGCGGCTGGGGTGAAACGAAGGTCGTTTGCAATGTGACACAATTTGTGTCACATTTTAGTTATGCCGACGATCAACATGCGCCAGCTCCGCAATACACGGCAGCTTGAATGCTGGCTGAAAGCCGGAGAGACGATCGAGCTCCAGAAGCGCAATCGACCGGTGGCGCGCATTGTTCCGATCAAATCGCCGGCGAAAGAAAAACGGTGGCCGGATTTCGAGGCACGCCTGAAGAGCATCTTTGGTGATCGTGTGGTTGATGCCGTCGATGATTTCATCGAGCATCGTCACGGACGTTATTGAGTATCTACGCCGATTCGAGCTTCTTTGTGTCTCTTTACGTGCGCGACCGGCACACACCGCAAGTCCTGCGCCACATGGCCTCAAAACCTGCGATCTGGATGACACCCTTTCATGAAGCGGAGATTGCCAATGCTTTATCCCAGAGCGTCTTTCGCCGCCTGATCACAGCCAGGCAAGTGAGCCTGGCGAACGATAATCTCGTGGAGGATGTGCGTTCGGGCCTATGGCGTCAAATTGATTTTCCCGCTGCCGCATTTCAGAGGTCGGTGGCTCTGGCGCACCGCTACGGATCGCAAATCGGTTGCCGCACCCTCGACACGCTGCATGTCGCATGCGCCCTTGAGCTCAAGGCGGGCGCATTCTGGACCTTTGACGAGCGGCAACGAAAACTCGCCAAAGCGGCCGGCCTCAAAACTTCCTGATTCATCCCGGCTTTGCTCCGCCCAGCGTACGATGGTCTCGGAGCCCTAAATGGCCACAGCTTCTCTACCCAAAATCATCCCTGGCGGCAGTTTTCTGATCGAAAACGCCGCCCCCGGGGACGTTTTCACTCCAGAAGACTTCTCCGAAGAGCAACGGGAGATCGCCCGCACCACTGCGGAGTTCGCCGAAAAATCCATCCTGCCGCGCGTGGCTGAAATCGAGGGGAAAAACTTTGCCGTCACGCGCGAGCTGCTGCTCGAAGCCGGCCAACTGGGGCTGCTCGCCGTCGATGTGCCCGAACAGTACGGCGGCCTCGCGCTCGACAAAGTCACCTCCGCGCTGGTCGCCGACCGCATCGCCGTTTCCGCGAGCTTCTCAGTCAGCATCAGCGCGCATACAGGTATCGGGACGCTGCCGGTCATCTGGTACGGGACGCCGGCGCAAAAGGAAAAGTATCTTCCCAAACTCGCGTCCGGGGAATGGATCGCGGCTTATGCGCTTTCCGAATCCTCCTCCGGCTCCGACGCCATGAACATCCGCACCCAGGCGCGTCTTTCGCCGGACGGAAAACAGTACATCCTCAACGGCGAGAAGATGTGGATTTCGAACGCCGGTTTTGCCGATCTCTTCATCGTGTTCGCGAAAATTGTAGGCGAAAACGGCCAGCCTGAGCAGTTCTCCGCCTTCATCATCGAGCGCAATACTCCAGGGCTCGCCATCGGCGCGGAAGAACACAAGCTCGGTATACGCGGATCTTCCACCTGTCCGCTGGTGCTCTCCGACTGCGCCATCCCCGTTGAAAACCTGCTTGGGGAAGCCGGCAGGGGCCATCACATCGCCTTCAACATTTTGAACGTCGGCCGTTACAAACTGGGGGCGGCCACGCTGGGCGGAGCGCGCCAGACGCTGCGCAACGCGGTGCGTTATGGAAAGCAGCGCATGGCGTTCGGCAAGCCCATCACCAGCTTCGGCCTCGTGCAGGAGAAAATCGCCGAGACCGCCGCCGGCATCTTCGCCGGAGAAGCGCTGGTTTATCGCGTCGTCGGCGCCATTGACGCGGCGCTTGCTACTCTGGCCGCCGGCGCGCCCGCAGCCGATGTGCAAAAGCGCATCGAGGACTACGCCGTCGAATGCTCCATCGTGAAGGTCTGGTGCTCGGAGATGCTGGAGCGCGCCGTCGACCATAGCGTGCAGATTTACGGCGGTTATGGCTATGTCGAAGAGTATCCCGCGGAGCGTTTTTATCGCGACTCCCGCATTAACCGCATTTTCGAGGGCACGAACGAGATCAACCGGCTCATCATCACCGGCTTCATGATGAAGCGCGCCATGCAGGGGCGTCTTGCGTTGTTGCCGGCAATTGCCAAAGTCATGGATGAAGTCATGGCCGGGCCCTCGGCGCGCGAAGAAGCTTCAGGCTCATTGGCCGGGGAAAAAGGCCTGCTCGCCAGCGCCAAAAAGCTCGGCCTGTTCTGCTCCGGCGCCGCCAGCCAGAAATACCCAACCAATCTTCAGGATCAGCAGGAGATCATGGGCGCGCTGGCCGACATTCTCATTGAAATCCTGGTGATGGAGTCGGCCATCCTGCGCGCGGAGAAGTTCTCCGGCCGCAGCAAGACCGCTATTGCCCTGGCTCAGCTCACGGCCGCGCGTTCCTTCCGCATCATTCAGGATTCCGCGGAACGCATTCTCGGCGCCATTGCCGAAGGCGACATGCTGCGCACACAGATGGCTATCTTCCGCCGCCTGGCGAAACACGACCCGGTTAACACTGTTGCGATTGGCAGAGCGGTTGCGGAAGAAGTCCTGGGCGCCGAGCGGTACACCTTGTAAGGCACTTCAGGTCGCCTGCGGGCCGGCCAGCAACAGACCTTCTACCAGCGCCATCCACTCGTCTTTGAGGGCGGCGCGATAAAACATCCGACCGCCCCGCCGATACCAGTAATCCGCATTCGACAATGAACCTTCCCTGCGGTGCAGATAGGCGTGAACCGCCATGCCCTCGGTGCTCCCCAGCCGATCTACCAGGTCATGAGCCCGCGCCCAGTCGCCTTTGGCATCCCACCACAACGCGGTCAATGGGGCACAGAGCTCTGGCGGCGGCTCATCCAAAGCCAGCGATTCCTGAAACTCATTCGGCGACATGATCCAACGTACCGCCTCCGTGCGGCAGAGCCGTTTGTCACCTACTGCAGAATTAATTTTCCAATTGTCGCCAACTGCATGTTCGACGTACCTTCATAAATCGAGCCGATCTTCGCGTCGCGATAAAACTTCTCCATCGGATAATCGCGGACGAAGCCGTAACCGCCGTAAATCTCCACCGCTTTGCTGGCGACTTCCTCGGCGACTCGCGAGGCAAACAGCTTGGCCATGGCGGCTTCCTTCACGAAGGGGACGCCGGCGCACTTCATCCGGGCGGCGTTGTAGACCAGCATGCGCGTTGCTTCAATCTGCGTGGCCATCTCCGCCAGCATAAACTGCACGGCCTGAAATTCGGCGATGGATTTGCCGAACTGCTTGCGCTCTTTGCTGTATTTCACGGCCAGTGCCCAGGCGCCTTCCGCCAGCCCGAGCATCTGGGCAGCAATCCCGATGCGGCCTTCGTTCAGGGTCTCGATGGCAATTTTGTATCCTTTGCCGACGTCGCCCACTACATTCTCCGCAGGCACGCGGCAATCGTCGAGGAGCAATTCGCACGTTGAGGAGGCACGAATCCCCATCTTGTCTTCCTTGTGCCCGACCTCAAAGCCCGGTGTACCGCGCTCGACCAGGAAAGCCGTGATTCCGCGATAGCCGGCCTCCGGATTCGCATTCGCGAAGACCAGAAACAGATCGGCCTCGTTCGCATTTGAGATCCACAGCTTGCGGCCGTTCAGAACAAAGCTGTCGCCGTCGCTGCGCGCCTGTGTGGCCAGCGAAAACGCATCCGATCCCGATCCGGCCTCGCTCAGCGCATACGCGCAGACAGTCTTCTCCGCCATTCGCGGAATCCAGCGCCGCTGCTGCTCTCGACTCCCCCAGCGCAGCAGCGCATTCACAGCCAGCGTGTTCTGCACGTCGACGATCACGGCCACCGCAGGATCGATGCGCGAAATCTCTTCGACGGCCAGCACTGCGCTGAAGAAAGACGCCCCCGCGCCGCCCAGCTCCAGCGGGGCTTCAATCGCCATCAAGCCCAGTTTGAACAGATGCTCGAGGATCCCCGCGTCGAGCTTCTGCGCCTCGTCCATCGCTCGCACTCGCGGCGCGATCTCCTGCTGGGCAAATTGCCGCACTGTGTCGCGCAGCATCTCTTCTTCTTCGGTCAGCGTGGTCAGCGGTGGAATCGCTTCGGTGGCTGGTCCGGTTTCGGGCATTTGTGCTCCTTGCAGTGCAGCCTTTGCGCGGCGTCCGCCGGCGCCAGAACCTGAGCGTACCCTGGCTGGCTACCTTATTCCATCTTTGCAGGGATTCTTTCAGGCGCAAAGGAGCCGTGGCGTTCGTGCCGATGAGATTCATGGAGCAAGTCAACGAAAGGGAAGCGGGGGAGGGAGAGACCTCAGGCGGGGCCGAGTCAGTTTTGGGGGACTGAACGGCAGGACGGAAATGCTTGCGGAAAGGGTGCTATCCCATAATGGGCGGAGGTTTCCGGGGACGGTATCTTCGGCATCAGGTTGGAGTGAAAACTTTTGACTGATCGGATGGCCGAGGAGTTTGCTTCTTGCTATGGGGTGAACCTGGCTGTCGCTGGGTTTGGAGGTTTTGGG
>CAZSWI010000023.1:15702-24519 GCA_964610635.1 uncultured Acidobacterium sp.
GCCGGATCTGCACTCAGATCGTCCAGCGTGACTGCGGGCCGCGCCTGCGCGTAGCCCGGCATCACACGCAGCCGTTTCAGAATTTTCCGCGTCAGACCGGTCAGCGGAAGGTCCGGCAAATCCATCAGCGGGACCCACGCGCGCTCGCCAACACCCCGCGCCAGTATTTTTTGCTCATTCATATTCAGGCCGTACACCGTCACGTAGTAGTTCGTGTTGGTGATCGAGTGACGCACGGTCAGCAGGAGCATGTCCTCGCTCTCCTGTCCTTCTTTCACTAATGGCAGCTCCCACATGTTGGGCATCTGCGTGGCGTCCGGGGGACGCCGCTGCAGAAGAACCTCTGCCTTGGGCCACTGCCGCCGCTGCACCAGCGCCAGGGCGGTCTTCCGGCTCAGCATCTTTTTGGCGCGGGGCACCGCATGTTCTCCCCGCGTCACGCACCCCTCGCGTATCGGACACGCAAGGCAAATCGGCCCCTTCGGCAGGCAAACCGTGGCGCCCAGTTCCATCATGGCCTGGTTGAAATCCCCGGGCCGTTCCGGATCCACCAGCTGCTCGGCGGCCCTGCGCAGTTCACCGCTGCGTGCCACCCCCGGTACCGGTTCATGCCCGAAGTAGCGGGTCAGCACCCGCTCCACATTACCGTCTACAGCCGCCACCGGCTCGCCAAACGCGATGCTGGCCACAGCCGCCGCGGTGTATACCCCAACGCCAGGCAGCCGGCTCAACGATGCGGCGGTTCTCGGAATCTCTCCCCCGCCCTCGGCCATTACCGCACGCGCAGACTCGTGCAGCGCACGCGCCCGGCGGTAGTAGCCAAGCCCGCTCCACAGCGCCAGAACTTCGGTCTCGTCGGCCTGGGCCAGCGAGGCCACCGTCGGGAACCGCGTCATGAATCGCGTATAGTATTCGATTACCACCGCGACGCGCGTCTGCTGCAGCATCGTCTCCGACACCCAGATCGCATACGGATCGCGCGTCTGCCGCCAGGGCAGGTCCCGCGCATTTTCGTCGAACCACTGCAACAGATTTTGGCGGAATTCCACGTCTTCCTGTCTTACGGCCATTGAACGATTGTAGGTTTGATTCCAGCTACTTTTGAGCCATTCGGCAATCCCACAAAAGGCTTAGCACCTCCCCAATTACTACCGGCCCTTTCCTGTGCACCCTTTTCGGACCACCCCGTCTCAGCCCCTGCCCTCCGGACTCTGCAGCCAGCCGTTCCTGTACTCTGAACGGTTGCCGCATGGAATCCAACTCCTTTATCCGCCGCCTTCCCAAAGCCGAGTTGCATCTCCATCTCGAAGGCACAGTCACTCCGGAAACCCTGGTCGAGCTGAGCGCCCGCCACGAGGCATCGCCCCTGAATCTCGATCAGGCTCGCGCTCTCTACCACTACACCGATTTCACCGGCTTTCTCCTGGCCTTCAAGGCCGTAACCGGGCACCTTCAGACCCCCGAGGACTACGAGCTCATCACCTGGCGCATGCTTGAGCGGCTCGCCCGCCAGGGCGTCGTTCACGCCGAAGTCTACGTATCTGTCGGCGTTATCTATTTCTGGAATCGATCCGACTTCGAGCCCCTCTTCGCCGGCATGGAGCGAGCCCGCATGCGGGCGGAGACCGAGCTGGGCATCTCTCTTTACTGGATCTTCGACGCCGTTCGCCACTTTGGCCCCGAAGCGGCGGCTCGCGTCTTCCGTAAAGCCGCGGAGCTTCGCCCCCAACATCCGTCCATTGTCGGCATCGGCATTGGAGGCGAAGAACGCCGTGTGGGCGCCGAGCCTTTCCGCGACCTCTACGCGGAGGCTCGCGACGCGGGGCTCCGCCTCACCGCCCACGCGGGCGAATCCGCCGGACCGGAGAGCATCTGGGGCGCGCTCAACATAGGGGCTGAGCGCCTGGGCCATGCGCTTTCGGCGATTTACGACCCCGAGCTGATGGGTCTGCTTGCTGAGCGCCAGGTGCCTCTGGAAATCTGCGTGACCTCGAATCTCCGCACCGGCTGCTGCGCCGGCCTGGACGACCATCCCCTCCGCCGCTACTTCGACTCCGGACTCATGGTCACGCTCAATTCCGATGACCCGGCGCTCTTCGCGAGCGATCTGGTCGACGAATACATCGTTGCCGGAAGCCGATTCGCTTTTACCGAGGAGCATCTTCGCGAGCTGGCTGCCAATTCCGTCGAAGCCAGTTTTCTTCCGCCCGACCGGAAGGTAATGCTACTGCGGTGCATCGAATCACTCAAATGATGTATGGCCCGCGCAGAAGCGCCGCGATACAACAAGGGCACCATGAGCCCCGGCGCAACCTGCGCTATCATGGAGCCATGGCGCCCTGGGGAATGCGCATGTCCGGATCTGATGGTATTTCTGAAGGTATTGAAGAAAACGACTCGGTTGAATCCTTGGTTTCTGAATCTTCAAACTCGTCATCCGGTGTTCTGCGCGCCATCGGCTGGACTTCGGTCGCGCTTGGCGTGACCGCCCTCGGACTCTACATCGGCCGTGAGCTGAGGATCCGCTACAAGTTCAATCGCCGCACGCCCACCGACTTCTTCTCGCACGCGGGCGAAGAAATGGGCGCCGAGTTCGGCATGGGCGTCTAGGCTGCGCCTTCCGAACGCTGAACGCTGCACCCTGAACGATAGCTCCCGGCAAGCTCTGATTTGACCTTCGAGAACCACCCCTCAGAGGGCGCTCGCAACGCTGTCCGTCCGTATTAGTTCGACACACCCTGAGTGCGTCTCTAAGCGTCTTTCAGAAGTTCCGTGTGGTATTTAGGTGCAAGTGCCTTCGCCTTCTCAAGAAACGCGGCCATCTGTTGGTCATCGAGTTTGGGTGGAGCTGTGGTGCGGGTCGCCACAGGGACGCCAACTTCCACGAAGAACTTCTCCTGGCCAGCGGGAGAACAGATGCAAATCAGGCGGGCCGGGTCTGTCGATGCGTTGTGAAACCGATGCGGGGCGTTGGCGGGAATGTTAATTGTCTCGCCCGCGCGGACGACGGATTTGTTCCCGCGAAACGTTGCTTCGATCTCCCCATCCAGCACGATGAATGTTTCTTCAAAGTCATGGCGATGCGGTCCAGGGCCACCGCCGGGAGGGATGTGCATATCGACCACGCAGAACCGGCCTTTCGTGTCGTCTCCATCGATGGTGATGGTGTAGGTATCTCCGACGAGACCGATGTGGGGCAGCTTCCCTTCAAGATCGGGATTCGCGGAGGTCAGGGTGCGATCGAGATCGTCGGGCGGAAGGGGAGGGTACTGTGTTTGTGTTTCGGGCATGGTGCTTCTCCTTGAGGTTTTGCCGGTAGCGTCCTGCGAGCCCACGATTGAAAGGGCAAACGCCCGCGCCGCTTGTGACGCCCACAAAACGCCCGCGGTCATTGCGAATTCCACGATCTGGCGGCGGTCGATCTTCGGATTCATTTCACGACTTCCTTTGCATGGCTGAGCCGACCAGGCTGAGCTGATCAAGGTGCTCCAGGATAGCTTCGGGACACTCCTCTGGAACAAAGTGGCCGCAGCCTGGCAGAACGACGCTCTCCACATTGGCCGCTACCATCGACACAAACTGGCCAACGCGCGCTCCCAGTCCTCTTTCACCGCCGATAGCGACGACGGGTACCAGGACCTTGCTTTGTGTGAGCGGCAACGTCTGCGCCATTGTCGCAAAGGCTGTTCGGTAGACGCCGAGCGATCCCAGCACCCCTTCAGGACCAGCGAAGGTACGCAGGTATTCGTTGACCGTTTCAGCCGGGATCGCTTCATGTTTTACGACGGCATCACCCCTATAGAACCAGTTGAGAAACTCTCTTTCTTTGCCGGCAATGAGAGCCTCCGGAACACCGGGTGCAAGAGGAAGCACCCACCACCACATACTGCCCTTTGCCATTGCCTGCGGTGTGAAGGTGATGATCTTTTCAAGGATCGACTGCAGCATCACCGGCGCTTCAACATAGAGAAGTGCAGAGATTTCGGAGGGATGCTTTGCAGCCCACAGAAGCGCAGGTGGTGCTCCCATATCGTGAGCAATGAGCGTTAGTGCACGCTCAGCGCCAAAACCTATTTGATCTGCGAGCGAACGGAACTCTTCTGCGAGAGCCGCGCCGTCGTAACCGGCATCTCCAGCGGGTTTATCGGAGTCTCCGTAGCCGCGCATGTCCGGCACGAGAATCCGATAGCCCGCGTCTGCGAGCAGCGGCATCAACCTGTGCCACGAATACGAAGTTCCAAGAAACCCATGCCAGAGCAGCACAGCGGGACCGTTTGGATTGCCGCCGATCCAGTAGTGAAGGCTTACGCCATTTACGCTGGACGACTCGCTCCTGAAACCGGCGATCTCTTGTCTCGCATTCGTCATGCGGCTTTCAGATTTCCCTTGAGGGACTCTTGCGCCTTCCAGAGTTTGGCGGTCTCTGCGGCGAAGTCCTCATAGCTGCGAGGTGCACGCCCAAACAGCTTTGTAATTCGCGCAACCTCCGTCTCGGTAGAAGCGAACCCGCGATCGAAGTATCCCTGGAACATCATGCGGAGATCGAATGCCATCCAGGTTGGCATTTTGCCGCGCATGGTCTGTTCCCATTGGTCAAAGTCATGCCCCGCGTATTTGATCTTCTTACCCAACAACGTGCTCCACACCTCGGCATTGCCCGGACCGTCGATCAATGCCGGTCCGACAAGGTCATACGTCTGACCATCGTGTCCGTCTTCGGTAAGTGAGATCGCAGCAGCCTCCGCGATGTCGCGGATGTCCACCGCAGCTATCCCCGCTGTCCCGAGGGGAATTGGATAAATGCCGGGCCCGGTCAGCGCTTCCTTGAGTGTCGCGTCGTTTTGAATGTAATAGCCAGGGCGAAGGATGGTGTGAGGTACTCCGAATTCACGCAGAGCGCTTTCGACAGCCAGCTTGGACGCGAAGTGCGGTACGTCGCGAAACTGTTCTACCTTGAAAACGGAAAGGTAGGTCAAATGCCTGACCTTTAACTTCCTGGCCAGAACAAAGGCGATCAACGCTTGCGTAAGTTCATCCGCGGTTACGGCATTCAGCAGGAACAGCTTGTCCGCGCCCTTCATCGCTTCCTCGACTGCCACAGGATCGAGCAAGTCGCCGATGGCTACCTCAACGTGCGCCGGCAGCTTATGAGCGTCGTCGGGTTTGCGAACCAACGCTCGAACTTCTGTACCGCGCTTCAACAGTTCCGCTACCACCGCGGAGCCCACATTTCCCGTTGCCCCAGTCACCAGAACTTTCATGTCTTCCTCAATTTTCCCGAATGGCCCACACCCGATTGGTATTTCTAATATGTTCCGCTTAAATTGCCAGCTTCAGCTCAGGCGCAGGCATTCGCAATAAGTTGTCTACAGGATGGATGCGATATTTGGAGCCCACGGGGGTCCAGGCGCGCAAAGTAACTCTGCGGCGGGCAAGTGAAAAATAAAGATAGCTGAATGGTCTCTTAGATACAGACGCTGTTGAAGCTCACCTGTAAACTTTGACCGCGTTCCAGGAGGATCCGGGCGTTAGTGCGTTCTTTCCACCAGGTAACGCGCTACCGCCTTCAAGCCTTCCGCTGATTCGCCATAGGGCTCGAGTGCCGCGAACGCTTCGTCGATCAACCGGGTCGCGTCTTTCCGCGAAGCTTCGACTCCAAATACCGCCGGCCACGTGGCCTTGTCGCTGGCTACATCCTTGCCCGCCGTCTTGCCCAGGTGCTCGGAGTCCTGCGTCATATCCAGAACATCGTCCACAATCTGGAACGCGAGTCCTGCCCTGGTGCCGAACTCCGTCAGCCTTCTGGCATCCTCGACGCCGGCTCCGCCGTAAACTCCGCCGGCCACAATGCTCACGCGGATCAGTGCTCCGGTCTTGGCCCGATGGATGGCCGCAACACTCTCCGCCGTCGGCTTCGTGTGTTCGCCTTCAAGGTCGAGCACCTGCCCGCCAATCATCCCTTCCACTGTGCCGGTCGCCTCGGCGATCAGGCCCACAATCTTTACTGCCCGGTCCGGGGCGCACTTCATGTGTGCCAGCGTCTGGTAGGCCAGCGTTTGCAGCGCGTCCCCCGCCAGAATGGCGATGGCTTCTCCGTACGCCACGTGGCAGGTCGGCTTGCCGCGGCGCAGATCGTCGTTGTCCAGGGCCGGCAGATCGTCGTGGATCAGCGAGTAGGTATGCAGCATCTCGATCGCCGCGCCCAGGTCCTCGATGCCCCGCGGCAACCCTGTAGCACCGTGCGCGAAGCTGATGGTCCTTGCCGCTTCCATCGCCAGCACCGGGCGCAGACGCTTGCCACCCGCAAACACGCTGTGCCGCATCGCCGCGTGAATGGACGCGGGCGTCGCGGTCGCCGGGGGCAGCAGCCGCTCCAGAGCGGCATCGGTGCGCTCCACACCCTCACGCAGAATTTCCAGTACGTCAGCCCGCATCTCGATCATCGTATCGGAACTTCCCTCGCCTTTCGCCGGCCGGCCTTCGCCTTTTCCAGCCAGGCCAATGCCAGTGTAATCGCCAGCGCGGCCAATGAAACCCCGTCTCCGGCCCATTGATCGCTTGTCCTCCGCCAGCGGACGTCGATCTCGTTCGCACCCGCTTGCACCGTGATCGCCATCAGCCCGTCGCTTCGCTGCGCCCGATCACGTACCTCGCCTCCATTGCGCATGACCTGCCACGCCGGGTAATCCATGAGCCGAAGCACCGCATATGCTGCACCCGGACTGTTCACCATCACGGACCGGCGCTCGCAATCCCAGCGCTTTATCTTCACTTCGTTCGCGCTCCCTGGCGAAGTCGCGTCGCCTTTAACTGATGCTGCCAGCCCCGCATTTGGCGCGTCCAGTATGGAAACCGCAGGCAGCCCCGGTTGAATCTCGCCGTTGTCGGCTCCCTGCGGAGTGTACTCGTCCGTGCCCTCGAAGCCGCGCGCATGAAACGCCGCTATCTGCGCGGCGACGTTGTCCTCCTCATCGCACGGCTGCCAAAACAACGTCGCGGCCACCGACGCCATGCCGCACGCCAGCAGCAGAGTGCCGGCAGCACGAACTGCAATGGCTCGCCTCGTCTTCGCCTCCCCGCGCAAAGCCAATCCGGTCAGCGCCCCGACCACCATCGCGAGTACCAGCATCCATCGCCACGGGAACTGCAGGTACTTCAGTTCGGGAGTCAGCCGCCACGCGATGTCGCTCCACCGAAGCTGCAGCGCGCAAACGCAGGCCCCCACCACCACCAGCGGCATCCAGAGCGGGTTCCGCCTCTTACGGGACACCCAGGCTGCCGCCACCGCCCCAAGCATCAGCGCCACGACAATCCAGGAAACCGTCCGCAGCACCTGGTTGTGGTAATTCAGATTGAACAAATCGTCCGTTGAGACGTTCGGCCCCGGCAGCTTTGCAAACCCAAACAGAAAGCTGTCCTCCACCCGCATTAGCGGCCCAATCGCCCGCCCAATTTCCACCCACCTCTGCTCATAAACAGCCGGAACCAGCCAGAACCCCGCAAGCGCCAATCCCAGCAGGGCACCACCCACGGAACGCCGTGCCAGCCGCCAGTTCTTTTGCTGCACAGCCGCGACGGCGACCAGAACCGCGAGCATGTAGCAGCCCATCACCGCTGCCGGAGCATTCGTCAGCCAAATCGCCGCCACCGTGAGCGAGAGCGGAAGGAGCGCGCGTTTCTCCCGCAGCCCATACAGCACCAACAGCGGTATCCATGCCGCCGCGAGGAGCTCGGCCATGGCTCCACGTTCAAACAGAACAAACAGCATGTAGGGATTCACCACATACAGGCACGCCGCCAGGGTCGCGTTGTCTTCGGCGATCCACTCGCGCGCCATAGCGCGGAAGCTGAAGCCCGCACCCAGCAGAGCCAGCAGGGCGAACGCCAACGGGGCCCAGCTCCATGGCAACAGCGCCCCCAGCAAACCGCCCAGCAGCCAACTGAGCGGCGGATAAAAAACAAAGCGCGGCTCGCCTGCCAGATAATTGGCGGAGACGGCCCAGTGCGGATAGACGACTCCCTGGCGCCAGTGCGCGACCACTTCAAGCCAGTTTTGCAGATGAAAATCGAAGTCCTGGCCGCACGACGCTCCGCGCCAGGCCAGGGGCAGAACCGCAATACCCACGACCGCGAGCAGGAGCGATCGCCTGCGTCTGGCGCGGGTGGCGTCGCTTGCTGGACTCGCCGGGAAACGGAACCAGAACCTCACACACCCTCAGGGGCTGAAGCCCATTTGATTTAGCGGCCTGTTCGGCACGACTGAAGTCGTGTCCTGTCAAACCTCAGGGGCTAAAGCCCACTGTTTTCTGGCCTGTTCGGCACGAGTAAACTCACGATTATTTACTTGACGAAGGGTAACGGTTCTGGCATAATCTTTTCGTGCAGAACGTTAGCCCTTTCCTTTCTTTGGGTTCGCTGGCTGAGTGGGAATGGGGATCGTTCGCAAATCGCGCTTTATCGCTGCAACCAGTTTTCGGGTGGGTACGCGCTGAAGTGGTGATTTCGGTTTGCGAGGGTTAGCCATGACACTCCCTGAAATTAACAAGATGTATTCGACTGACGATTGCTGCCGCGAACTGTTGGAGCGGCTTCGCTGGCCGGAAGGCGTTGAGTGCCCGCGCTGCAAAGATCGCCGCGTGTCGCGCATGAATGATTATGCCAGGTTTGAGTGTGTTGGCTGCGAGTACCAGTTTACCGTGACGAGCGGAACGATCTTCCACGACTCCCACCTTGCGCTGCCGCTCTGGTTTCTCGCAGTCCTGCTCATCTGCGAGTCCAAAAAGGGCATGAGCGCCATGCAGCTCAAGCGGACGCTCT
>CAZSWI010000024.1:0-24386 GCA_964610635.1 uncultured Acidobacterium sp.
CGTCCTGCTGGGCGCGGTTGAAGCGGTGAATTTCATCGATGAAGAGGATGGTGCGGGTGCCCCAGGAGGCGGCTTTTTCCGCGTCGGCCATGACTTGCTTAATCTCTTTAATGCCGGCGAGGACGGCGGAGAACTCGATGAAGGTGGCTTTGGTGCTTTCGGCGATGATTTTGGCGAGGGTGGTTTTGCCGACGCCGGGAGGACCCCAGAAGATCATTGAAGAGGCGTCGTCGCGATCGATCTGAACGCGAAGGGGTTTGCCGGGGCCGAGGAGATGCTCCTGGCCGAGGAACTCATCGAGGGAGCGGGGGCGCATGCGCTCGGCGAGGGGGGCCGGGACGGCGCGGGTGGTGGATTCGGGAGTTGGGTTGAAGAGGCTCATGGAGTGGTCTGCCTCCTCTCTCTAGATGAAGGGATTCTCGACGCGCAGGCCTCCAAAGCTTTGGCCGTGCTGTAGATCCTCAGTAAACAGGATGCCGCAACGGGATTGCGTGGCGGCACAGACGATCAGGGAGTCGTACCACGACAAGCCGCGTTGCTTTTGGAGGTGCAAGGCTTCAGAGTAGAGCGCCAGAGAGGATTGTACGGCCAGCAAAGGACGAAAGACCGTTCCCATGTACTGTTCGGCTTCCGACACCCTCAGGGGCTGGGCGAAGCGTTTGGAAGCGACGTTGAAAAACTCCTGAACCACCTGAAAGCTGATGACTCCCTTTTGTGAAGCGAGCGCTTCGCGGATAAGCCGTTTGGCCCTGGTTGCTTTTTTGGGGGCGGTGCGATCGAACGAGTAGACAAAAATATTTGTGTCGAGAAAGAACTTAGCGCTCATTGAGCTGATCCCGCGTGTAGTGTCCGCCGGCATCGACGCGGCGGAGATCTTTCATGAGGGCGTCGAAGCTCTGGGCATTTCCTTCGCTGGCGGCAAATTGCGCCAGCCACTCGCGGAAAGCGGCGTTGAGGGTGGTTCGCTGCGCCTTTGCGATGGCGCGCGCCTTCTCGATGAGGTCCTCGTCCGCGCTGAAGGTGAGGTTTTTCATACGAAGGTAGTGTACACGATTTTCGTGGCGACGCATGTTTCTGGTGTTGCAGGCTGGGCGGCGAGGACGAGCGGAGCGGATTAATTGGGACGATTCAGCGTGGGCGATTCCAGATTTCCTGAAGATCGATCTTGACGGAGATGTCTTCAAGGCCGCCTGGCAGCTTCATGTTCCGTTGAATCTCGTCTTGTACCGGCAAATGAACCGTTATGGAGCCGCTTCCGTTGGGAGTTGTGTAGTTATACCCGAAATTGCCGCTTGCCTCCTCGAATCGGTTGGTCACGCGAGTGCCTGTGACTTGCAAGTCGTCCCGGATTCGCTGCTCAATTGCTGTAACGAGTTCTGTCTTCCGGCGTGACTCGATGGTGAAGTGCGGGTCGTAGCCTTTGGAATGCCGGACCAACTCAGTTCCTTGCTCCGCACCCGTATAGCTCCCGCTGGAATAACTTTGCGAAGTAGACCGGAAACGCTTAAAAACCTCCTCGGGGTCGTAGCCTTTGTAAAACGCGCTCTGGTTCTGAGGGCCTGCAATGATCCTGCGAGAATCGATCCACCTCTGCAAGCCGAGCAGGACCCCCCACGCCAGCACGAGAACCGCGGAAACACCACAAAGGACTTTGAGTGGCCATCTCATGATGAGTCTCATCAGATCGCCGGTTCATCCAGCCGGACCGGCGTAGATGACATTTTACGCGGCTTATTTTCCCTGCTTTCGATAAGTTCTGGTTCTGCTGGGAGGGTCGCCCATCCCAGAAGTTTCATCGCTGGACTGTCAGGACCTGTTGGCGGCGCGCTGCCTTGCGGCTTCGTAGAGCAACACGCTGGCGGCGATGGCGGCGTTGAGGGATTCGACCGGCCCGGGCGTGGGGATTGCGATGCGGGAGTCGGCGCGGTCGAGGAGGTCTGCGGAGAGGCCGCTGGCTTCGTTGCCAATGAGGAAGGCGGTGGGGCCGGTCAGGTCGGCCTGGGAGCAGGATATTGCGTCGCTGGTTGTGTCCGGGCCCGGGGCGGGGTCGGCTGAAGCGGGGACGGCGGCGTACACCTTGATATGGCGGCCGGCAAGAGCAGCGAAGGCCGCCGAGGATTTTTCCGGGATGACGGGGACGCGGAAAGCCGAGCCTGCTGAGGCGCGCAGAGCTTTGGAATTCCAGACGCTGACGGTTCCTGGCAGGGCGATGACTCCGCTGGCGCCAAAGGCTTCTGCTGAGCGAATCAACGTGCCGAAGTTGCCGGGGTCCTGGAGAGCGGCAGTGAGAACGATGAGGGGATTCGCGCCGGACGCGTTTGGGGCGGGCGCGTTCGGGGCGGCCAGGGCTTCTGCCAGCGAGAAGAGGGGTGGCTCGACCAGAGCGGCGATTCCCTGGGGCGATTCAGTCTCAACGGCACTGTCGAAAACGGCGGAGGTAAGCTCGACGATGGGGACAGAGGCGGGCAGAGCGAGGCGATCGAGAAGGCGGAGGCTGCCATCGCGGCGGGCCGGTTCGGCTGAGGAGGGATCGCGGCGGACGAAGACCGTGCGGAGGCGAAGACCGCTGCGGAGGGCTTCGGCGAGAAGGTGCTCGCCTTCGATTCCGATTACTTCCGATACCTCCCGGCCGTTGCGAGCGAAGGCGGCGCGCAATTCCCGGACCCGTGCGTTCTGGCGACTCTGTACAATGCTGATGAGGCGCGAACGATCCGAAGCCGCTGGCATGGGGGGATTCTAGTCTTTCCAGAGTCACGCGGTCCTGGCGAGGCAGTTCGGTTTCCGGACAGACCCACGGTGGGAAGGCTCAAATCCACCTGACATTTGAGGACCGGGATCGTCCACGGATTCGCTGTGCCGACACGTTGCTCGACGGGAGAGGCCTTGTCAGCAGAGATTCTGCGCATCCATCCGGATGAGCCTGAGGCGGACCGAATTGAATACGTCGCGACCTGCATTCGCGCCGGCAAAGTCGTGGGTATCCCGACCGACACCTTCTATGGACTCGCGGTGGATCCGGTCAATCTTCGCGCGGTCGAGAGCATTTACGAGATCAAATCGCGCCTGAAGCAGAAACCGTTGTCGCTGCTGGTTTCAGGGCTGTCGCAGGCGTATCAGCTGGCGCGGGAGAGCGGGATTTGTTTTGACCTGCTGGCGGAGCGGTTTTGGCCAGGGCCGCTGACGGTGATCGTAAAGGCGAGTTCGCGGTTGCCGCTGCGCAGCACGGCCAATACGGGCAACGTGGCGCTGCGCGTGCCGGATGCGGCGATCCCGCGGGCGGTGGTGGCGGCGCTCGGCCTGCCGATTACGGCTACGTCAGCAAACCTGGCGGGGCTGCCGGAGTGCACTTATGCGGCGTGCGTTCGCGACCAGATCGGCGACAGGATTCCGTTAATTGTGGACGGCGGCCCGACTGGACGCAGCGTGCCGACCACGATTGTGGATCTCTCCGGGCCCGATGGGACGTGGCAGATTCTGCGCGAGGGGGCGATTCCAACCCACGCCATCGCGCTCGCGCTGCAGGAGCGATGATTGTTCCCGGCGACAATCTGAGAGCAGCTCGCCGGGGAGCGGGGAAACTGGCGGCGCCCTCGCGGAGCGGCGCGCTGCTGCTGACCGTTGGGGTCGTACTGGCTGTGGCGCTGGGCTGGGTTTTGTGGGTAGACGAACAGATTCGGTTCTATGCGCATCGCGATGAGGCGCGCCCCGCGGATGCGATTGCGGTGTTCGGAGCAGCGGAGTATGACGGGCGGCCCTCACCGGTATTGCGGGCGAGGCTCGATCACGCGCTGGAGCTTTACCGGCGGGGACTGGCGCCGCTGATGATCACGCTCGGCGGAGGCGATCCGGCGGACCGGCACTCGGAGGGCGGGGTGGGACACGATTATCTGCTGGGGCACGGCGTTCCGGACAAGGCGATCATCGCGGAGACACAGAGCGATAACACGGAGCAGTCGGCAGAGCGGCTGGCGGTGATTGCGCGCGTGAACGGGCTGAAGAATATTGTTGTGGTCAGCGATGGGACTCACTTGTTCCGCATCCATGCAATTTGCGAACACGATGGGCTGGCGGTCTATACTTCGCCGCGACCGGTGGGCCGCAGCATTGCGCGGGAGCAGCGCGTGCACCGGCTTCTGCACGAAATTGTGAGTTATACATTGTGGCGGATGCACATGCATTAGAGGGAGACGCGAGCGAAAAGCGTTTAGCAAAGAACGTTTGGCGAAAAGCGGTTAGCTGAAAATCTTTTGGCGAAGAGCGATTAGCGGAAAGCTTTTAGCAAAAGGCGATTAGCAGAGATCGACGGGCGAAAGGCTTTTAGCGAAAACGAGCTAAAAGGCAATCGGACGGACGCTATTTTCGAGACTGGGGGGACGGTCGTCTGACGGCCGTCAACAGCGAGTTCAGCATCATTGCTAATTCACGAATGTCTCGCGCTTATCTGAGCATTGGGCCTGGCTAAAGGCTTTTCGCTAAGAGCCGCTCGTTCTTCTTTCAGCCTCCGAAGTGGGTATCGAGGTGCAACTCCCGCGCGACTTCGCCATCGCGCAGCATTTGCGCAGCTTTATTGAGGTCGACGCCCAGCGGCGTGCGGTGGTAGCCGCTGGTGACCTCGTCTTCCTGGTCGCCGATAGTTTTGAAAAAAAGCGCGTGGCCTGAAATATGGACGTGGGTCTGGGTGATCTGCCAGTTTCCTGGGCCCACTTCTTCGCGGACGATCTGAAACACTCCCCCGGCGTTGATGCGGCCGAGCAAGCCCCATCCGAAAACCACCTCCTTATCCAGGCGGCCGGAGAGGTTCCTGAGCCGCATTTCGTGCTCGTCGACGACCAGGGTGCCGGACATCGCAGCCAGCACTTTGCCGTTCATGCTGTCGGGCGAGAATTTGGGATTGGGGCGGAAGGTGAGTTTAACATCGCCGTTCTCACGGCCGACGATGTTCCAGATGAAGGCATTGGGGAGCATGTTCATCATGTCGCGTGCCTGCTGGCCGTCATGCTGCTCGTTCCTTTTCAGACGCTGGCGGAAGCCAGGGTCGGTGAGCATCTGATGGATGCGGTCGAGATCGGCCTGGTGCTGCTCGGCGCTTGGTGGCCGGCCGTTGTCTTCCACGATTTCTGAGAGATTGCCCTGCGAGGTTTCAATCACCAGCTTTACGATGTTCTTCTCAGGCGATTTGTAGGCGTCGCGGTACATCCATGAGGTGTGGTCGTTGGTGTCGGCGTCCAGCTCGTTCCTGACGACGGTGCGAACGATCTCATCGGGAGATTGTGCGTGAGCGTCGCGCAACGGCCAGGCAGAGAGCAGAAGTACGAGCAGCGGGGCAAATCGCGGAACGAAATGCGGAACAAATTGCGAAACCGGGCGGCCGAGCCGGGCAGGTTTTCTCATGCCGGCTCGTCTCCCACGCGGTATGGGGAGAACGTGATGATTTTCATAGGCAGAATTTCTTTATATCCCTGCGCGTGAGCAGTTGACCAGCGGGGCGGGATCAATGGACAGCCGGAACGAAGCCTCTCCTTATGTTGAGAGGCTCATGGCGAGGAAGCGTTGCCCGTGCGGTAGGGCCGGGGAGGAATGTCGAGGAAGCCGTTACAATAAGCAAAGAGACCGATACCGATGCCGCACATGGTTTTTTGCTCGCGCTACAAGCAGGAGATGGAAGGGCTGGACGAAGCGCCCTTCGACAGCGACTTTGGCAACAAGGTCTACAACAACGTTTCGAAAAAGGCTTGGCAGGAGTGGGTGGAGCGGCAGAAGATGCTGATGAACGAGTATCGCCTGCAGCCGTGGACCCCGCAGGCGCAGGAATTCCTGGTGGAGCAGATGGATCAGTTTTTCTTTGGCGAGGGGGCTGCGCTGCCGAAGGAGTATGTTCCGCCTTCGGGACATTAAGGCTGCTGCGGTCCTGGGCTTGCCGTAGCAGGGCTGGTTGCGCCACCTGTTTCGAGCCTGATTAGTTTTCCCGTTTCAAGCAAAAACTCTTCGTCGCGCCAGCGGACGGTGTCAGAGGCGTAGCTCCACGCCCAGACGCCGAGGGCGACGATGTCGCGTAGTACGAGGAGCCAAAGGTCGCGCAGGACCTGACGGTCGCCGAGGATGCCGACTCCGACTCCCAGGGCAAGTGAGACGCGGAAGAGCAGCGCCAGGCTGAACAAGGCGAAGGCAAAGAGGCTGAGGCCCGAGGCGATGAGATTGAGAATCGCCCAGGCGAGGCCATAGGAGAAGACCAGGCCGCGGTAGCCTGCGGGACGCGATTCGCGCATCGTCCGCGCCCAGCGCATTTGATGGTGCAGATAGCCGGAGAACGTCCAGGCGGGAACAGAGGTCTCGACGATTTCGCTGTTCAGTTCGATACGAAAGCCGGCAGCATCGATGCGGGCTCCCATTTCGTAGTCGTCGGCGAGATATTCGGCGAGAGGCGCGAGGCCAGCCGGGAAGGCTGTGTCGAGAGCGGTGCGAGAGACGGCAAGCGTAGAGCCGAGTCCGAAGTGGAGGCCCTTTTCGAGGAAGCGCGCTGTGAGAACGCTGGGGACGAAGTCAGTTGCTATACCGAGGGCTTCGAGTTTGGAGCCGACGGTTTGATGAGTTCGGCCACGGTAGAGCGCCGTTACGAGGCCTACAGGCCGCGGCATCTGAGTGGAAGCGAACGGTGCGAGGACGTGGGTGAGATAGTGAGGGCCGACGCGGATGTCGGCGTCATTGACGATGAGGTAGTCGTGACGGGCGTGGGGCAATAGTTGCGCGAGGTTGCTGACTTTGCCGTTCGGGCCGAGGACTTCGGGGCAATGAACGAGATGGATAGCGTGGTCCGGGAAATCGGTCTGGAGCTGGCGCACGACAGCGACGGCGGGATCGTCGAGGCTGGAGACTCCGAAGAGGATTTCGTATTCGCCGGAGTAGTTCTGCAGGCAGTGACTGGCGAAGGCTTCCATCATGCCGGGATCGAGGCCGTGGATGGGTTTGAGAATGCTAATTGGCGGAGCGAATCCCGCAGGGAATCGCGGGCGACGCAGAAAGGCGCGCGCGCTCCAGAGGGCAACGAGGTAATAGCCGAGTCCGGCGACGGTGAAGAGGGTGGTTAGGCCGGCGATGATGGTGGCGAACATCGGCTCGATGTGTTTTACTCGCCCAGCATGGGCATGTCGAGGGGTGGCTGGGCGAGCCAGCCGGCGTGGGCGATGCGGTCGATGGCGCGGCGCAGCGCTGAGGCGGCGCAGGGCTCTACGGTGACGACAAAGGGCAGGTTGCCCTTTTCGTAGCCGGGGCGCTGGAAGAGGGCGTCGATGTTGATCTTCTCTGAAGCGAGGGCTCCGGCGATTTCAGCAACGATCCCGGGACGATCCTGCACGATGAAGCGGATGTAGTGACGGAGCTCGAATTCTCCACTGACCAGAGCGGCGCGGCTGGACAGATCGGCGGCCTTCGAGCCATGCGCGAGCGAGATGAGGTCGGAGACAACCGCGACCGCAGTGGGATTGCCGCCTGCTCCATGGCCGGAGAAGACTACGTCGCCACCGTATTGGCCGCTGACAAGGACCATATTTTCGGTGCCGCGCGACCAGGCAAAGGGCGAGCGCAAAGGGACGAGCATGGGGCCGACGGTTGCGGAGACGCCGTCCGGACGCAATTCGGCTTTCGCGATCTGGCGGATGGTGCAGCTCAGATCGCGGGCGTAGACCAGATCGACAGCGTCGACTTCAGTAATGGAGCGGCAGGCGACTGCATCGACGTCAATGGCAGCGCGCAGGGCGATGCGGGACAGGATCACAAGCTTGGCGCGGGCATCGTAGCCATCGACGTCCTCGCTGGGATTGGCTTCGGCGTAGCCAAGTTGCTGGGCGTCGCGGAGTACTTCGGCGAAGGCATCGCCTGCCTCCATGCGGCTGAGAATGTAGTTACAGGTGCCGTTGAGGATGCCTTCGATGCGGGTGATGCGGTCGCCGGCGAGTCCCTGCTGCAGGCCGGGAATTACGGGGATGCCTCCGGCGACAGCTGCGCCGTAGAGCAGGTGCGCGCCTTTGGAGCGGGCGAGCCGGTCGAGCTCGATGCCGTGCTTCGCGATGAGCTTCTTGTTGCCAGTGACGGCGGATTTGCCGGCTTCGAGAGCGGAGCGGACCCAGGAACCTGCGGGGTCCAGGCCCCCGACTAACTCGACGATGACATCCGCGTCGGAGCGGAGGACTTCGTCGAAGTCTTCGGTCCAGACTACGGTGGGCGGGGCCCAATCCGCTTTTTTGCGCAACACGCCGCGATTGAAGACATGGGAGAGCTCGATGCCGTCTGGCTTGAGATCGCAGAGGATGCGGGCAACCGAGCTGCCAACGGTGCCGAACCCCAGTAGGGCGACTTTCATAGATACAGCGTACAGCGTTCAGCGATCGTGGTTCAGGGTGGAGACTCTACAATCGAAACTGGTCTGCGGAGCGGGCTTTGGGACTTTTTCGAAAGAAACTAAAACAGGAACACAAAGTGATGCTGCAGGCGGAGCGGGCCGGGGGTGAGCTGCTGCCGGAGTATCACCGCGCGACTCCGGAGTGCCCGAACCCGGAGCGCTGGAGCATGTACGACTCGATGACGGCTGAAGCTGAGGTGCTGGAGTTTCTGAGCACGCTGGTGACGACCGTCAAGCCCCACCTAATCGTCGAGACGGGTGCGTTTCTTGGGGTGAGCGCGGTGTGGATGGCCCGGGGGCTAAAGAGGAATGGTTTCGGCAGGATCGTTAGCTGCGAGTTCGATCCGGTGGTTTTTGCGAAGGCGCAGGAGAAGATTGTGGCTTCGGGCGTCGCGGAATGGATCGAGCTGTGCAACGCCTCTTCGCTGGAGATGCAGGTGAGCGGGACGATCGACTTGTTTTTCAGCGACAGCGACCTGGAGATTCGCGAGCAGGAGATCCGGCGTTTTCTGCCGCAGATCAGCCCCTTCGGCCTGATCCTGATGCATGATGCCAGCTCGCATTCGGGTTCGCACTCGGGTTTGGTGCGGGAGGCGGCGCTGCGGATGGAGGCTGAGGGACTGATTTCTGTGGTGCTGCTGCCGACGCCGCGCGGTCTGGTGGTTGCTCAGAAGCGCGCGGGGCGACGTGATCAGCTTCCGGGTTAGAGAGCCGCTTTTGTTGCTCTCGGGCGGACCCGGAATTTCTTCGTGGTGATGGCGAGGGTGCGCTCCATCTTGCGCAGCGCGCGAGTTTCGTCGGGCGCAGCGAAAGTGGAAGCTATGCCACGGGCAGACGCGCGGCCGGTTCGGCCTACGCGGTGTACAAAGTCTTCCGCTTCTTTGGGCATATCGAAGTTGACGACATGGGCCACGTCAGCGACGTCGATCCCCCGGGCGGCAACGTCGGTGGCTACGAGGATGCGATGGCGTCCCTGAGCAAAGCTGCGCAAGGCGGCGTTGCGCTGCGACTGCGAGCGGTCGCCGTGGATCGGGGTTGCGGAGTGGCCGGAGCGAACAAGGCGGCGAGCGACGCGATCGGCGCCGTGCTTGGTGCGCACGAAGACGAGGAAGCTGCCGTCACTCGATCCGAGTAAATGCTCGAGTAGCTCCTGCTTTTTGTCGGTGGGCACCTCGAAGCTGCGCAGCTCGACGTTGGGTGACGGCTTGAGAACCGAGCCGATCTCGATGCGGACCGGATCTTTGAGGTAGTCGCGGGCCACTTCGCGAATCTCGGGGCTCAGCGTCGCCGAATAACAGAGAGTCTGGCGATCCTTAGGAAGGGCTGCGGTGATGCGCTTGATGGACGGCTTGAAACCCATGTCGAGCATGCGGTCCACTTCGTCGAGGACGAGGATTTTGATGCCGCTCAGGTTGACCAGCTTGCGCTGGAGGTAGTCTTCGAGGCGGCCTGGGGTGGCGACGATGAGGCGCGCTCCGTGGCGGATGGCGTCAAGCTGCGGGCCTTCGGCGAGACCACCGCAGACAAGCGCTGCCGTGCCTTTGGCCTGGGTGAGATGGCGGTAGTGCTCGAGGACCTGCATCGCCAGCTCGCGCGTGGGAAGCAGGACTAATGCTGAGGCTCCCTTAATGCCCTGAGGCATGCGCTCGATGAGGGGGATGAGGAAGCTGAGGGTCTTGCCGGTGCCTGTTTGGGCGGTGGCGAGTACATCGCGGCCTTCGAGGGCGGGCGGGATTGCTCCGGCCTGGACCGGGGTGGGGGTGATGAAGTTGGCGGCGGCAATCTGCTGTTGCAGGGCCGGCGAAAGGTTGAGTTCAGAAAAGAGTTTCAATTGATCCTTGCTCGGGCGCTCCCTTTTGGGTCCCTCTGAGGTGTTGAGATCGTTCCTCTGTCATCCAGGGATCCAGCGGGGTGGCCGGAGTTGCTGTGTTCCTGGTGTGCGGCTCGGTGAGGAGCTGCGGCCAGGGACCTTTTGTTTTTCTATGCAGGGAAAACCAGGGAGGCGCGATGCGCCGATTCGATTTGACCCACACTCACGAAGCGGTCTCACGAGACCACTTCTCACGTCTTCGGCTGGGATGCGACCTGACTTGAATCGCATTCAGCCTGGCCCGGTACGCCACATTGCGCACGCACGATCAACAGGAGCCATCACGCTGAGAGGGCTGGGAAGATTACGGGAGGACGGTCAAGCGGATGAAGGCGAGAACGGCTCACAACCAAACAACTGAGCGTGACCTCATTATAGCAGAGGCAGCCCGCAGCCCGGAGCCGGTAGCGGGCAGCCTGGAGCCTGGAGCGTGGAGCCTGGAGCGTGGGCTGAAGGTGATTGCGAGGAATCCGGGCGCTGTCCGGACGGCTTTGCATCCCGGGAACGCGGCAACGGCACGGAAGCGGCTCCGAGCTGCAGGAGCAACGGCGAAGCGGTCACGGCGGACTTTCGTCGTGAGATGGAAAACATGCGGTACGGGTCAGGAATGGGGCGGCCCGGAATAATGGGTCGCGCGGTCGAGTGACTGCGCAGGCGAAATAAGGGGCGAAATGTGAATGGTCGGGGCGGAGGGATTCGAACCCCCGACCCTCTGCTCCCAAAGCAGATGCGCTACCAGACTGCGCTACGCCCCGACTGATCAGATTGTAGCGTAGGGGCAGGCTGCCAAAGAGGGTGCAGCAGCATAACTGGACGCCGGCCCTGAAGGCCCCATCTAACGGCGCGGAACGAGTGAATCGTGCCCGATACAAAACCCGGGGAACGATTCCTCAGCGAACTTCGGAGACATCTCCAGCGAGTTTGGAACATACGACGCTAGAAATGGTGGGCGATCCAGATGAGGATGATCAGCAGCACGATCACGGGTGCGGCGAGAATGGCAAGGACGGCGGCAAACAGGCTGAGCAGGAAGGCGTAGTCCTTCCAGGTATGGCGGTGGGGCTGACGGAGGTGACGCGTCATCAGGTTATAGTTGCGCCGGTTGGCTTTCCAGGCGATGTCGAAGATGTCGCCGAAGAGGGGGATGGAGCCGATGAGCACTTCGATGGCGATGTTGACCATCATGCGCAGGAGGGTGATATAAGGGACGCCGCGAATCCAGGCGGCGAAGACGAGGACGAATGAAGCGATGCCGGCGAGGACGTCGCCGAGACCGGGGATGAGGCCGATGAGGCCGTCGAGGCCGATGCGAATGGGCGTGAAGGGGATACGGAACCAGTCGTCGAGAAGGTGAGCGAAGAAGTCGAGGTTTTCGTCGGAGAAGAGACGCTCGGCGCGCTGGCGGAGGGTGAGTGCGGACCCGCCTGGCGAGGTGATTGCGGGCGGGAGGATCTCAGGGCTGCCAGACTGTTGCGGGGGCTGTTTCGTGGGCTGATTTTCGGGCTGATTTTCGGGTTTGGGCATGGGGTTTTGGGACGCGTCGTGGCGCGAGAGATCTGTGCGGCCAATGCTACAATCAGGGCTAATATGGCGGCTATAGTTCAGCGGCAGAACGCCTGACTGTGGCTCAGGATGTCGTGGGTTCGATCCCCACTAGCCGCCCCATTGATTGGCCTTTCGGGCGCTACGCGCGGCATACCCCCATGACAAACCAAGCAGATCAAAGTGCAGGCAGCCAGGTGTACGTCGGCTGTTCGGGATGGGCTTATCCGACGTGGAAGCCGGCGTTTTATCCGGAAAAATTGGCGTCGAAGAAGTTTCTGGAGTATTACGCGACGCGGCTGAATTCTGTCGAGGTGAACTACACGTTCCGGAGCTTTCCGCGGCGGACGGCGATTGACTCCTGGCTGGCGCAGACGGGCGAGGGGTTCCGATTTTCATTTAAGGCTCCGCAGCGGATCACACATTTTCAGCGGTTGCAGGATTGCGGGCCGACGCTGGAGGCATTTGCGGCTGCAATTCAACCGGTGGCGGATGCGGGACGGCTGGGGCTGGTGCTGTTTCAGCTTCCACCGAATTTCAAGGCCGATGAAGGGCGGCTGGCGCAGTTTCTTGCGGATGCGAAGGCGTGCCGGTTTCGAATGGCTTTCGAGTTTCGCCATGTGTCGTGGTTTGAGGCGGCGATTTATCGGCTGCTGGAGCGGCATGAGGCCGCACTCTGTGTAGCGGAGAGCGACGATCTCGAGACACCCGATGTGGCCACTGCTCCGTTCTCCTGCTATCGGCGGCGGAAGACGGAATATGCCGAGGGGAAGCTGGCTGAAATCAGCGGTGGACTGAGGGAGCGGGCGGCGCGCGGCGATGTGTTTGCCTACTTCAAGCACGAAGAGGAGCCGACGGGAGCCTTGTGGGCGGCTTCTGTGCTGGCAGCTGTTACAGTTTCGGGGCGGGGCGTTGCGTCGTGACGACTTTTGTGCCGACGACTGTTACTGAAAATGTGGAGTGGCTGACGGAATTTGTTCCGCGCCGATGGCTGCGCAATGGCCATCTGCAGACGCTGGCGGGGAATTTTCTGCCGCGCCGGCTTGCGCTGGCCGAGCCAGAGGCGCTGCTGGTGGAGGTGGAAGGGCCGGTGAGCGGGTATGGGCCGAGCCGGGTGCTGTGCCACTGCCACTGGCAGCCGCGCGAGGTGCGGAGCCGGCGGCTTACGGTCGTTCTGGTGCATGGGCTGGAGGGATCGTCGAATTCGCAATACATCGTAGGCAATACTGTGCGCGCGCTGACCGCAGGGCTGAATGTGGTGCGGATGAACATGCGCACCTGTGGAGGGACGGACCATCTTTCGCCGACACTTTATCACTCCGGCCGGTCCGGCGATTTGGGGCGGGTTGTGGAGGCGATTATTCGCGAGCAGCAACTGGAGGCGGTGGCTCTGGTCGGCTACTCAATGGGCGGGAATCTGGTTTTGCGCTGGGCCGGGGAGATGGGAACAGGAGCGCCACGTGAGCTGAAGGCGGTGGTGGGGGTATCGCCGCTGATGGATCTCGCGGCTTCGTCGGCGGCGCTGCACCTGCCGCAAAATCGGATCTATGAGTGGCACTTTTTGCGATCGATGCTGGCGCGGGTGCGGCGGCGGATGGCGCTTTATCCGCGCATCTACAGCGATGCGCCGGTCGACAAGATTCGCACCATGCGGCAATTCGACCACCACGTTGTCGCGCGGTATGGCGGGTTTCGCGATGCGGATGACTACTATTACAGTGTCGCGAGCTCGACCTACGCCGGATCATTCCGCGTGCCGACGCTGATTCTGCATTCGGTGGACGATCCGTTCATTCGCATGCTGCCGCAGACGCGGGCAGCGCTGCTTGCCAATCCGCACGTCACCTTCTATGAAACGCAGCATGGCGGACACTGTGCGTTTCTGGAGCCGGCGACGGCGGAAGGCGGCGACGGCCGTTGGGCAGAGAAGACTCTGCTCAGATTTCTGACGCGCGAGTAAGAGCATGGCATGGAGTGAATGGGGTTGCCGCGAGCGATTCGTGGAAGCCAAATGCGATTCGCGACGACCGTTACAATGAGGAAGCAGGGCTGCGGAGCACGCAGCGGCGGGCGAGTAGCTCAATTGGATAGAGCACCGGCCTTCTAAGCCGGGGGTTGTGGGTTCGATTCCCGCCTCGCCCACCATTTCATTAACATGACCTGGCCGTCGCTATTTTGAACTAGTCCGAATGAGGCGTTTCGCTGATGCCAGTTCTTTGCGGAGATCTTGTTCGCCAGGATTGAGCAACGCCGCAGCCCCAAGCTTCTGCCAGGCTTCGTGGGCGTCGCCGTTCTTCAGCAGCGTTTCACCCCGGGAGCGGAGGGCCTTCGCGAGATCCGGATGCGCGCGCGCGAGGTCCCGCGCGATGAACTGACCCTGGCCTCGGTTGCCGCTCATGATCAAAGCTTCCGCCAGCAGAACCCGGGTCTCGACGATATCGTCCGCACCCAGGCTGCCCAGCTTGAGCTCGTCGTCGAACTCGCGAACGGCGGTTTCGCCATCTTCGCGCTCCAGTGCAATTTCTCCCAACACACGCAATGCTTCCGCAGTCTGCGCATTTCGTGAGAGCGCTGCCCGGGCCAATTCGGTGGCGCGCCGGACATCGCCAAGATCCAGCCATGCGACAGCCTCGCGAGCCTGGACCTCGGGGTCAGGGGCAGCTTTGTCGAGGTCCGCGAGCGTGTCTTCAGCCTGAGCCCTCTGCCCTGAACGCGCGAATGCCGCAGCTGCGGTTGCTTCGACCAGGGGTTTGGACGCGAGTGCGGGACCAAAAAGCTGAAAAGTCGCCGACGCCTCAGCGTATTTCCCGGTTGCGTACTGCGACATCCCGAGATAAGCGCGAGCGGTCGCGTCATCGGGGTGAGTTGCGACCTCCTGGCGCAAGGCGCTTTCGCTCTCTTCGTACGAGCCACTCAGGAAAGCGGCAAATCCGAGGTTGCGCATCACGGGATCGAGCATCGGATCGTATTCGGCGGCGTAGTGGAGCGGCAGGACGGCAGCGGCGTAATCGTGTTTGCGAGCCAGTACCGTGCCCATATCGTTAAGGCTGTTGGCGACGACATCGCGCAGTTGCCGGGGCGTAGCTTTGAGTCCGGATTGCTCGACTCTGCCGGGAAGCGCTGAGGAAGACTTGCTGGTGACGCCGGGATCCACGACACCCCCGCCGGCATCGGGAGTGCGCTCCGCAAAGTCGGCTTGTGGAGCAATCAGCTGCTCGAGCGCGCTCTCCGCTGCGAGGTGCGCTGGATCGACGCCAACTCCCTGCTCGTCAGCGATGCGATCAAGGATAAGCAGCGCCAGACGAACCTGACCGGGTTTTCCGCGCTTGCTGCTTTCCTCCAGGGCCAGGTAGTGCCGCAGCGCGTCGTCAGCCTCTGCCAGAAGATCCTGGTCCCAGTCGTTCATGCCAAGCTGATACCAGGGCTCGGGCGCGGACGGATCGGCGGCGAGAGCCGAACGCAGGTGGATAGCGGCCGCTTCGAATTGATGGTATTGCGACTCGATCAAGCCGAGGGACAAGTTGGACGCGTATCCATCGGGGTCCAGATGTTGCGCGGCAGTAAAGGCCTGGAGCGTCTGCTCGTTGTACTGAAAACCGTTGAGCTCCCAGGAAGCCATGCCCAGGGCAATTTGCGCATCGAACGAATTGGGATCGAGGTCTACCGCACGAGCTGCTTCCCGCAAAGCATCGTGGCGATCGGAGCCCATTTCCATAGTTTTAGAGAGCTCGATGCGCAGATCGGCGGTGTCGGGATTCGTTTTCAAAATATGTTTCTCCAGCTCCGCGGCATCGGCGGTCTCGCCGCAAAGGAGCTCCGATCGCAACAGCAAAAGCTCCGTTTTCTGGTCGGAAACGAGGCGATCCGAAGATGGAAGAGCCTGAAGAGCTTTCGTGCTCTGCTGGTCCTTCGTGTCCACGACGGCTAACACCCGAAGAGAAGCCACCGCAAGAGTGCGGCTGGTTTCGAGGATCGCATCCGGATCGCCGGAGCTGACCGCGTACTGCTCGGCAAGAATCAGGGGCTTGAGCTGCGGGCCAAAGAGATCTGGATCGGGCATGGCGTTGCCGGAGGCGGCCTGAGCAACAGCCTGTCCCGTCGCGAAGAGCGCAAAGAGGAAAAAAAGCGATGGAAAGCGGACTCTGTGAAGTCTCGGCAAAGAGATTGCGCGTCCGGTCATCGTCTCAATCCGGGAAGGGAGCGTTGCCCTTGACGATGCGGATTTCGTGGTCGGTGAAGTCGTAGTGAATACCCGCCATTCCGATCTTCTCCATGTGGCAGGACGTGCAGCGAGACTTCGCCACGGGACAGGCAGCTTGAACGGCCGACCCGTGTGGGCTGTCTCCCGCCCGGTTCGCATGACAACGCAGGCAAGCCGAATCGTATCCGGCCGCATCGCGCTCGAGCGGCTGATGGGGGTTATGGCAGGCGAAGCAGGTCAGGCGAGCATCGCCGGTTCGACCCCAGCACCGACTCTTCTCGAGACGGTAGGCAGGAAAACGGGCGGTGAGCGGGCCGACAACGCCCATCAGCTCGGCGTCTTTGGGAGTGGAGTGACATGCGCCGCAGAAATCGACGGCTTCCGCCGCCGGAAGGGACGCGGGGTTCACAATGTTCAGTTCCTCGTCGTCTCCCTTGTTCATGGCTGCGACGTGAGCGCGACCGGGACCATGACAGGCCTCGCATGCGATGCCTGGCTGGTAACGCGCAGCACTCAGCGGCTGGGTGGTGGTAAGCGCGGTGACATGACAGGAATAGCACTCGCGGGCTTCGAACTCGGCGAGTTTACGACCCTCTGCCATTGCCAGTGAGACGGGCGGGGCTGTCAGACGTCCGGGGGTCCGGTCGAAGCCGTGGAGATCGGCAAAGTAGTTGAACCGGCTCTCGTAGAGCTGCCCCATGTCCCACCAGACATAGCTCTGGGCGATTGCGCCGGAGCCGAATGCCCATTGCAAAGGTTCGGAGAGTTGGTGCGTCCCGTCGGTGACGGATAGAACGAAAGTATCTTTCGTCCTGCCGATCCTGTAACGGTAAGAACCGAAGGAGAAGATGGGACCGGTGTGGGCAGCCAGAACTGAAGAGTTGGCGGCAGGCATCATAGTGCGCGCCATCTGGGTTGTGACCTGGGTGCGGGCGATACCGGCGTGACATCCAGCGCAGGCTTGCTCTCCCACGAATTGCGATTCATCCGCAACTTGCCTGGTGGGCCACCACCGCGCCTGCTTCAGATGCTCTCGGGTGGTCGATGGAGCCGCGGGTCCGGCAATCTCCGGCCCATCCGTGAGCGCGGCCGCCATCGCCGCCCCGCACGAAAAAAGAAGCATCGCCAGTTTCCAGCCAGAAGGATGCATCAGGAGGGAAAGCACTATCACTCTATCAGCAGCTAAAGCAGCAGCGCTATTTGCTTTGCCCGCAGTACGTGCGCGAAGCAGGCCGACGCTATTGTGCCGGGGGTACAACTTTCTCGAGCTGAGCAATCTGTTGCCTGACCACGTTCACATTGGGTCCGGGCGGCATATAGGTCAGGCAGTGCCGCAGGTGTTCGAGCGCCCCCGCATACTCGCCTCTTCCCGCCAGAATGACAGCCAGCAGTTGCTCGGTGTTTGGCGCGCGATGGCTCGGGTCCATAGAGAGCGAGGTTTCGGCGCTGGTCTCGGCCTGCTTGCGATTGCCGAGATTCAAATTGCCCACAGCGTTGAAGTACCAGATTTGCGGTGTACCCGCCGGATCGAGTTTCAATGCCTGATTGGTAGCATCCACCGCGGTCTGCCAGTTCTTTTGCAGTGCGGAGAGCTCGGCAATGGGTTCGTAGGGCGGGATGTAGCTGGGATCGGCCGCAGCCGCCTTCTCATATGCGCTCAGAGCCTCCTGGGCACTGTTTTCCAGCTGGTCGAGCTGGCCAAGATGGTACCAGGCTTCGGCAAATTTCGGATCGATGCTTACTGCCTTCTGCAGATGGTGGCGCGCGTTATCGAAGTGTTTCTCAAGGTCGTCATTGTGTGCCTTCTCGAATTCCTTCAGTGCGTCCGCCGGCGCCGATTCGGTGGTCGAACTGACGCTTGAACCGGCTGCCCGCTCGTCCCGGGTGAGCATAATCGTGCCAATCGAAGGGTCGTCCTCAATCGTGCGGTTGGCTATCGTCACCCGGGTGGATTTGAACCCGTCAACAACCGCGCTGACACTGCACCCTACCAGTTCCGACGGCGCTACATGATTCGGATCTTTCTTTTGCGAGATGATCTCGCTGCTCCTGGCCGGGGGCACGATGTAGAAGCCGCCCTTTGGATCCGCGACCGTGTTGTATCGCGGCGTGCCGCCGCAGATCACGACCACAGGAATCGGATCCCACGGCAGCGGGCCTGCCACCATCGCCACCTTCCCGAAGAAGCGCAGACTCCCGGTCTGCTTGTTCATGAGCTGGTCCATATTTGCGTATTTGCCCACGCTGCTCGTTGCTTCCGCGCCGCCGCTGTTTGCCATCGAGGAGGGATTTTGCTGCGCCCACAGGCCGGCCCATGGAACTAACGGAATGCTCAGAATTACAACGATCAGCAGATTACCCTTCATGGGTCCTCCGGAATGCGCGAGTATTACTATGCGCGAAAAATTCGACCACCCGCTACTGAAGTGTCCCCGCCGGCGAAGACCTGAACCTCTCGGGGATCGGCGATCAGACAGCGATCACGAACGAATCTGAAGCTGCCGCCACGACAATTCAAGGTGCTATTTTGCGGCCGGGGGGACGACTTTCTCCAGCTGAGCGATCTGCTGCTTCACCACATCCAAATTGGGTCCAGGCTGCATATAGGTCAGGCAGTGCCGCAGATGTTCGAGAGCTCCGGAGTAGTCGCCTCTTCCGGCCAGGATCACAGCCAGCAGTTGTTCGGTGTTCGGAGCACGGTGACTGGGGTCTATCGACAGCGATGTTTCGGCGCTGGTTTCGGCCTGCGCGCGATTGCCGAGATTCAGATTGCCTACGGCGTTGAAATACCAAATCTGGGGAGTGCCGGCAGGATTGAGCTTCAACGCCTGATTCGTGGCATCCGTCACGGCCTGCCAGTTCTTTTGAAGAGCGGAAAGCTCGGCGATGGGCTCGTAGGGCGGAATGTAGTTGGGATCGGCCGCAGCCGCCTTCTGATAAGCGCTCAGAGCCTCCTGAGCACTGTTTTCCTGCTGGTCGACCTGGCCAAGATGGTACCAGGCCTCGGCAAATTTCGGATCGATACTCACCGCCTTCTGCAGGTGGTGGCGGGCGCTGTCGAAGTGTTTCTCAAGGTCGTCGTTGTGTGCTTTATCGAACTCCTTCATGGCATCAGGGGGCACTGTTTCCGTTGTCGGGCTGGCGCTGGAGCCGGCCGCGTGCTCATCCGGGGTCAGCATAATTGTGCCCAGAGAGGGATCGTCTTCCAGGGTGCGGTTGGCAATCGTTAGTCGCGTCGAAGTGAAACCGTCCACGACGGCACTGACGCTGCAACCCACCAACTCGGATGGGGCCGCATGGCTGGCATCTTTCTTTTCCGGGGATAGCTCGCTGCTCCTGGCGGGAGGCACGATGTAAAAGGCCCCTTTGGCATCCGCCACCGTGTTATAACGCGCTTTGTCGCCGCAGATCACGACCACCGGAATCGGATCCCAGGGCAATTTGCCGGCGGCCATCGCCACCTTGCCGAAGAACTGGAGGCTCCCGGTCTGCTTGTTCATGAGCTGGCCAAAATTGGCGTCTTTACCTACGGTGCTGGCCGATTCCGGGCCGCCGGCATTCGACCCTGTGGAGGGGCTCACCTGCGCCCGAATACCGGTCCATGAAACACACAAAATTGTCAGAATTCCGGAGATCGGCAGCTTGATTCTCATCGCGTGCCTCCGCGTCCGCGCCCATTATACTCACCGCGCGGATCGCGGAATATGCCGGATCGCCGCTCTGCCTGGACTTCTCTCCGATTGAATCAGCTCCACTTGCCGGCGCCTTCGACGATGGTGATGTACCGGTTCACCGGCAGGTCCGAGAACCGCTCTATGGCACCGCTCGGCAACGGCCAGGCGATCTCGAGGCTGTCGATTTTCGCCCTCTGTCCAAACCCGAGAACCACACGGGGATCATGAGAGGACAGGAAGCTGCCACCTCCGACCTTGACCCGCGAGCGCTTCAGATCCCCGGCTTGATAACTGAGGCGTGCGCCGACCGCATCCGGATTGCACTTGCGCCCGATCAGGTGGACGCCGAGCCAGTTGTTGCGCCGGCCGACCTGATTGTGCAGCAGCAGGGGTGGCTCATCGTTGGGAACAATGAGCACATCGACCCCGCCATCATTGTCGAAATCGCCGATGGCCAGGCCGCGCGCGGGGAAAGTTCGCGAAAAAACCGGTCCGCTTTCGGCGCTGACATCGCGAAACATCTTTGCCTCGTGATGAAAGAGGAGCAGCCGCTGACGCCATTGAATTCTCCCGGAGGCTTCGTGCACCAGCTCATCCGGAAACCCGTTGGCCGCGATCAGGTCGAGGTCGCCGTCGTTATCGTAGTCAAGGAACTTCAGGCCCCAGCCGCTCATCCAGCGGGTCGGCATTCCGATTCCCGCCTGCGTCGCAACGTCCTCGAAACTGCCGTCGCCGTTATTCCGATAAAGCGAAAAGAGCTCCTCATCGATGTTGGCCACGAAGAGGTCCATCCAGCCGTCCTGATCGAAGTCAGCCGCGTCCACTCCCATTCCTGAGCGGGGCCGCCCGTCTCTGCTGTACGCAACATCGGCTTCCAGACCCTTCTCTTCGAACTTGCCGCCGCGGTTTATGTAGAGAAAGTTTGGCAGCGTGTCGTTGGCAACAAACAGGTCCATCCAGCCATTGTTGTTCACGTCAGCAGCCACAACCCCCCAGGCCTTCCCCAGGTGCTCTGCGATTCCCGCCGACTTACTAACATCGGTAAAAGTGCCGTCGCCGTTGTTATGAAATAACCAGCTGGGCTCAGGATTGAAAGTCGTGGGTATGCAGTAATGGTGCACCCCGGCGGCATCGGTCGCGCAGCCGCGCGATAGCTCAAACTGGGCAAACTGGCACACGAACAGGTCCAGCCTGCCGTCGTTGTCATAGTCGAACCATACAGCGCTCGTGCTCCACCCGCCCGCGGCGATACCTGCTGCCTCGGTAACATCGGTAAAAGTCCCATCGCCGTTGTTGCGATACAGGATGTTTCGGCCGCAATGCGTCACATATAAATCGGGGAAACCGTCACCGTTGTAGTCCCCAACCGCAACCCCCTGGCCGTAGCCGCCGCCCGTCACCCGCGCCTTCTCCGTAACATCGGTAAATGTGCCGTCCCGATTATTGCGATACAACGCATTGCGTAACGGTCGAGGGGGCGTGAAGAAGTTCGACTTACCGCTGTTAACGAAATAAATATCCATCCAGCCGTCGTTGTCATAATCGAGAAAGGCGCAACCCGCCCCGCTGCTTTCGGGAAGATACTTTTGGGCTGACCGGCCCGCACTGTGCACCCACCGAATGCCGCTCTTTTCAGCAGGTACCTCTTCGAAGGGATACAGTGCCTGCGGCACAGCAGCTCCGCTCAGCGAGGTCCGCTGCAGAGCCGAACCAGCAGCGGTAAGCGCCAGACTCCGGAGCAGGCCGCGGCGAGAAAGGTTCCCCAAGGGCGGGACGGGTCCGGATTGTGAACGAAGGGGCACGAAACCCCTCAGTATAATTGGCGATGGACATACCCCATGCCACAGCGGGCACTCAGGTCCATTTGCCTCGGACTTGCTCTTTCACCGTGGGCGATCCCGGCTTGGGCGCAATCCACCCCGGCAACCCAGTCTGCGGCCGCCGCGACCGCGGACGTGGCCGAGTTTGCCCGCCTGCGAGACCTGGCCACGAGCGAGAACGAAGCCGGCAAGACTGCTGACGCCATCCGTGATTACCAGCAGGCGCTAGGGCTGCAGCCCGACTGGAAAGAGGGATGGTGGAACCTCGGAATGGTGCAATACAGCAGCGGCCAGTTCGCCGCCGCGAAGTCTACTTTCGAAAAAGTAACCGCGCTTGCGCCGTATCTGGGGGTTGGCTGGGGCATTCTCGGGTTGTCCGAGTTTGAGACCGGGGATTACGACGCTGCCCTTGGACATCTGGAAAAAGGTCAAAAGCTTGGAATGCAGGATGACGATGAGATTGCCCGCGTCTCCGAGTATCACCTGTGCCTCCTCTGGATTCGAGCAGGGGAGTTCGACCGCGCGGCCGCGCTGCTGAGGACGAGGTTCGGAAGCGGCACCGTGCCTGACCAGGCGAAGATCGCGCTTGGCCTGGCCACGCTGCGTGTCCCGCTTCTGCCGCAGCAAATCGATCCTTCGCGCGAAGCGCTGGTTCTGGAAGCCGGAGAGGCGGCGATCGGCGATGACCCGAAGGCCTTCGCCGCGCTCCTCCGCGCGTACCCCACGCTTCCGTGGCTGCACCTCGCATACTGCCGCTCACTGGCCAAGGTTGGAGAGACCCGGGAAGCGCTGGAACAATGCCAGGCGGAAACGCAAATCTCGCCGGAGAGCCCCCTCCCGTGGATCGAGGTCAGCCGCATCGAACTTCAACAGCGCTCGTTGGCGGAAGCTCTCCAATCTGCTCGCACCACGGTCCGCCTGTTTCCACACGACGTGGAAGCCCACCAGATGCTGACCCTGGCAGCAGAAGCTTGTGGAAAAACCGACGAAGCGGACAAGGAGCGGGGACTCGCAGCTACGCTAACACGCCCCGAGGCTCAACCCCCAGCTGTTTGGGATCAGGACCGCATCGTCCAGCTCTACGCGAACAAGAGTGTGCAGGCGGAGGAAGCTTCGGCGCGATGGAAGCAGGCCCTGGCCGAGTACGTGGCGGCCGACTACTCCGCCGCCCGCGCCGATCTGAAAGCATGGTTGGCCTCGAATCCCTCCAGCGGCACCGGCTGGGCACTGCTTGGATTGTGCGAGTTTGCGCTGAAAGACTATGACAACGCGCTCATTCACCTGGATCGGAGCGCGAAGCTCGGCTTGAGCGCCAGTAACGAATCTATCGATCAGGCTCGATATACCTACGGCATCCTGCTTGTACACGCCGGCCGTTTCGACGAGGCGGAGACCATCCTCGCCACCGCGTGGCATCCGGTCAGTCCCGTCAGGCGGAAGGTCGAATTTGCCCTCGGTCTGGACCTCCTTCGGCGTCCGGAGTTTCCCGACCAGACCAACCCGACCGACAGCGAGCTGGTGAGCGCCGCCGGAAGCATTGCCGTCCTTCTCGAGCAGAGCAAATACGACCAGGCCTTCCCGCAGTTCAAGATCCTGCTGGACCGCTACCCCAACGCGCCGTTTCTGCATTACGCGTATGGAACCGCGTTGATCGCTCTTTCGGAGTTCGACCAGGCAAGCGCACAAATGCAGGCGGAGCGCACCATTTCGCCGCGCAGCGAACTGCCCTGTGTCAGCCTCGCTTCCATCGCCCTGCGTCAAGCCGACCCGGCTCCGGCCGTCAAATGGGCGCAGTGCGCTCTCGATCTGAATCACGACTCCGTCAACGCCCACTATCTGCTGGGGCGCGCGAGCCTGGAGTCGAATGACGTCAGTACGGCTATCCGCGAGCTGGAGATAGCCAGCAATCTCTCACCCGAGAGCCCCGAGATTCACTTCAACCTGGCCCGCGCCTATTCCAAAGCGAAGATGCCTGACAAAGCACAGCGGGAGCGCGAAACATTTTCGCGACTGAACGAAGAGCAGAAGGCCAGCTCGCCTCCGCAGCCTGAGGCGGGACCATGAGCGATCCACATCTCACGATCCATCTCACGATCGGAAAATAACCGGCAACTTAGACGGAACTGGTCAAGCGGCCGTCCGTCTTCTTCGCAGTCTCAATTGAGCCTATAATTGCGAACGTTCTCACTTCCGGCTTCCTTTGCCCATCCGACGCGAGGGCGCATGTGCAGCAGATAGCTGGCGTTGCCTGCAGGAGGCGCAGCCCATGTTCCGATCCCTGTCGCTGCCCGTAGTTTCATTGTTTTCCATCGTAGCGCTGGCCCAGCAGGCCGACACAGGCTCTGCGCCGCCGCCAACTCTGCGGGTCAATACACGCCTTGTCTATGTCGACGTGCTGGTCCGCGACAAGAGCGGGAACGTAGTGCGTGGCCTCACCCTGGAGGATTTCAAAATCCTTGAGGACGGCAAGCCCCAACCCGTCTCCTTCTTTGAGGCGCACGATGCAGAGCCGGCGAAGCCTCCAACCTTCGCGGCGCCGCAGGAGGGAACGACCGAATTCTCCAACGTCAGCGCCGGCCGCGCCGCGCAGCCGATGACGATTGTCTTGTTCGACCTGCTCAATACTCCCTATGACGATCAGCTTTTCGGGCGCCAGCAGATGCTGAAGTTTCTGAGCGCCCTGCCTGCGGGGGAGCGCCTGCTGGTCTTCACGCTGGGCAACCAGCTGCAGATGACGCAGGGGCTCAGCGGCAGCCCCGCGCTTGTGGAGGCGGTTTCGAAGATGCTGCTGCCGACGAATCGCGGCCTCGATACCTCGAAGACCGAGGCCATGCAGGACGATCAGGTCGCGGCCAACTTCAAACGGCAAGCCGCGCCGTCGGGC